>QHUY01000068.1 GCA_003223415.1 Gemmatimonadota bacterium
CGGGCGACAGGGAGGTCGCGGATCGGTTCGCCCGGGCGGCCGAGGACCGTCGCCGGGCCCTGCTCGCGGCCGCGTATGATTCCGCCGGCGGGTTCTTCTACGACGTCCGTTGGCGCAGCGGCGAGCGCGTGACGGACCGTCCCACCCTGGCGGCCGCCGCTGCGCTGTACTTTGGGCTCGCCACCGCCGAGCAGGGTCGCGCGGTAGCCGCCCGGCTCGAGCGGGATTTCTTGAAGCCCGGCGGCTTCGTCACGACCGTGATCGCCTCGGGTCAGCAGTGGGACGCCCCCAACGGGTGGCCGCCCTTGCAGTGGCTGGCGATCGAGGCGGTTCGCCGCTACGGCCGCGCCGACCTCGCCGACGCCGCCCGCGATCGCTGGCTCACCCTGAACCGGCGCACGTATCGCTCGACAGGCAGGATGATGGAGAAGTACGACGTGGCGGACCTGAATCGGCGGGCCGGCGGTGGCGAGTACCCGACGCAGGACGGGTTCGGGTGGTCCAACGGCGTCGCCCTAGCGCTTGCCGCACAGGCCCGCACCCTGCCGCAGGGTGAAGGGCCTGGACGCTTTCGTCAGGGCGTGAGGAACTCGCCCATCTTCGGCGCGGTCGCCGCCGCGCCGGGGGAGCCGGTCAGTCCCAGCGCCTCCATCGTCAAGCGCAGCGTGCTCTCATGCTGGTACAACGCGGCCGACCGGTAGCCGGGCTTCACCTTCGGGCCCACCGCGACCCAGACGATGCGCCCGCCGCCGTGGCTGATGTCGCTGCTAGACTCGTCGAAGACGATGATCAAGAGCCCATCCTGTTGGAACCCAGTGCTCGAGATGAGCGGCTTGATGTTGTCGTGCAGCCAGGTATCCGCCGAATCGAGGGCGCAGTCGTGCGCATCGTGGCAGAGGTTCGGGACGATGAACGAGTAGCTCGGCAGCGCGCCGGCGGCGCGGTCGATCGCGAATTGGGTGAACGGCACGAGGTTCTTCTTCTGGAGGGAGTCGGTGATCACGTCCGCGAGGTACGTGAGGGGGTTGTGCTTCCGAGCGTACTTCCCCGGCCCGTCGCCTGTGTATCCCGCGGAGGGGAGATCCTCCGCGTAGGACTTCCACGACTTCCCAGCCGCCACCAGGTGGCGGACGATGTTGTCGGCCGTGATCGTGTCGGTGTAACCGTCGTTGTTGGTGATGATCTGGCCGACCGTCAGCATGAAATAGTTGCCGATCGACGGATGCGTATTGGCGTAGTACTGCGTGGCGAGGCCGTACTGGCCGATGAGGGTGTCGAGGTACGGCATCGCCATGGTGCCCACGACGCTCGCGTAGTTGGTGTTCTCGAAGACCACGACGAACACGTGCCCGAACGGCGGCGGGGGAACGCCGCCGGAGCGGGGATTGGGCGTCTCATGGCACGCGACCGCGCCGGCCAGAGCGAGGCCCGCGACTGCGAGGCGATGCGAACAGTCGCTACGGAAGGTGGTCGGTCTCGCGTTGGTCGCGTTGGTCGTTTTCAGACGATCCGAGGGGAGCCTCGTACACGATAGGCGGGGTGCGGGGGCCCCGCCAGCGTTAAACGGTGAGACGCGGGACTGCCGGGACCTCCGTTTCCGAGGCCTGCGGCTGGGCCAGCGACGTGAGGAAGGCGCTGTAGACCGCCTCCGACCACAACCCGCGGGAGCCCTTGATCTTCGCCAGCGCCGCTTGGCGCGAGTACGCTGGACGGTACGGGCGCGCGGTGGTCATCGCGTCGTAGACGTCGGCAATCCCCACGATCTGCGCGGACAGCGGAATCTGGTCTCCCCGCAGGCGATCCGGGTATCCCGTCCCGTCGTAGCGCTCGTGGTGCCAGCGGATGATGGGCTTGATATCCCAGGGGAACTCGACGTCGCCGAGCAGCTCGATGCCCCAGATCGGGTGGTTCTGCACGACTTCGAACTCGTCACGCGTCAGCGGGCCGGCCTTGCCGAGGATCTGGTGTGGGACGCGCACCTTCCCCAGGTCGTGGAGGTAGGCGCCGAGGTGGACCGTCGTCTGGGCGCGCTGGTCCATCCCCAGGGCCCGCGCGACCGCGACGCCGTAGCGCGCCACGCGCTCGCAGTGCCCGAACGTGTAGCTGTCGCTGGATTCGATCGACTGGCCCCAGTCCCGCACCACCGCCAGGTAGGTTCCCACGAGGTCGGCCAGCTTCCCGTCCACGTGGACCAGCTCCACCCGCGCGTCCAGCCGCCGGAACAGCCGGTGCGCGACGTTCAGCAGCGAGAGCGCCTCCTGGTTCCGTCCCATCGCTTGGTAGAGCAGGGCCAGCTCCCGCGACGCCTCGGCTTCGTTCAGGACGGAGCTCGCGGCGACCGCGAACTCGATCGCCGTGTTGAGGCGCGACTCGGCAAGCGCCGGGCGGCCGGTCTCGCGGTAGACGACGCCGATGACTCGATAGGCCCCCGCCTTCGCCGCCCGGTCGCCGAGTTCCTCGAAGGTGACCAGCGCGGCCTCCGCGTCCCGCAGGGCGTCCGCAAACCGCTGGCGCGCCACATGCACTTCGGCGCGGTTCAGCAGGCAGAGCCCCTGCAAGTAGACGTCGCCGGCGCGTTGCGCGATCTGGTAACTCTCCCGGTAATAGCGTTCCGCTTCATCCCACAGCTCACGGTCCGCGCTCACCATCCCGAGGTTGTGATAGGCGATCGCGCAGCCGTGCTCGTCGTCCGAGGCGCGGTAGGCCTCGAGGGACCGTCCGTAGCGCGCCAGGGCTTCCTCGAAGTCGCCCTGGATGTTCGCCAGGATGCCGAGGTTCTGCTCGGCGCGCGCGCGGAGCTCGCGGCTCCGCCCCCCGAGCTCCACGGCGTCGAGGAAGTGCTTGCGGGCATCAGGGAGAGCGCCCGCCTCGAGGTCGATGCCACCGAGCGTGTTGAAGGCCTCGCCGGCGAGCACATCGTTGCCGGCGGCGCGCGCGACGGCGTGGCTCCGGCGACAGAGCTCCCGCGCCTCAGGCGATGCGCCCTGACGGTGGCGCAGCACGGCGAGGCGCCGGAGCGCCTCGGCCAACACCGCCTGTTCTCCCGCGCGCTCGGCCGCGGCGATCGCCGCTTCGTACGACGCGACCGCCTCGGGGATGCAGGCGGCCCGCTCCCGCGCGCGGGCGTCGTGGAGCAGGTCCGCCGCGCGGGGCGCCGGACTCATGAGGTATGGGCCGGAAGTCCAGGCGGCCGTCACGGACTGCCCGCTCATTGCCGGCTCACCAGGCGACAGCATAGTTGGAGAAGTGGGCGATCTGCCCGGTGACCTGCTGCGCGCTCGGGCTGTCTGACGACGGCACGAACGCAAGGATTGCGAGCAAATCGGTCGTGTACGCGACTTCCTTGGAGACAGGCAGCGCGGCGGTGTTGCAGTTCGCGTAGCTGAGCGTCAGGTACGCGGGCGTCAGGAAGATCAACCCCGCGGGCTTCAACTCGACGGCGTTCCCGGTGCCGCCCGCCGTCTTGGCGGCGATCGTTACCGGCGCGGCGAGCGCGCCAGGCGGCACCACCAAGACGTGCGGGCCAATCTGCATCGTGCCGCCCGCGAGACCGATGGTCTGCTTGACGGAACTTGTGGGCAGCGAGTTGCATTGCAACAGGCCGGTCTGCTTCGACAGGTTCGCGGCGATGCCGGTCGGCGTCGGGCGATCGGAGACGCACCCGAGCGCCGAGGCGGCCAGCGCGATCATGAACAGACGGACGGCCTTCAAGTTCAGAGCCCTCCCTCCATCTCCGGGGACCACGAAGTCCCGGGCTCGAATCGGGGCGCCCCAGTGGGCCGTCCCGGAGAATCCGGATCTTCCAGCAGCGCCCCCAGCTTCCGGATCTCCACCCTCGCCCCCAGCCGCTCGAACGTCGCGCAGGCTGTCTCGGCCAGCTTTTTCGCGGCCACGACCTCGCCCTCGCCGGCCAGCATCTGCGCAAGATCACGCTGGGCAGTCGCGACGAGCAGCGGCCGGTCGTGCGCCGTCGCGACGTCGATGACTTCGCGCAGCATGTCTTCGGCGACGTGTGTCTTCCCCGCGATGCCCAGCGCCACCGCCAGGATCCGCAGGTCCTCCGTCTCGAGGACGGGGTCCTGCAGCTCACGGTGCAGCGCCAGCGCGCTTTCCGCTTCCCGGATGGCGAGCTCGGGCTCCCCCCGGACAACCCGGATCTCCGCCCGTCCCGCAAGGGCCTGGGCCTTGAGCCGCCGGTCGCCCAACCGCTCGGCCTCCAGCACCGCCGCGTCGGCGGCCTGCAGGGCGTCGTCCAGATGTCCCTGCTCGCGGTACGTGATCCCGAGATTGTGCTCCGACTCGACGATGCCGCGTTCGTGGCGAGCCTTCTGGTACGCGGCGATCGCGCGGGTGTACGCTCCGACCGCCTGCCCGTAGTCCCCCTGCATGTTGGCGATAATGCCGAGGTTGTTGGCGCAGCGGCCGACGGTGGCCATATCGTTCTCCCGCATCGCCTCGTCCTGCGCCTGCGTGAAGAAGTGCGTGGCTTCGGCGATGCCGCCCCGCTCCAGCGCGATGGCGCCGCAGACGTTGAGCCCCCGCACCTCCAGCATCCGATCCCCTAGCACCCGCGCCCGCGACAGCGCGACCATGGCCCACTGCTGGCCCACGTCCAGCCGGCCGAGCCGGCTGTGCGCGATGCCGTAGAGCAGGGCCAGCATGGGGGACTGCTCGAGCTCGTCTTGCAAGCGCCCGCCCAGGTACGTGAGGAGCTCGGCGTAGCGCCCCGCATCGGCCAACTCCTGGGCCGCATGGAGCGGCTCGAGCGAGCGGCGCAGCTCCGCCGCGAAATCGTCGTCCCACTCGTAGCTGGCCAGATTGCGGATTTCCCCTTCGGCTCCCAGCTGGGTGAAGATCGCCTTCGCCGTCCGCGCAGCCGCCTGGGCGTCGGCGGTCTGCCCGGTCCGGTGCAGCACCACGACGAGGTCCCGCGTCGCCTCGGCCTGGAGCTGAGGCCGCCGGTGCGCCTCCGCCCGCCCGATCACCTCGCGCAGGGTCCGCTCGGCGGCCGCCATCTGGCCTTCGGCCGCCAGCACCGACGCCGTGACCCGCAGGTCCTCGGCCTCGCCGACGGGATCGGCCAAGCCGCTGCGGATCTCTTGAACCTGTTCCAGCTCGCGCCGTGCCAGCTCCAGCTCACCGCGGACCACGCGGATCTCCACCCGTCCCCGGAGCGCTAGCGCCCGGAGCGTCTGATCCCCGGCCGCTGCGGCCTCCGTGACGGCCCGGTCGGCTTCCGCCAGCGCGCGGTCGAGCGCCCCCTGCTCTCGATAGGTGATGCCCAGGTTGTGGTGGCACTCAGCGACGCCCTGCCCCAAACCGGCTCGTTCGAAGGCGGCGACGGCGATCTCCCAGGACCCAATCGCCTCGGCGTGCCGCCCCCGCAGGTGACTGATGATCCCCAAGTTGTTTGAGGAGCGGCCGGTCGTGGCCAGATCGCCGTCCCGGCTGGCGACCATGAGGGCCCGCGTGCAATAGTCCGCCGCCTCGTCGATCCGCCCGCTGACCAGGGCCATGGCGCCCCGCGCGTTGAGCGCGTGACACTCGACCGCCTGGTCGTCCCGCTTGCGCGCCTGGTCCAGCGCCAGATCCAGCCACCGGAGTCCGTCCTCGTGGCGCCCGAGTCGCGCCTGCGCGGTTCCGTACAGCAACGCGAGGCTCGGCGAATCCTCGAGCTCGTTCTCCGCTCGAGCGCCGAGGTATTCGACGACCTCAGCGTGGTGACCGGCCGCGGCGAGCTGCCGGGCCTTCTCGATTACGACTGACGACGTGTGCATCGTATTTGTCCCCCAACACTCGGGAATATCATCGACACCCTCGTCCCATGGCCGCGCACCTCAGTACGCCACCGCATAGTTCGCGCAGTGGCGAATGGCCGTTGCCGGCCGGTGACCGCCCACGCCGACCGCCGAACGTAGCGGAGTCCGCGGTGGACGAGTCGAACTGCTACAACGCTTCGAGAACCGACGCGATTTGGACGTCACGGCAGGGCCGCTCCCGCCTCGGTCGTGTTGAGAGGCGTGATCCTCAGCCGCCGCACTCCGTACAACCCCAGGGGTGACGAACGCATGTGTTCCCCTACCAGGAAACGGCGTATTCGGAGAAGGAAACCTCGTAGTCGCAGAAGTGCAGCAACTGGCTAATGAACGACCTATCCGAGAGCGACTGAGCCGCCCGGATTGGCGTCCACGCGCTGTCCGCACCCTCGCGATACCACAGCCCCAGCAGCCGGCTCTCGATCTGGGCGTCGGCGCTGTCCACCACGCCGTCCCCGTTCAAGTCGCCGCCGGCGCCGCCGTACCAGATCTGCAGCTGGGCCGGATCGCCGAACTGCAATCCCGTCGGCTCGAGCGACACGCCGATATTCACCGTGTCGATGGTCACCGTGATGAGTACCGAGTCGCCGGGCGCGAGGTCGCCGACCCCAGGGACATACGCCGGATCACTGATCGTGAGCCGTAAGAACGGAGAGCTGGTGTCTCCGGCGGCGCTGAGGTAATTGATCTGAGCGGACCGTTCCTGCCCGCGGACCGCCCAGAACGTCGCCGTGGACTGACCGAGACTGAGCCCACCAGGCCCGGATGCTAGATCGAAACTCAGCCCGCCGGACCCGGATGAGAGACCCCCCCCCCCGCCAGCGCCGGACCCCGAGAGGGGATCGATCGCGCGAAACTGCGGGGGCGAGTTCCCCGCCCACCGCAGAAAATGCGGGCCCTGGGCGGGCGGCTGCTGCACCGCGGTGGGATGCGATCCGGCGCATCCCACGGCGAGCAGCGTGAGCGCGAGCGGGATGAGGGCGTGTCGAACGGTCATACGATTCTCCGAGATCATGTGAGTCCTACCAGGCCACTGCGTAATTCGAGAAGTGCGGTAGCACTCCCGCGACCCATTGATTCGCTTGACTCCAAGCATTCCGTCTGACTTGGGACCACGTTTGCAGGTAGCCCAGGATGGCCAGTGCGTCGCTGACCTGGGCGACACGGAGCGTATCGCTCGTCGGCAAACCGCAGTCCTTGTAGCTCGTATAGAGGATTGCGCCCGCGCTCAATCCGTTCGCTAGGTCCGCGGAGCTGGCGGGGAAGACGAGGCCGTCGGGCTGGAAGCGAACCCATCGCACGGTATCCGCGGGGGCCACGGCGGTGATCGTCACCGGGGCGCTGAGCACCTGCGCATCGACCCACAGAATGTGATGGCCGACCTGCAGGGTATCTCCCCCGGGGCCGATCACCTTGGTCACGGAGTCGTACGTTTGGGAACACGCGACCAGCCCGGTCTTGTTGCTGGTCCCAGTCGGCTGCGATTTGTTGCTGGCCCGAGCCGCTCGCAGAGCCGGCGTCTGCACGCCAACTGGAGATGGATCCCCGCAGCTCAACGCTGCGGCGGTTGCGCTGGCAAGCAGCGCGAGCGGGATCAGGCAATGGCGGACGGCCATACGATGCTCCGCGTCCATGGTGACGGCCTACGACGAGCCTTCGGCCTCTCGGAAGTGCAGGAAGCGTTCCGTCTGCTGGCGTTCGACCCAGCTCCTTGATCGCTCAGGACTTGCGACCAGGAGCCCTGATATCTGCACCGGGGCCGTTGGGTCGTTTCGTCCCCGGGGTGGGTCGGTACGAACTAGTGAATGGTGGGAACGACACTAGCTCGAACCGGTCGGCTGCACCAAGTCGGCTGCGTCGAAATCCGCGTCCGCATCCCCGCAGCCGTTCAGCAGACGTCGCAAGCGCCGCGGAGAGATCAGCAGCCGGCGAGCCGACTCGCTGCGATTGCCGCCGCACAGCTGCACCGTCGCACGAACGGCGGCGGTCGTGATCTTGTGCAGCGGCGCGGGAAATGGAATCGGTCCTTCACCTTGCGCCTCCGGCGCCGCGGGGAGGAGGAGCTCCTCGGCGCTCAACTGGCCGACCGGCGACAGCAGCAGCGCTCGCTCCACGGCATTCTTCAGCTCGCGGACGTTTCCGGGCCAGGGATGGGCGCGAAGCAGGTGGCACACCTCCGGCGTCAGCGCAGGCACGGGCAGATCGTGCTCCCCGGCGAGCCGCTCGAGCAGCGCCTCGGCGACGAGGATGAGATCGTCGCCCCGCTCCCTCAAGGGCGGCAGCCGGAGCACGACCGTGCTCAAGCGGAAGAACAGATCTTCCCGGAAGCTTCCCTCGCGCATCCGCTCCGGGAGCCGCTCGTTGGTCGCCGCCAGAATGCGCACGTCCACCGTGCGCGATTTCGTCCCTCCGACCCGGCGGATCTCCTTGTCCTCCAGCACGCGCAGCAGCTTGGCCTGGAGACTGAGGGGCAGGTCGCCGATCTCGTCCAAGAAGAGCGTGCCGGTGTCCGCCACCTCGAACAGCCCCGGCTTGGCCGCATGGGCGTCCGTGAACGAGCCTCGCTCGTGACCGAACAACTCCGACTCGATGAGGTTTTCCGGGAGGGCCGAGCAGTTGACGGCCACGAACGGGGCGCCGCGGCGTGGTCCGCCGGCGTGGATCGCCCGCGCGAGGAGCTCCTTCCCGGTCCCCGTCTCGCCGACGATCAGGGCGTGCGCGTTGCGGTGGGGCAGGAGTCGGGCCGCCCGGGCCAGATCCTTCTTGAGAGCCGGGCTTTCGCCCACGATACCGCCGAACGCCTCCTCAGGACCGCCCGCCGCGGCCGCCCCGCGCGCCCCTGCGCCGGTGAGTGCGGCCGCGACCGCATTGCGGAAGATCTCGAGATCGGCCGGCAGCGCGAAGTAGTCGCTCGCACCGCGGGCCACGACCTGCATGGCCGTGCGTCGCCCGGGATCCGTCCCCACAACCAGCACCGGCAGTCCCTGCGGGACCCTGTGGCTCTCGAGCCACTGGATCGCGTCCCGCTCCGCGCCGCCCGCTGCCAGGATGACGGCGACCGTCTCAGGTTTGGGGAGGGGAGAGGGGGTAAGGGCTTCCGCCGGGCCGAGGACGTCGATGGCGACACCGAGATCCAGGGCGAGATCATTCCAGAATTCTTTGAACGCTTCGGAGATTGCGATTACGCTCAGCCGGGACACGACGGCGCCTCCTCGAGGGGCGGGGAGTATCGGCCGGGAAACGTAGCGGTGCGTCTTGACAAGGGCCGTGATGGGCGACACCTTATAGCCAGTTGGTCCGATTATCGGGGGCCTACAGAGCGCTACATAGTCACTAAATATGGGACAACATTGTCTTCTGTCAAGGGCAGAAAGAGAGCCAAACTGGGCCCCGTAGCGGAACGGCTGGCCATCCTGCTGGACGTCTTTAGTCCGTGGGAAGGTATCTCATTGACCTACCGGCAGTTCGCCGCGGAGATCGGTCCGCCAGTCACGGAAGCCGCGGTCAAGAAATGGCCCCAACGCAAGAAGTTTCCAGCGGAAATAGCCCGGCAGATAGTGACCAAAGCGACGGACCGCGGCCTTGCCGGCGTGACGCTCGAGTGGGTCCTCTGGGGCGACGGGACAGGGCCCCAAAAAGCCCTCACCACGGCCCCTAATCGCGCCTTAGAGCAACGATCGCCGCGTGCGGAGGCGGCAAGGCAGGCAAGCTTCCGCCCCCCCCCCCCGCCCCCGCCAGGGGAGCCCCATGGGCAATTCGCCGCTCGGGTCGGCGAGGCCGTACAGGCCGACCTGAGTCACAATGAGTTCGGCCAGTGGTCCTCAGTCGAAGTGCAGCATACGGTCCTCTGGGCGCTCAAGGATCTGGCCCGGCGGCTGCGCGTGCTGCGATTCGATATGGGCAAGACGTTCGAGCTGACGGACGAGTGGGCCGGGCAGATCGGCCTGCCGGTGCGCCCGCCGAACGGGTCGTCCGACGAAGGGGACGGTGAGCGGTAAAAACCCGCCGTTCCTTGGGTGCGCCTCAAGAAGGTGCTGGTGCGTTGAGAGTGAAGTAGAACGACGCTCCGCGATCAGGCGTGGCCTCGGCCCAGATCCGACCTCCGTGCTTGTGGATGATCCGCTGCACCGTCGCCAGCCCGACGCCTGTCCCCTCGAAATCCTCCTTGCGATGCAACCGTTGGAACACGCCGAACAGCCTGTCGGCGTACTGCATGTCGAAGCCAACTCCGTTGTCCTTGACGAAGAAGGCGCGCTCACCGTCCCGCGTCGTCTCGCCAACCTCGATTACCGCGAGCGCGCGCGGTCGGGTGTACTTGACCGCGTTGGAGAGCAGGTTCGTAAACACGACGCCGAGGAGACCTGGATCGCACGCCACCGCCGGCAAATTGCGGACTTGCCACTCGACGGGCCGCCCGGCGACTTCGGATTCGAGCTCGGCGATGACCGCGCCGACGATCTCGGTCAGCGGGGTGAGCCGAGGATTCAGCGGTTGGCGTCCCAGCCGCGCCAGCTTTAGCAGATCATCGACCATGACGCCCATCTGGACCGCGCGCTGCTGGATTCGCTCCAGGGAGTCGCGAGCAGTGGGTGAGAGGTGGCTGCCCATCTGTTCCGCGAGCATCTGCGCAAAGCCGTTCATGTGGCGCAACGGGGCGCGGAGGTCATGGGAAACGGAGTAGGTAAACGTCTCGAGCTCCTTATAGGCAGCCGCGAGCTCGCTGGTGCGCTCCGCCACCCGGCGCTCCAGGTCCTGATTCAGATTCCGGATTTGCTCGAGCGCAGCCCTCAGTTGCTGCTCCGATGACTCGAGCTGCCGCCGCACGTGGTGGCGCTCGATCGCGTAGCGGATCGTACGCCCGAGCAGGTCACCATCGACCTGTCCCTTGACCAGATAGTCCTGCGCGCCATCCCGCACCGTCGACACGGCCAGCGCTTCGTCGCTCAGCCCTGTGAGCACGACGATGGGTACGTCCGGTGCCTGGGCCTGGACGGCGGTGAACGTGCGCAGGCCGGCGCTGTCAGGCAGCTTCAGGTCGAGCAGCACGACTTCAATCCCACCAGCGCCCAGGCGCGTGAGCGCGGCGGAGAGCCGCTCGACGCTTTCCACCGCGAACGCTCCGTGCCTCCCGGCGAGCGTCTCCTCGATGAGCAGGACATCGCCCGGATTGTCTTCGACCAGGAGGATTCTGACGGGGGACGCCGTCGTCACGGGCGCAATGGACCCCGCCCCGAGTCGCGCGACGAGTCGAGCACCTCCCGCACCTTGCGCGCGACGCCGTCGGGCGTGAACGGCTTCTGGAGATAGGCGATCCCCGACTCCAGGACGCCGTGGCGGACGACGGAGTCATCCGTGTACCCTGACGTAAAGAGCACCATCATGTCGGGTCGCGGCCGCGCCAGCTGTTCTGCGAGCTGCCGCCCGTTGACTCCCGGCATGACCACGTCCGTCAGGAGGAGATGGATCGGGCCGTGATGCTTCGTCGCCAGGACAAGCGCCGCCCCGCCGTTCGGCGCCTCGAGAACGGTGTACCCCTGACGCTCCAACACCTGCCGAGTGACGGCACGAACGGCCGGCGCATCCTCAACAACGAGGATGGTCTCCGTACCGCGAGGGAGCGGCGCGGCCGCGGCGGGGGTGGCGCGCTCCGCAGACTCGTCCACCCGCGGCATGTAGATCTTGAAACTCGTGCCGTGCCCCGGCTCGGAATACAGCCAGATGAAACCACCCGACTGCTTGACGATCCCGTACACCGTCGCGAGGCCAAGTCCGGTGCCTTTGCCCAGCTCCTTGGTCGTGAAGAAGGGTTCAAAGATGTGGGCCTTCGTCTGCTCGTCCATTCCGGTCCCCGTGTCGGACACCGCGAGCATGACGTAGCGCCCCGGCTGGGCGAGCGGATGGCCGCGGACGTATGCCTCGTCCATTTCCACGTTGGCGGTCTCGATCGTCAGCTGGCCGCCTGCCGGCATGGCGTCGCGGGCGTTGACCGCGAGGTTCATGATGACCTGCTCGATCTGGCCCGGGTCCGCCTTCACACTCCCCAGCCCGGACCCGAGCTTGGCGACCAATTGAATGTCCTCGCCGATCAGCCGCCTGAGCAGCTTCTCGGTGTTAGCGACGGTCGCGTTCACATCCAGCACCTTGGGCTGGAGAACTTGCTGGCGGCTGAAGGCGAGGAGCTGATGGGTGAGCGCGGCGGCGCCCTCCGCGGCCTTCCGTACCGCGGCCACGTCCTCACGCTTCGGATCATCCCGGCCGAGGTCTTCGAGCAGCAAGTCACTATAGCTGATGATCACCGTGAGCAGGTTGTTGAAGTCGTGCGCGACGCCGCCTGCCAGGCGCCCGACCGCCTCCATCTTCTGGGCCTGCATGAGTTGCGCTTGGAGGCGCCGCTGCTCAGTCACATCCCTCACGATCGTCTCGTAGTACGCGACACCGGAGGCGACATTCCGCACCGCCCGGACGCTGAGCTGCACCTTGAGAAGGAGGCCGTCTTTCCGCTTCCACGTCGCCTCCACTTCATCGTATTCGCGCTCGGTGTAGCTATCCCGATCCAGGAGACGTTGCCGCTCGGCGGGGTCGGCGTACACATCGCACGCCATGTCGAGTTGTTGCACGTCTTCCGGTGAGTCGTAGCCGAGCATGCGGACGAGGGCGGCATTCACCGACAGGAACTTGCCCTCCGCGCTCGAGCGGTAGATCCCCACCGGGGCGCGCTCGACCAGCGTCCGGTAGCCGACTTCCGATTCGCGCAGTTGCCGCTCGGACGTCTCGAGCTGGCGCCGCACTTGGTTGCGCTCGAACGCGTAACGGATCGTACGCCCAAGGAGGTTACCATCGACCTGACCCTTGACGAGATAGTCCTGGGCGCCGTCTCGAACCGTGGCGACGGCCAGCGCTTCGTCGCTCAGCCCGGTGAGCACGACGATGGGCACGTCCGGGGCGTTGGTCCGGACCGCGGTGAACGTGCCGAGGCCGGCGCTGTCAGGCAGCGTCAAGTCGAGGAGCACGACGTGGATACCACCGGTGCGCAGCCGCTCGAGCGCGGCGGCGAGCCGCTCAACGCTCTCCAGCGCGAACTCCCCCTGCCTGTCCCCGAGCGTCTCCTGAATGAGCAGCACATCGCCCGGATTGTCTTCAACCAGCAGGATGCGCAGGGGGGAAGCGGTCGTCACGTTCGGTCGTTACTTCGGGGGCAGCTTGACAATGGTGAACCAGAAGCTCTCGATCGAGCGGACCACCTGCAGGAACTGCTCGATACCGAGCGGCTTAGTCACGTAACAGTTGGCGTGGAGCGCATAGCTCCGGAGGATGTCTTCCTCGGCCGCGGACGTGGTGAGGATGACCACCGGGATCTGCTTGAGCTCCTCGTCCTCCTTGATCTCCCGCAGCAGGTCGCGCCCGTCCCGCTTGGGCAGGTTGAGGTCCAGGAGGATGATGTCGGGCCGCGGACGTGAGGCGTATGCGCCTTTGCGGTGGAGGAAGGCCGAAGCCTCCAGGCCATCCGCGACGACGTGCAGATTGTTGCGAATCTTGCATTCGCGCAGTCCCTCGCGCGCCAGCTCCACATCGCCGGGATTGTCCTCGACGAGGAGAATGTCCACGGCCAGCACGCCGTCAGCTTCGGTCATGGCACCTGCCCTCCATTTCCTGTGGGAAGTGCGAAATAGAAAGTCGAGCCCTGACCCGGCGCCGACTCGACCCAGATCCGGCCGCCATGCCGTTCCACGATCCGCCGGCACACGGCCAGCCCGATGCCCGTGCCCGGGTACTCGCCCCTGGCGTGAAGGCGCTGAAAAATCACGAAGATGCGCTCGAAGTACTCCGGCGCGATGCCGATGCCGTTATCGCGGACGGCGAACACGCATTCCGTCGCGCCCGGCTGCGCGCTGACATGGACAAGGGGTCGCTCGCCACCGCGGAACTTGATGGCGTTGCCGACGAGGTTTTGCAGGAGTTGGACAAGCTGAGTCTCGTCGGCCACGACGCTGGGCAATGCTTCGTTGGTTACGAGCGCGCCCGCCTCCCGGATGGCGACGCTCAGATTCGCCCGCACCGCGCCCAAGACTCGGTTGACGTCGACCGGCTGCATCGGCTTTCCCCGGGTGCTGACGCGCGAGAACTCCAGGAGGTCGTTGATGAGTCGCTGCATCCGAACCGCGCCGTCCACCGCGAAGTTGATGAACGTGCGTCCCTTGTCGTCGAGCTTGTCGCCGTAGCGACGCTCGAGCAGCTCCGTGTAGCTCGAGACCATGCGGAGCGGTTCCTGCAGATCGTGCGACGCCACGTACGCGAACTGCTCCAGCTCCTTGTTGCTGCGCTCCAGCTCCGTGATGAGCTGCCGGCGGGCCCGGTCCTGGTCTTCAATGCGACTCAGCATCTGGTTGAACGCATCGGTCAGCAGGCCCAGCTCATCCCCGGCAAGTTTGGGCGCCCGGACCGAATAGTCGTGACGGTCCGAGATGCCTCTGGCGGTCTGGGCGAGTGCCAGGATAGGCCGGGAAATCGTGCCCTGCAGTGTGGCGGAAAGGAGGTACGCCACGAGCAATGACACCCCCATCACCAGGGCGGCGACGGCACCGGCGAGGCGCAGCGTGCCGTACACCGCCGTCAGATCGGATTGGAGGTAGAGCGTACCCAGTCGCGCGTTGCTCGCCTGCGCCACCGGCGCGAACCCCACGAGGTGCGAGTGCTCGAAGCGGTACCCGTCCCGGTCCGGCGCGACCGGAAACGCCGCGACCGGCAGGTCCGCAGGGTAGCGAGCGAACAGCTTCCCACGTTTGTCGTACAGGGCGGCGGCGACGACATGTGGCTCCGCTCGGAGCGCCGACAGGATCTCCCGCGCGTCACCCTCGTTCCGGAACGCCAGGGACGCGGTACTGTTGGCCGCGATGATCGCGCCAAGAGTGGAGACATTCTTGAGCGTGGTCTGCCGAAACGTCACGAACTCGTACGCAAGAAATGCCGCGCACGTGAGTACCACAACGACCCCGCTCGTCAGCAGCAGAATGGCCATCAGCCTTTGCCGAATCGGCTTGTCTCGAAGCGCCATTCTAGGGCTTCCCCGGCGTCACGATCTCGGCCGCACGGAGCAGCTTGGAGCTGATCGTCAGCTGCGCGGCTTCCGCCGCGGCGACGTTGATTCTCATCCGGATCTTGTTCCTCTCCGATATGAAGCGGATCATGCCTCCGCGCTGGGCGAATGCGGCGCCATCGCCCACCGTGAGGATGGCCCGGTGCTTCAGATTGGCGAGAATGTCGTCTAACCGACTCCCTTCCGACGGACTGACGAACAGGATATGACAGGTCCGAATGTCTTCGATGTTCTGAAAGCGCCGGATTTCGAGAGGCCGGCCGCGCACCGTCTCACCCCGGACGGTTTCGTCCAGGTAACGACCGAATGGATCGTCGCCCAAGACGCCGATGACCAGCGGAGCTGTCGAGTCGGGAAAGGCGCTGGCCGGCCAGTCGACGAACTGAGCGAAGTTGAAGAGGAAAACGGCCTTGACCTGGTATTCCGACGCGCGCGCAGCCTGCGCCCCGAGACTGGGGCCCCGCGGCAGCAGCATGACCCCACCGAGGAGACACGCCCGGAACACCCCGGGGGTTGCCTTCAAAAGTGCCACTCCACTCGTCCGTAAACGCCGCGTTGGATTTCGTGCCGCGATGCCGCGGCGCCGAATTCGACGTGCTGCCGGTGTAGGAGATTCTGCCCGACGAGGGAGAACTCCAGCGCCGCTACCGGCTGCCACGCCGCGCGAAGATCGAGCTCTCCGTAGGCGGGAATCTGTTGATTCTTGATCTCGCTCACGTAGCGCGCATCCGCGTCCAGCTTCAACTGCGCCGGCAGGTCCAGCGATGCGCGCAGAGACAACTGTCGATCGGGATCGCTGCTCGTTCGCGTGGTATCGGTGCTGCCGGGTTTGGGCTCCGTGCGGACCCGCATCTCGGTGTAGCCGGCTCGGAGCCGCCACGCGCCGGTCAGCCGGTAGTCCGCCGTCAGCTCCGCCCCGTACGATTTTCCCTCGAGGCCGTTGCCGAGGACGATGGGAAACGGCGCCGGCGGGTTGACCATTTCGATGCTGCGGAGGTTGTCATAGCGGTTGTAGAAAGTCGCCAGTGACACGCCGAGCCTGTCCTGGCCCGTAACGCGGTATCCCAGCTCGTAGGCCAGCAGCTCTTCGGAGCGAAAGTTCGGGCCGCCTTCGAGCAAATACGGGGGCTGCGCCGGAGCGAAGAGCTCGCGATCGATGCGCGAGGGTGTTCTCACGGCCCTCGAGACCGCCGCCCACAGCACTCCTCCCCGGCGCGCCGTCCAGCTCACGCGACCAGCGGGCTGAAGCTCGAATCCCGTGTAGTCGTTGTGCTCGAGCTTCGTCCCGAGGATCACGTGGAGCCGCTCGGGAATGAGAGCAATCTCGTCCTGCAGGAACCCGCCGAACCACTTTCGCTGCACTTGCGACGGCAGAAAGGCCAGGGCAGCTGTGTTGCCGACGCTGTCGTCGATGAACCGGACGCCGAGGCCCCACACGACGTCGTGACGCCGGGCGAGAACGGCATGGTGTTGGAAGTCCACGTCGTAGCTGTCGAGATCCTCGGCAAACGTGCCGGGAATGCTGCGATGCGTTCGGTCGAAGTAGAGCTGCAGTCGTGCATCGGAAGTCGGGGAAAACGCGCGGGACCAGCTCCCCATCACGTTGCCGCCGCTGACGGCGATATCGCTCGCCGCCGGTTGGGCGATGCGGCCGTCGTAGAGATCCCCTTGCAACGTTCCCTGGCTCGTCTCCGACGGGTTCCAAACCAGTCGAAAACCACCCTGCCCCGCGTACCAATCGTCAACGCCAGCCCGGCCGTCTGCGAACTGGGTTTGGTCGCGAGTGAATGCTTTACCGTACGCGCGATAATGAACGTTTCTCCCGAGCGCACCGCCATAGCGTGCGCCCCCGAGGCCCTGCAACACAGTCCCGCCGCCCCCCGATAAGACCAATCCCTGAGCGTCTTGGGCCGGCTTGGTGATGATATTGATGACGCCGTTGACGGCATTGGCGCCCCACAGCGTGGCTCCCGGTCCGCTGATGACTTCAATGCGGTCGACGTCCCAGAGGGGCACATCCTGCACGTCCCAGAAGACGCCGGAGTACAGCGGCGTGTATACGGTGCGCCCGTCGATGAGCACCAGCAGCTTGTTGGCCGTCGTGCTGTTGAACCCGCGAGCGCTGATGGCCCACTGGCGGGAATCAACCTGAGCGACTTCCAGATTAGTGGCCAAACGCAACGCTT
>QHUY01000069.1:0-17614 GCA_003223415.1 Gemmatimonadota bacterium
CGATTCCCCTTGGGGGCATGGCGGAGGCCGACGCTTGTCGGGGCGCGTGCTTGCTTTGGGTGCTCCGCGTGACGATTTTTCCGCCCGCGCGCCGATAGCTCAACTGGCAGAGCAACTGACTCTTAATCAGTAGGTTCTCGGTTCGATTCCGAGTCGGCGCACTCCCCTGCGCTCAAGGCGGTCGCCTTGGGCGCGTGCGCTTTCCGGCGGCGGCCTGGCCGGGTCCGATTCTTGCCCTCTCCGGCGGCGCTACCGTCAGGAGGCATCGTACGGCCGCACGGAGCCAGCTGAGCCTTGAGGCGCCGGTTGTGGCGGCTGGGCCACAAGTGCGTGGCTTCGGCGAGCGCCGGTTGCGCGATACGCTCGCGGCTCCAGGGGGCGCACGGGTGGCGTCGAGCCACGTGCTCTCGATCGACGTGGAAGACTGGTTCCAGGTCGAGAACTACGCCCGCGCCATACCGCGTCGCGCGTGGCCGCGCTGCGAGCTGCGAGTCGCCGACAACGTCCGCCGTCTGCTCGACCTGCTCGCCGCAGCGGACGTACACGCGACCTTCTTTGTGCTCGGGTGGGTGGCGGAGCGGCTCCCTGACTTGGTGCGCGACATCGCCGGGGCGGGGCACGAGGTCGCGAGCCATGGCTGGTCTCACACTCCGCTCTGGGCCTTGAGCGAAGACGCCTGCTTCGATGAGGTCTCGCGCTCTCGCACGCTGCTCCAGGAGCTCAGCGGGCAGCCGGTGCTCGGCTACCGCGCGCCAACGTTTTCGGTCACGAAGCAAACGCTGTGGGCGCTGCGGGTGCTCGACCGGGCCGGCTACCGCTACGACTCGTCCATCTTCCCGGCGCACCACGATCGCTACGGTGTCCCCGATGCGCCACCCGCCATCCATCGCCGCGTTGAGGGCATATGGGAGGTTCCCCTCTCCGTGTGCGAGCTCGGGGGCGCGCGGCTGCCCGTGGCTGGCGGCGGGTATCTCCGGCTCTACCCGCTGTGGCTGACACGTTGGGCCATCCGGCGCCTTGAGCGCGCGGGGCAGCCGGCGGTCGTCTACTTGCATCCTTGGGAGTTTGACCCCGGCCAGCCTCGGGTGCGCGGCGTCGGTCTGCTGCGCTCTTTCCGCCATCGGGTTGGGATCGCCCGCAACGAATGCAAGCTCGCACGGTTGGTCCGCGAATTTCGCTTCGCGCCCGTGCGGATGGTGCTGGAAGAGCTGGGCGTCAAGCTTGAGCGGCGGGTCCCGTGAGCGAGGAGCGAACCGTGGCTAGGCGTGGTGGCTCCGCTCGTGTCGCTTGGGGTCGTGGTAAGGTGGGAGTAGTGACGGGGTTCCGAGTGCGGGAGGCGGGTCCCGCCGACTATGAAGCTCTGCGCGGCTGCATAGACGAGGTGTATCGCGAGACCGGCGCGCACAAGACGCAGGTGTTCGACCGGGCCCTGTGGGAGTGGCAGTACCTCGAGAACGAACTCCCTTCGCTGATTGCCGTCGCCGAGGCAGAGGGGGGGCTCTGCGGTTACTTCCACGCACTGCGCTTCCGGATGCGCTTCCGCGGCCAGCCGGCGATGGGTGCCCTGCTCACGGACCTGGGTACGCTGAGCGCCTACCGCCGTCAAGGTGTGTTCCGCGCTATGTGCGGCTTCCTGCTGGAGCGCCTGCGTGCCGAGGGGGTCGATCTCATCTACCTGTTTCCGAACGCGCGCGGAAGGAGCCTGCCGGGCTTTGTCCGCAACCACCGCTTCACTGTGGTGGCTGGGATTCCGGTCTACGTGGCGCCGCTCGACCTCGGCGCGCTGCTTGCCTTGCATCTCCGCTTGGGCACGCCGGGGCGGTGGCTCGGCTGGCTCCTCCAACCGGTCGTCCGCGCGCTGAGGCTCCGCACACCGGCGCTCGAGCCGGCCGAGGAGATCGTCCTACTCGACCGGCTGGACGCCCGCTTTGAGCCGCTGGTCCGCGACTTCGCCCGCGGGCGTGCTGTGGGCCTCGAGCGCAACATCCGCTACCTCCGCTGGCGCTTCCTGGAGAAGCCGAGGGGCGACTACAGGGTGTGGGCGCTCGCGCGACGCGGCCAGCTTTCAGCGTACGTCGTGACCCGGCCGGCGGCGCTGTTCGACACCCGCTGCACGGTGTTCATGGACCTGGGCTGCGCCGCGGGCGAGGACGCGGCGCTTCGTCGGCTCATCCGCACCCGGCTTGAGGCCGATCGGCGCGACGGGGCGGTCCTGGGCGTGACGATGGGCCTGCATCCGCACTTCGGCGAGCTGGGGAAGGTAGGCTTCGTGCGCGTCCCTGAGCGCTTCAATCCCCGGCCGCTCAACCTGATCGCCCAGGAGCTCACAGAGACCGGGCCGGAGCTCTTCGATCCGTCGGCGTGGCACATCACGCCCGCCGACTGGGACGTGCTCTGACCCCCGCGAAGCCGATTCCTCCTGCTGTGGCGACCAGGCCGCAATGTTGCAGCAATCCACGTTCGCGACTTGCATCGCGATGACGGGTCTTACGCCACTCGCCGCGCCATAAAAGCGATTCCTTAGTAGCTCGTGGCACCGAGTTTGCGCCATGTGGTGGATGGCTGCGGGGAGCAAGCCAACCGAGCTGACCGTCGTGGCATGGTCTGGATGGTCGCTCGAAGAAGCGAACCCTTTGGACGCCAGGCGGTGGCTTTCTCCTCGCACGCCGCCACCGACGACAGTCCGAGCGGGGGGCATCGTAGCGCTGGTGCTGGCCCGCTGATGTCCGCGCGTCGCACGGCGTTGTGCGTGGTCCCACACCCAACGCGCTGGGCCCCTCCCCGGTCGCGCCACCCCCTTGGGGCGGGACGGTCGAGGCGTGGTCGCACCGCTGGCGAGCCGGCGGCTTGACCTCAAGTAGAGGACAGGTTGCCCTCGCGTGGAATCATGGCCTCACAGTCGCGCTGACTTCTCCTGTAGCGGCCGCGCCTCGACTCACGCGACCGGCCCGGTCGCACCACATGACAGCTGAGGTGCCTGTACCACACAACGTGCCCCGAGTTGCGGCAAGTGTCGCCATGCCTTGCCCTAGAACTCGGTTCCATCGGCCTGGCGGCCTGGGACATGCAAGCGATCGGTTCCGCGCGGGCCCGCCAGCGGTCCGCCCTCTCGGGAGTCGCTCCATGTACTGGTGCCGAAACCTCGCCACACTTGTTCGAGCCTTGGGCGCGTGCGTCGTTCTGCTTCCGCTGCTGCACGCATGTCGCGATGCCGACCGCCCCACAGCGGGAGCGATCGATCTGCGAGCGCCTCGGCCGGCCGCTCAGACCGGGCTGCCCGATCGGGACCTCGCTGCGCCGCGCGCCGTCGGACAGAGTGCGCCCGCAGTGCGGGCTGCCTCACCGCAGATCGGCTCGGTGCCGGAGTTTCTGGTGGGACAGTGGTCGTCCGTCTTTCCGGCGCCGGTCGTGCAGTTGCACCTCCACCTGTTGCCCAATGGGAAGGTGCTGAGCTGGGGCCACACCGGCGATCCGCAGGTGTGGGACCCGACGACCAGCGCCTTCACGGCGGTGCCGAGTCCCTCGCTGCTGTTTTGCGCGGGCCACGACTTCCTCCCCGACGGGCGGTTGCTCGTGGCCGGCGGGCACATGGGTAACGGTCTCGGCCTGCGGAACACCAACGTGTTTGATGCCGGGACCGGCTCGTGGCAGGCAGGGGCGGCCATGGCCCAGGGCCGATGGTATCCGACCAACACCACGCTGCCGAGCGGCGAGGTCGTGACGATCGGAGGCACGGACGAGAGCGGAACGTACGTGACGATCCCCGAGGTCTGGGACGGAACCAGCTGGCGTCGGCTGACGACGGCGGACCTGCAGGTGTCGTACTATCCACGCACGTTCGTGGCGCCCGACGGGCGCGTCTTCTACGCGGGAGACTGGCAGCCATCCCGCTACCTCGACGTCACAGGCACCGGAAGCTGGACCGACGGCCCGCTGCGGAAGTTCAGCATGCGCGATTACGGATCCGCGGTAATGTACGAGCCGGGGAAGATTCTCTACGTGGGCGGCGGCGACCCCCCGACGAACACGGCCGAGATCATCAACCTCAATCAGCCGAATCCGGAGTGGATGTACACCGGCCCGATGGCATTCCCCCGCCGGCATCTCAACGCCACCGTGCTGCCGACGGGCGACGTCCTGGTAACGGGCGGCACGAGCGCCGGCGGCTTCAACGAGCCCCTGGGCGCCGTGCATGCCGCCGAGCTCTGGAGCCCCGCGACCGGAACGTGGACCCTGATGGCGAGCAACTCAGTGATCCGCATCTACCACTCGACTTCGTTGCTCCTCCCCGATGGACGGGTCCTCCACACCGGCAGCGGCGATGCCGCCGGGGCGGTGGACGAGCTGAACTACGAGCTCTACTCGCCCCCCTACCTCTTCCAGGGTGCGCGTCCCAACATCACCGGCGCGACCCCCGACGTGGTCGGGTACGGACAGACTGTGTCTGTGGAGACACCGGACGGCCCCAGCATTACGAAAGTGACGTTCATTCGGCTGAGTTCGGTGACGCATGCGTTCGACCAAGGCACGCGCCTGGTTCCACTGAGCTTCTCGCAGGCGATCGGCGGCCTCTCAGTCACCCTTCCCGGGAGCCGCACGACCGCCCCACCCGGCCCCTACATGCTCTTCCTGGTGAACGGAATCGGTGTCCCCTCAGTCGCGCGGATCATGAAGCTGGAGTGACGGTCGAGGCCCTGGGCAGGCCGAACCCGAGGCGCATAGTCTTAGCCGCAGAGACGAGTGGGAAGGGACAGTGTAGCCGCGCCGGGTCGGGCCGTTTTCAATGGGCCGATGACAAAGGAAAGCACCGGGGCATACCACGCAAAGCACAGATACAAGTACAAGTAAAGGAACCGATCCCAGTCGAAGTTCGCCGGCGCGGTTCGGTGGTCCCGAGTCTCTTGCAGACGGTTTCCTCGCCGAGAATCTTCCTGAAAATCGATACCCTGAAAATCGATACACAGGGAAGGCGTAAGAGGCGCCAAGGAAATCCTGCCCCAGGTAATGCTGCTGCAATCTGAGATCTCTGTAAACCCGATCTACGAGGGGATGCCCAATTACCTCGAAACGCTCGCGTTCGACGAATCTCTGGGTTTCACGCTCATGACGTTGTTCCCTGTCGGCCGGACCGGGTATGGAAACATCATCGAGTACGACTGTCTCATGGGGCGAAAGAAATCGCCCTGCTATGGAATGACCTGTCAAGCCATCCTCGTACACGCTTAGCCGGAAGCGGAAGGTACCCTTCGTCCTTGCCTCCCCAGGCAAAGGGCTTGAGCGTTCTCCAAAGCCGGGAGTTGCAGGTTCGAGTCCTGCCGGGTCCGTGAGGGCTAAGTCAAGCTGAGGCTTGGCACTCCGTTTTTTTGCCTGAGCGACTTGCAGCCGCGCCACCGCTCGCTGTGACCATCTGTGTGGCGAAAGGTATCGTGGGTTTCTAAGCCGGCGCCGTTCAAGCGCAGACTGGTGCTGACCTGCCGATCCGCTGATGCCCGCGCGCCACACCGTTGCGTGCGGTCCCACACCCTGCGAGCCAGCACCCTCCCCCACCTCCCTCCCACCGCTCGGAACGGAACTTGCTCCTTCGGCTGACAACGATCATCTCTCGAGGGTGCCATGATGTCATCCGCACGGGGCGTCGCGGTTACTGTTGTCCTCCTTCTGGGGGCATGCCGCTACGCCCCGACCCCGACTCAGCCGGCGCTGGGGAGGCCGAGCCACGACGTCCTGGGGGCGGTGGAGGCGGCCCAGCAGGTGGTCACCGGGCAATACATCGTCGTCTTCCGGGATATCGTGGCCGACCCGGTCGGCCTCGCCGGGTCTCTGGTGAACGCGCAGGGCGGAACCCTGTTGCGCACCTACACTCGCGCGCTCAAGGGATTCGCGGCGCGCCTGCCCGATGCGGCGGTGGCGGTGCTGCGGCAAAACCCGTTCGTCGCCTACGTCGAGCCCGATCATTGGAGCCGCGTGGAGGGGACCCAGCAGATGAGTGCGAGCGGCGAGCCTTGGGGGCTCGACCGGATCGATCAGCGCGCGCTCCCGCTTGACGGCACGTACACCTACACGTCGACGGGCGCTGGGGTGCACGTGTACATCATTGACACGGGGATCTGGACGCTCCACCCCGAGTTCGGGGGGCGGGCGGACAACGTGTATGACGTCCTCGGTGCGGGCGGCACGGACTGTTACGGCCATGGCACGCACGTGGCGGGCACCGTTGGTGCCGCGACGTGGGGCGTCGCCAAGGGGGTCTTCCTGCACGGCGTGCGGGTGTTCTTAACGTGCGGCGCGGCGGGGGTGACTCCGGCCGTCGGCTTCGCCTCCGATGTCATCGCCGGCGTGGACTGGGTGACGGCGAACCACGCGAGTCCCGCTGTGGCGAACATGTCGATCGCCTTTCCCGGCCCCGACCTCGCGATGAACACCGCGGTGACGAGTCTCTGGAATTCGGGCGTGTTCGTGGCGGTGGCGGCCGGCAACAACAGCGCGGATGCCTGCCAGTGGTCGCCCGCGAGCGCGAGCGGCGCTTTCAGCGTCGCCGCAACCTGGTACAAGAGCGACGCCGCCGCAGGATTTTCGGATTGGGGCCCCTGTGTGAAACTCTACGCCCCGGGGAAGGACGTGAGGTCCACCTGGCTCCTCGGCTTGACGATGGACATGACCGGCACCTCGATGGCAACGCCGCATGTCGCCGGTGTCGCCGCGCTCTACAAGGCGACGTTTGGCGACGCACCGTCCGATGTCGTAGCCAACTGGATCACCACCAACGCGACGGCGGGCGTGATCACGGGAAACCCCCCAGGCACGCCCAATCTGCTCGTGTACACGGTGTTGCCCGGCAATCTGACAGTGACGACGAGCACTACCGGCTCGACTCTCCCGGCGAACGGCTACGCGGTCGCGGTGGACGGCGGCGCGAGCCAGGCGATCACGCCCACCGGCAGCGTCACCTTCACCGCACTGCTGCCAACCCATCACACGGTGGCGCTCTCGGGGGTGGCGGCGAACTGTGCGGTGAGCAGCGCGAACCCGCAGACCGTCACCGTGCCGTCCGGCGGCGCGACCACGGCCACCTTCGCCGTGAGCTGTGTGGACCCGCCGGTGCCCATTTTCACGTTCAGCTGTTCCGCGCTCACCTGCAACTTCGACGCGAGCAGCTCCACGGCGCAGCCCGGTGCTACCTACAACTGGAGCTGGGGTGACGGCGTGACCGGCACGGGACAGACCGCCACCTATGCCTACACCGTCGCGGGAACGTATAGCGTGACACTCACTGTGACTGACGCCGGCGGTTCGAGCACCAAGACGCAGACGGTGACGGTCTCAGCCCCGACCGTTCTCTGACTGGTGACGACGACCAGCACCTCGGGCTCGGGCCGGGGCAGCTGGGCGGTCGCGGTCCTCGAGCGGCGCGAAGGTGTGTGACGGGTGGCTGAGCTTCTGAGCCGGCTCCGCCGGATACCCGACCGCGTGCTTCACCCGCTGCGCCGCCAGCGCGTCCTCGACGCCCTGCGCCGCCGACCCCGCCTCACGTCGCTGCTCGTGGTCTGTCACGGGAACATCTGCCGCAGTCCGTTCGCCGCCGCCCTGCTTCGCCGCGCGTCTGCTCGGAACGGCGTGCGGGTCGATTCCGCCGGCTTTCTGGGCCCCGGTCGGCCGCCGCCGCCTGAGGCGGTCGCCGCGGCCGCGCGCCATGGCGTGGATCTCTCTGCACACCGGTCGCAGTTCGTCACGGCCGACCGCGTGCGCCTGGCTAACCTCATCGTCGTCATGGACCCCACTCAGGGCCGTGAGATCCGTGACCGCTTCGGGCGGGCCGGGCGCGACGTGCTCGTCTTGGGTGACTTGGACCCCGAGCCAATCGACACCAGCACGATCCAGGATCCCCTGCACCAGCCGCCACGAGTCTTCGCGGAGACGTACGCGCGAATCGAGCGCTGCGTTCGTGAGTTGGAGCGGGCGATCGGTTAGCTTGGTGTAATGATCCTTGGGGTGGGGCTCGACGTGGTGGAGACGGAACGAATCGCGCAGGCGCTCGCGGCGCACGGCCTGCGGTTCGAGGAGCGAGTCTACACCTCAACCGAGCTGGCGCAGTGCGCCCAGCGGGCCGACCGGGCCCAAGCGCTGGCCGGCCGGTTTGCAGTCAAGGAGGCGTTCTTCAAGGCGTTGGGAACCGGGCTGGCGCCGGGTCTCTCCTTTCGACAGGTCGAAGTGATCGAGCGAGATGGCCGTCCCGCCCTGCGCCTTCAAGGGCCGGCGGCCGACCAGGCCCGGAAGCGTGGGGTGGGGGCGATTCACTTCAGCTTGAGTCATCAGCCGGGAGTGGCGGCTGCGGTCGTCATCCTCGAGGGATAGGGCGGCGCACAGACCTACTTTGTCCCCACTAACCGACTCTCTAGAACGAGCCTAAACGGTAGACGGCTGCCGATAGCCCTCCGCAGGGTAGTCGGCAACGCGCTCAACAGTCCCTCGCACCAACCGATCGGCCACATGGGTGAGCGCAGGTACCTGCCTCTTCCCGCAAGGTACACGCCGCTTCTCGAGAATCCAGCCGCCTTGAATAGATCCCTCAATTCTGTGCGTGTGTACTCTCGCAGGTGGAATCCGGTGGCGACCGCATCAAAGTGCCTTGAGATATCATGAGGCCCGGTGAGCCGGTTCGGTGTGATACAGATATAGACTCCCCCGGGGACCAGCACCTTCACGATGTTTTCCAGTTGTTCAAGAGCGTCATCAGGATGTAGATGCTCCATGAGTTGATTACTATAGCAGACATTGACACTTGCTCTTGGTAAGGGGATACTGCACCCGTCCGAAAGGATCAGTCGAAAATTTAGAGGCGGTCGTGCGTTTCTGGTAATTTCCTCAGAGACATCGACCGCGTAGACACTTTTTACAAATCCAGCCACTTCAAACGAAAGAGCGCAGTCTCCGGCTCCAATCTCCAGGAAGATCGTGTCTTTATTCAGAAAGCGCCCGAGAAATCTCATCTGCGACGCAACCGCTTTCGCCGTCTCATGAGGGCATGATTTTTGAGTCAGTTGCGGGTGATGTGGGACTCGCTGATACAGCTCATCGTAAGCAGAAGCATATAGATGACGCCTCTCTTGCCGAGGCGCAGTGCGCAATCTGTCGGCCAATTGTTTCTCTATTTCATATTGTTCTCTCAGCTGCTGTGCCGTTCTCTCACCTGCTGCCGGCTCCGGAGTCATGGCTGTTCTCTCTGCTCCTTGTCCGCAGTTCCCCAATCATGGGCTCGGCGCGTGCGTCGAGCGGCTGCTGGAACGGCTGCCGGAGCGCCGTGGCCACAGCAGCCGCGGTACAGCTCAACGAGTTCTCGGTCAGGCAATGGCTCGGCCGCCTTCTTCCCCAGGAAGAAGAATCCCGCTGCCGAGTCGACCGCGCCCGGGCGCTCAATCAAGTAGTAGTCCAGGTACTTCAGCCAGAACGACGTGACGTCAGCAACCGCGCCAAGCGCTGACCTCATTGCCCGCGATGCTGCAAAGCTCAGCAGGAAGTGTCTGTACGCCCACGCCAGCGCCACGCCGGGTCCGCAGACTGGGCCGCTGGATACCTCAGCGAACCTCCTGAACAATCGGCGGTGACCCAAGTGTGTGAACCTGGTGAAATCAAACTTTCCGCCGATCGCCGGAACCATGAACGGTGTCTCAGCATAGACCCACCCATCCGATTTGAGGACGCGGTATATCTCTTCAACGCAACGGAAGGGGTCGAGCAGCAAGTACAACACAGCTTGGATGATTACGCCATCGAAGCTCTGGGCTTCGAACGGAATGTCGTGCGCATCGCAGATGAGCCCCGTTCGCGGGCCAAAGGCGACATCACTCTCCACAAACTCGATGCGATCGTCAGAGAGGAGCTCCTCCATCCCAGCGCCGGCGATCGCACCCCCGAGCACCAGCACTCGCACAGGGGCCTCGCGGCTCACGAGGAGATCGCGAAACAGCGAGTAGTTCTCTCGACCCTTGATGTTTTTGCTGATTGATGGCAAGAACCGACGAACTGCTGCTTTCCATGTTCTGGGTCGGGGCGCCACGGACCTCCCCTCCCGCACGAGACTATCAATGGAGAATAGGCTCGTCTCCTCGTTGATCAATATCGGTATGCCTCGCACCACGGGGAACGTGTTCGCGCACTTCTCGTCTCTGCATAGGAGAGTCGCGCCGCTGAGTTCAAGCCTGCCGCCGCAGCAAGGGCAGGTCAGTAGCTGCACAATGGCACTGTCGAGCTCTACGCAACCATCCAGTGACGGCGCCTGCCTCACCGAACCGCGTACGGCGTTCAACTCACACCTCGGAGGGCGAAAGCTCCCGCCCCTGCCGTCGGCATTCCGGGGGAGCCGCTCGCGGGCCACTCGACCAGTGCCGGGCTTGGCGTGAACCAAGGGCCGTATTCCCGAGCCCATGCATGCAACTGCTCGACGATGTTGCGAACACCAACCCGGTGCGCGTAGGCCAGCGGAGTCTCGTGAACGGGCGGCCAGCCGAGTCCGAGGACGGCGCCGCGATCCGCGTCGTCGGCCGACGCGACCACGCCCTCGGCCAGGCAATGACCGATTTCATTGACCATTTGCCAAACGGGGCGGACGGAGATCTCAAACGGCGTCGGGCCAGCACCGACCGCCCGGCCGATCAGGCGGTGGACTCGAGCGTCAATCTCCGGTCTCCCCTGATACAGGTAGAAGCCCTTCGTACCTTCACGACGACCGTTCTTGTAGCCGACATGCCCCGCCTCCAGTACCGGCCAGAGGCGTTCGATGTGCATCACCCGCTCCCCGAGGTGTCGCGAGATCGATTGATGGATTCCCCGGAATTTCTCGAGACCGATAGCGTCAAGTAGCTGGAACGGCCCCATGGGCCAGCCAAACGCCTGCATCGCGTTGTCCACCTCGTCTACGGATGCACCCTCGGTGACCAGGGCGACCGCCTCGTTGAGGTACACCAGGAGAATGCGGGTGGTGAAGAAGCCAGGAACGTCACGCACCAGCAGCGGTACCTTCCCCTGCCAATGGATCAGGTCGAGCGTGCGTTGCAGCGTGCGTTCGCTGGTGGTGGCGGCCCTCGCGATTTCGACCAGTTGGTAGCGCTGGGCCGGCCAAAAGTAGTGTGTGCCGATGACATTGTGCGGGCGGCTGGCCTTGGCCGCGATATCGGCGAGCGGGATCGACGAGGTATTGCTGGCGAAAATGCATGCCGGTGACGTATGCGCTTCCACGGCCGCGAGCACCTCCTGCTTCACGGCGACCTCTTCGGGAACGGATTCAATCACGAACTCCGCTCCCTCGATGTCCGCATACCTCGCAGTCACACGCACGTTTCGCAGGCCGGCATCGGCCTCGGCTGCACTGAGACGCCCGTGCCTGACGTCGGAGGCATACCAGTAGTGAATCCGCTCGGTGGCCCGCGCCACGCCACCGCGGCGAGGCGCGACGACGACGGCCGTGGCCCCCAGTCCCGACAACAGTCTCGCGATTCCCGAGCCGATCGCGCCAGCGCCGACGATGGCAACCCGACCTGTACGCGGCGGAGGCACTGCGGGACGCACCGGGTCCGGTGCGAAGGGCAACCTTCCCGGCGAGGCACCGAGCGTTGGCCCCATCACACGCGAGCCTCAGTCCGCTCGATGTTGCGCGTAGTCGTACCACTGGTACGTCACCGCACCCCAGGCCATGCCCGCACCCACGGCCGGCATGACCAGCCAGTCACCGTCCCGGAACTTGCCGTCACGCCTGGCCTCATCCAAGGCGACAGGGATAGAGGCGGCCATGAGATTTCCGGTGTGCGGGTATGTGACCACGAACTTCGACATGTCCAGCTCGAGCCGCCGAGCCAGGGCACACAGGATATTCACTGAGGCCTGGTGTGGAACGACCCACGCGATGTCCTCGATGGTCAACCCGGCGCGCTTGACGGCCTCGAGCGCACAGAACGCGAAGCGGTCAACGCCCCAGGCGTGGATCTCCGAGAACTTGAACTGCCAGTAGTGGAGCCGTTGGTCCAGGACTTCCTGTGAGAAAGGTTGCTTCCCGGCGCCGCCCGGCACCCAGACGTATTCGCCGAGGTGTCCGTCCGATCCGGTGGCGAACGACCGGACACCGTAGCCGTTGTCCATACGCTGGTGGTGCAGCACCACGGCGGCGGCGCCATCGCCGAATATGGTGAGCGGCATGAATCCCTTCGGATCACACAAGCGGGTTGATGTGTCCGCGCCGACCACCAAAGCTGTCTCGTACCTCCCTGCGTCGAGGAGGCTGCAGGCCACAAGGAGACCATCTACGAACCCCGTGCAGGCAGAGTCAAGCTGAATGACTTGGGCCTTCGAGCCGAGCTTGGCCTGCAGCATGAACGCCGATTGCGGCAGGCGATAGTCGTTGGTAATCGTGGCCAGGACGATCACGTCGACGTCCCTCTGGTCGAGCCGCGCGTCCTCCAGGGCGCGACGTGCGGCGACGGCCGCCATATCGGACGTGCACTCACCAGGGCTCGCCCAGTGGCGTGATACGGCACCGTGGCGCGACCGGACCCACTGGTCCAGGCTGAGGTTGCCAGCTCGGGCGCGATCGTAATCCACGCCGATGGCCTCGAGGTCCTCGTTGGTCACGATGCGCTCGGGCAGGTAGCTACCTGTACCGAGAATGACGTTGCTCATCGACTCACAGCTCCCTGTGCTCGGAGGGCAGGAGGTCGAACAGCAGGCGGTCGTACGGCTTGCCGTCGACCCAGTGACAGCGCCGCTGCCGACCGATGAGGTGAAAGTTCGCGCGGTGCCCGATCTCGACGGAGACGTTGTGCTCCACGGCCCAGGTGTTGATGGCTTCGAGGCCCAATTCGTGGAAACCGAGCGTGATCAGCTTGCTGTACGCCCGGGTCGAGTAGCCCTGACGGGCGTGGGACTTGTCGCCCAACACGACCCAGACGCTGGCGGTCTTGAACTGGCGATGGATGTGAGTCAGGCCCGCGACGCCGATCGGCGTGACGTCGTCGTCCGCCGTGAACACGCGCAGCAGGCTCGTGTCCAGCTGCGTCATGATCTTGACCAGCGCGGGCGTCGGTGGCTGCCCGGTGCCGCCAAAGTCCAGCCACTTCCAGTTCTCCTCCCGGGTCAGCCAGCTGGTGGCCAACGCGAGCAGATCGGGACGGTCCACAGGCAGAAGCTTCATGCCGCTCCTTCGGCTCGAAGGCGAGGAAGCCGGCGGGCGATGAACTCCGCGATCCGCGCCGTAGTGCGGAAGTGCTCCACCTCGATGTCGTCCACCGACACCGTCAGGTCGAACGTCTCCTCGAGGTGCGCCAAGAGCTCGACGAACCGCAATGAGTCGAGCAGCCCGGTCTCAACCAGGTCCGTGTCGGGCGACGGGACCTCGATGTGGAGCTTGTCGGTGAACAGCGCCCCGATCCGAGCCTCCAGGTCGGCCCCCACGGCGATCGGATCAGGACGGTCCAAGGGCTGGAGCTTCATCGGGTGTCCATTCCTCTCTGATGCGGCGGCGGTCGATCTTGCCGTTGGTGTTGCGCGGCAGCCGTTCGTGCGCCTGCCAGCGCGAGGGCAGCATGTACGCAGGGAGCAGCTTGGCGAGCTCTCGGCGCAGGGCCAGCGGCGTCACCGCCGCGGCGGATCTCGCTACATACGCACAGCCGATGGCGGTACCCTCGAAGCCGTCCGTGGGCAACGCGACGACGGCCGCCTCCCGGATGTCTCGCAGGGTGAGCAGGGCGGCCTCGATCTCGCCCAGCTCAATGCGGTATCCGCGACTCTTGATCTGCGTGTCGGCGCGACCCACGAAGTACACGAGGCCGTCCGGCCCCACCTTCGCGAGATCCCCCGTCCGGTAGATGCGGTCGTCCGGATCCGTTCCGAAGGGGTTGCGCAGGAACGCCGCGTCCGTCTTGTCAGGCTCCCGCCAGTATCCCGGGCTCAACCCGACGCCGCGGATGTACAGATCGCCGATTTCGCCGACAGGCACGGGGTGCAGGGTCTCGTCCAGCACGAGGAGGTCCTCACCGGCGCACGGCCGGCCGATGGGGATGGGTGCCCGGTCGTCGTCGGGGCACCGCTCCACCGAGTAATAGCTGCTCGCGATGGTCGCCTCCGTGGGCCCGTACAGGTTCGTGAAGGTCACGTGGGGGAGCCGGCTCATCCAGTAGCGGAGCGCCCGCGTCGGGAACACCTCGCCACACCAGAGCAGCCGCCGTAACGTTGGCAAGTCGTCGTGGCGCACGACGTCGAGCTGTGCCATGAGCGTGAGCACCGAGGGTACCGAGAACCACTGCGTCAGCCCCGCCTCGCGGATGAACCCCGGGAACTTGTGCGGCAGCACATTCAGCTCCGGCGGGACGAGATGGAGCTCGGCGCCGACCGCGAACGTCCCGAACAGGTCGAACGTGGAGAGGTCGAAGTGGAACGGCGAGTGCCCCGACAGGCGGTCGGTCGCCGAGAGGCCGAAGTAGTCCGTGGCCCACTCCACGAACCGGATCACGCCGGCGTGCGTGATCATGACGCCCTTCGGCGTGCCCGTCGAGCCTGAGGTGAACAGGATGTGAGCGCAGTCGCCCGATGCGTTCCCGTAGCTGGGTGTCGCCACGGGGAGGCGCTGCACGTCGTCCAGCGTGAACACCGGCCCGAACGGCCGCCCGGCACTCGAGCCTCGATCCATCCAGCCGATCCGGAAGGACCCGCGTGCCTCGCCACGGTCGAGCAACGCCTGGACCGTCGCCGCACCCCGCGTGCTCGCCAAGAGCACGTGCGGTTGGGCGGAGTCCACGATCTTCGCTATGCGCGGGGCTGGGCTCGCCGTGTCCAGGGGTACGTAGCAGGCGTCCGCCTTCAGGATCCCCAGCATGCTCGCGACCGTCGTGGGGGATTTGGGCAGCAGCAGGCATACGCGATCGCCCCGCCCGCACCCGGCCGCCCGCAGCGCGTGGGCGATCTGGTTACTCAGGATCTCGAGCTGCCCATATGTGAGGCGCTCCTGACCCATCACCACGGCCGTTGCGTTGGGGGAGCGCTCCGCCTGCCGCGTCAGCCACTCCTGGAGGAGCCGGGTCATCACGCCACGCGCTCGAGCGCCTGCTGGAACGCGGTGTTTGCATACCGCAATTCGTCCTCGTCCGGCGGAATGTCGAGGATGAACGAGCGGTAACCCAGCGCGATGTAGCGGGCCAGCTCTTCGCCCACGCGATCGTAGCTGCCCACAAGGTAGGGGCACATCGTCTTGTAGTTCTCGAAGGGGATGAGCCAGTACGGGTGGTCGCCCGTGGCGGTGGCTGCGGCCAGCTCCGACAGCTGCCGGTGCCACACGGAGTCTGAGACCTTCGTGGCCAGCTGACGGGTCAACTGGCCGCGGCGATCCTCGGGGAAGCGGGCTCGCGCGAGCGTCCAGGCCTCGTCGCTGCTCTCGCGGGCGATGATCCCGACCCGCAAGCCCGCGCCGACCCCCTCGTCCGGCTCCGTCTCCTCGGTCGGCGCCTTGGGATACTTCACGGCCGTGGCACCCATCGCCTGGGCCGCGCGCTGCCCGGCGTCCGACGAGCCGGAGACGAAGATGCCCGGGAATAACTCGGGCGGCAGCGCAGGGGTGAGTTTCAGCCCCTGCACCGTATAGAACTCGCCCGTGAAGGTCAGCGGCGCCGAGCCTTCGACGAGCCGCCGGATGATGAGCGTGTACTCGACGAGCCGGTCGTAGCGGCGGTCGTGCGGCGTCGGGTCGTTCAGGGCCGTCAAGTCGTTCTTGAACCCTCCCGCCACCATGTTGAGGTAGATGCGCCGTCCGTACAGGTGCCCGAACGTCGCGACCGATTTGGCCACGGCGTACGGGTGCATGTACACGGGCTGCACCGCGACGAGGGGGCACAGGCTGGTCGTGTGCTGCAGGATGAGATGCGAGACCAGCCAGGGATCGAGCTGCCGGTTGTCGCTGTAGACGAGGATACCCTTGCATCCCCAGCGCTCGCTCCAGCGGGCCACATCAATCACGCGCCGTGCGTACGTCTCCCGATCCCAGTCGGCGGATTGGGGGCAGGTCGCAAAGATCTCGAGCGCGACACCGTCGTCGCCGTTCCGCATGGTGCTGATCCTCCGTGCCTGCTTGTTGGCTGCGGACTCCGAACCGCCGATGGGTCTCGCCTTCGTGGTGCAGGAGTGGTGCCAGCCGGGTTAGCTCGTACGGGAGTCTCTGAGCCGCCTGCAGCACGAAGGCGAGGCGGAGACGTTGCGTCCCCGCAACAGCGCGTCGCATGCTTCCAGCAAGACCAAGACGCGTTTGGAGTGTTGTGTCCGCGCCACACCGCGAGCATCGTGAGGGCGCGTCGCTCGCAGCAGCCTCCGGAGCCCGGGATAACTCATTGTGGTCCCTTACGATCCTTGGCAAGCACCGGCGCTTCGCAGACGGCTCGAAGCTTGCCCTCGTCGCTGGTCGTGGCACTGACGATCGAACGGTGTGACGCTGTGACGCAGGGGGAGGAGATCAAGGCGCTCTTCCTCCGCAACGACTATCCGACCTTTCCGGCGTTCTTCGATCGTGCCTACCGCTACGCCATGTCCACCGGAGGGCGCAGCTGGGTTGCCAGGAACGGGCACGGCTCGGTCGTTGGTCACCTGGCGGCGTTCCCGCGAGTGTTTCGCGACGGGACTCGCGTGGTGCGCGCCGCGTTGCTCGTCGACAACCTGTTTGATCGCGCCTATCGCAACTATTGGTCGGCGGTGGAGTTGTGCCGGCGAGCTCTCGCGGACCTCCGCGAAGCAGACGCCTGCGAGTTCGCCTACACGGATCCGTCGCTCCCTGGCCAAGCGCTTCTCAGGGCGGTGGGGTTCACCAGGGTCGGCACACTGCAGCGCTTCGTGCTTCCGCTTCACCCCCTGTATGTTGGGTTTTTTCGGATCAAGGCGCGCGCGGAGCCTTTGTCACTGGAGCGAGTCGGCGGTCTGCGTGACACACGCGTTGCCGAAGCGCTCCAAGCGTTACCCCCGGGGTCCCAGTTCCGCGGAGAGCGCTCGCTCGAGCTGTACGCCACGCGTCTCGGGGGAGACACGATGCCGGATTGGCAATGGCTCCTGCTGCGAGCGCAGCGCCAGTCCTGGCGAGAACGTGGTGCGCGTTGTCGACCTGCTGTGGGACGAGGCCCGCGTGTCTCCGGCGTCGGCGTTGCACGCCGTCGCCCAGGCGGCGCGCGAAGACGGGTTCAAGAAGGTGAACATCTTCACGCTGGCCGAGTCGGGGTTTGCGCGATCCATCGAGCGATGCGGTTTCGTTGGGCGAAGCGATGCCCTTCCCCTGGTCGTGCACCCGACTCGGGAGGGCGCGGTGCTTCCCCCAGTCCGGGACTGGTTGATGACCTATTTCGACGGCAGCGCCTGGTAGGCGCGACCTAGCACCCCGCCGTCAGGACCCTCGCTTCGTAAAGCGCAGTGCGGCGAACGTGTAGGAGAGCGGACCATCGCGCACCGGATGCTCGGCGCACTCGAGGTCTCCCGGGCTTCTTGAGCCCAGGACGAGCCCGCACTCGGCGGCCAGCTCGATCATGGCCTCAATCTCAGACGCGCAGAATATCGTCCATGGCAGCCCGAACATGGTTCGGCCACGCGTGTCGAGCTTCGGCTC
>QHUY01000069.1:17667-23294 GCA_003223415.1 Gemmatimonadota bacterium
CGATCACTGACAAGCACGTGACGACGCTGACCGAGCCCGACGGCAGCCTGGTATGAAGCAGGTCGCGCGTGAAGAGCCGATAGGGCGGTCCGGTGGGACGGCGTTTGCGGGCCATGAGACCTAGCCAGTCACGCAGCTGGATCAAGCGGTCGAAGCGTGTGACGTTCAGATCGTATCCGCGCACGGCCCGGAACCCCATCTCGTGCAGCAAGCGAACGGCGCCGAGCACACTGGCTCCGAGATCGACGGCGAGCCCACCTCTTTCAACGTCTTCGGCAAGCTCCCGGATCAATCGCAGGTCCCAGTTCTTCAGCGGGTTGCGGTGCAGGCGATAGGGCCGGCCGTCGAGGTCATTGATCGCCTCCCCTACTTCGCTCCAGCCTCGCAGCACGGTCACGCCGTGTAGCATGCTATGATTGCTCCTTCATTTTGGCGGATCCCGGCGCAGGCGGCCATTCGGCGACGGCAGGGCGGCCACTCTCTTCACGACCTCGTGGCAGACGTCCGACGCCAGCCGGCCTTCGTCACGGAGCGAGAGGGCGTACGCGCGGCCGCGGGCTGCAACGCCCTCCCGATACTCGCGTTCTTCGCTGACTTTGATGATCGCCGCGCGCAACGCCTTGGCATCTGAGGGCGGGACCACGACCGCCTGCCCGTCGTCGAGCACACCTCGGGTTGCCGGACCTTCGGTGATGACCACGCACTTCCCCAATGCCATCGCGACGAGGTAGGTGCTGATGCCCGCAGGGGCCAGCGCGGCGGGCAAAATCGGGAGCACCACGAATCTGCAGCGGGCAATCCAGTCGATCCACGAGCGGGATGATCCATCGTCGGTCACCCACTTCACGTTGGCCGGCAGGGACCGGACGTCGAACGCTCTGCCGTGCTTGGCGAGTTCTCCGGGTGTGGCGAGGATGCGCGCCTCGTAGGGCAGGCCCGCGAGCGCTCTACACAGGGTTCCGTAGTCGCGGTGAGAGCGGCCACAGGAGAGAATGAACCCTTCGTCGGACGTCGGCGTCGCCAGGACCGTCATGTAGTCGTTGATCTTGAATGGGATGTACGCGATTCGCTCGGCCCCGACAGCGTACCAGTGCTCGAGTTCGCGAGTATCCCGGAAAAAGAAGATGAACAAGTCCACGGCGCCAAGCAGGCCACGAACGACGCGCGCCCGGAGTCGCTCCAGGAGAGTGCGTGGTCGAGGCAAGATCGCATCGACGGAAACGAGCGTGAGATGATTCCAGAGCGGGAGGCGCTTCAGGATACAGAAGAGCAGCAGCAGCGGTACGGCACCACAGAAGACGGCTATGTCTGACTGGCGCGCAGCGAGGACGTCGCGGACTGTCCCCGNNGACATCCTTCCTTCTGACGCGCGTCGGGTTTCGACGGGCGCGCCAAAAGAGGTCGTACCGTCGAACCATCCCGTGTTCGTGAGGATATGCAATGTGCGATCGAAAGCCGCCTTATCCATACGGGAGCGCTCTCCGTTCCCGCACCGAGGAAACCCGTTGCAGGCTTGAGCGAAACCGTTCGCTAGTACCGTGCCACGGCGCAGGTCTCGAGAATCCGCTCGACCTTGAGGAACGCCTCGGTGGAGCCCGACGTGGGTCAGGTCCGATGGCCACCTCTCCCCGGCGGTCATGCGATTGGCGCGACCCCAAGGGCACGTGTCGCGGGGGTGCAACAGACGGTCACGCAGTTTCCGTGCGGGGCCTGCTCGCGCGTGCGGGCGCCTCGTGCCGCGGCGGGGCCGCGGACTGGCTTTGCGGCCCGCCCCGCCGGCGGGCCAGAATCGCGACCGCGTACCGTACCGTCTCGATCTCCCACGGATCAGCAAGAGTCAGGAGCCGGCAAACCGGAGCCAAGAGCCCCTGCATGACACGGTTGAGTGGAGTGTGGGCGTAAGGCAGCGCGAACAGACTCGTGGCCATCTCACCGGTGAAGTACCCGAACGTCCGACGCGCGATGAGTACTTCCAGATGACCCCAGACCATGTCGATCAGTTCGGCAGCGGTCCGCTCGCGAGCCACGTGTTCACGTTCTGCCCAAGCGCGAAAGCCTCCGAGCCATCGATGGAACGGGACCGGACGTTCGCGAATAGTCGGCATGTGGAAGAACGCAACACCCCCCGAGGTCAGTCCGGCACACAGGTTGGCCAGTGCTGCTGCTTGTGATTCAATGTGCTCCAGGACGTCGATGGAGATCACGAGGTCAAACGGGTCTGCGAAGCGGGCCAGCGCGAGATCGGCCACCTCGAAGCGGAGATTCGGCAACTTTAGCGACATCGCTGTGTGCCGATTCCGGGCGATCAGGTTCTCGTTGATGTCGACCCCCAGTACGGTAGCCTTGGGATACTTTCGGGCGAGGTAGAAGCTGTAATCGCCGCGGCCGCACCCGGCATCAAGCACTCGGCGAGGGAAGAATGCCGGGAGCGTGTCAAGGAAACACTCCAGGTAGCGCCAGTGGAGGTAGTGAGCTGGGTCGGCAGCGCCCATGAGCCTGAAGAGGAGCCTCTCCGGCACAGTCCGGTTGTGAGCCAGGAGTCGCTGCTCGCCGAATGTGGGACGACTCATATCACCCCTGCTTACCGACGGCCACTCCGGGTGTTGCGCCGACGCAAGAAGATAAGGAACGTCCGGCGATCGCTCTCCCGCCCGGGCAGTTGTTTGTACACGAGTCCGGTGGAGCAAGCACCATGCCCAGCTGCGTGGCCTAAGGTTTGCTCTACGCAGGGGAGCACCCGGGGCAGCAGGGCCCTAGCCCATGTCGAGACCGCACAGCCTGACAGTAATTCCCGCGCTCCCGCGGCCTCAACGCAGGGAACAGTGACGACCGGGGCGTTGGCCGGCACCGTACGCCCAGGCCGCGCGCCAGGCGCCCGCAGCTTGTCCGTATGCAAGGTGTGGATCGGCGAGTACCCGTGGGACGTGCGTGTCGAAAAGGTCGCGCGTGCGTTGACGGCTGCAGGCCACCGGGTGCACCTCGTGGCTCGAAATCGCACGCGCCTGGCGACGACCGAGCAGCTGCCCGAGGCGACCGTGCACCGCTTGGCGTCGTGGAGGGGTGCACCGGGATGGCTCAACGCTGCCTCGATGTTTCCCGCCTTTTTCAACCCCCGATGGATCCGCGCCATCCTCCTCACCGCCCGCCGGTCAAACGCGGATGTCATCCTGTGCCGCGACCTCCCGCTGGCCGCCTCCGCGATCCTCGTCGGGCGTCATATCGGACTCCCGGTGGTTCTGGACATGGCCGAGAACTACCCCGCGATGCTCCGCGACCGGTGGGACGTGGGGCGCATGAGGCCCCTGGACGTCCTCGTCCGGAACCCCCGCTTTGCCCTGGCGCTTGAGCGTTGGGTCCTGCGGCGCAGCGATCATGTCCTGACTGTTGTGGAGGAGGCCCGAGCCTATGTCATCGCGAGGGGGGTACCGCCACACCGCGTCACCATAGTCTCCAACACCCCGCCGCTGGACCAGCTGGCGCCGCTCAGGCGCACTGCCGCCGGCGGGCGGGGGGAGGTGCAGCTGGCCTATCTCGGGCGGATGGAAGAACCCCGTGGTGTGAGAGTCCTGCTCCAGGCGGCCGCTCTCCTCGCCACGCGCAGCTTTCCGTTCCGGCTCACACTGTTCGGTGATGGGAAAGACGTTTCCGATTTTCACGCGTGCGCCCGCGACCTGGGACTGTCGCGGCCGCAGGTGGACTTCCGCGGTCGCGTTCCCAACGCCGAAGCCCTGGCGGCACTGCCGAACGCAGATATCGGAATCATCCCGCACTTCGCGAGCGAAAGCTGGAACACCACGATCCCGAACAAGCTGTTCGATTACATGGCCGCAGGGCTGGCAGTCGTCACATCCGATGCAAAGCCGGCCGAGCGGATCGTCCGCGAGACTGGAGCCGGGCTGGTGTACAGGGATCGAGACGCCGCTGACCTCGCTCGCGCGATCGAGGTACTCGCCGATCCTGCCCGCCGACTCGATTGCGCACGGCGGGGGCAGGCGGCTGTCCGACAAGCGTATAACGCAGAGCGGGATGCGGAACGCCTCCTTGCGGCCTTGCAGCAGGCCGTGGCTTCCCACCGGCGGAGTGGAAGGCGGGAGAAGGCTTGAACAGAACTACGATCACGGGCCGCGAGCCCCCCACGTGCGACAGCCATGGATCCCCGCAACCTGCTCGATGTGCGTAATTGGCTGAACCTGGCGGTCGAGGCGGCGGTCCGGCTCGGATGTCGGATGCACTCGCTCGAGGGAGTGTCATGGTACCTCCCGCCAGACGTTCGCGAGCGCGTAGTGCTGCGCTGGCCCGAGTCGTACGCCTGGGTCGCGACGAAGGGTGCGGAAGAACAGATCCGTGATATGTTGGGACAGCGCGTCAGGGTCGTCATTGCACCGATCCCGCAGCCCTACAAAGGCACGATCGTCACCGAGTTCCAGATCGATGGCCGCGTGCACGAAGTCGCCTTCAACGTCAATGATCACCCGGAGTTCTTGAGCGAAGAGTCAGCGCGAAGGAGCCTCGTGACCTTCAAGTTTCAGTACCTCAAGACTGGCTATGGTCTGCCGAACATTGTACCGGGTGGCTTCATCCCGCTGGTTTCTTGGCTCTACCAGATGCTGCCCCTTCTCCGCCGGGCTAAGGATCGGTGGACTAGCCGCTTTCAAGTCTACGCTCGGTTCAGCATGCAGTTCGCCCCAGGCATCCGCGGGGCCGCGCTCCGGGCGCTCCGGACCAATCGTGCGTTTACGTTGCAGGGGGGCGACCGCAAGGTTCGCTACAGTCGCTACCTGCGGGAGTTGGCGCGGGCGATGGTGTGTGTGGATCTTCCAGGGGAGGCCCCCTTTTGCACGCGGCTCGTGGAGTATCTGGCCGTGGGGTCGTGCGTGGTCGCGGTCCCGTACCCCACCCAGTTCCAGGCGCCACTTATGGATGGCGTGCATGTCATCTACTGTCAGCCCGACGCCAGGGATCTCGTCGCGCTGTGTGAAGCCCTCTTGGGTGATCCCGCGCGGCGTCGCAGGATGGAACTTGCCGCGAGAGAGTTCTTCGACCGGTACCTGCATCGCGATCAGCTCTCCGCCTACTACTTGGCTACCGTCTTGGCCGCGTCGGGAGCCAGCTAAGCGCGGCTTGGATCTGGGTGTAGCCGTCGTGCGAGGCCTGCGTCCCCTTGCTCGTCTCGCTGCCACGGCCTTCGCGCAGGTCGCCGTGTCCTGTCGGCCACCCGTGGCGAGGGTCGTGGCGAGCCCGGCCTGGGCCGCTGTGCAGGCCGGCCAGACGGTGGAGCTCACCGCGACGCCGCAGGATGTGAGTGGCAATCCCCTGTCGGGCCGCGTGGTGACGTGGTCTAGCAACAACCCGTCCGCGGTCACCGTGAATGGGAGCGGGCTTGTGTCTGGGATCGCCGCGGGGCGGGCGATCGTCACGGCGACGAGCGGGGGTAAGAGCGGGACGGCTGCGATCACGGTCGGTGGTGAGGGCGGCGGTCCCGATCCCTCCCTCACGAACGAGTGCGCCACGCCGACCCCCGGGTGGATCTGGTGCGATGACTTCGAGCAGGATCGGCTGGGGCGGTACACTTTCTATACCGACCCCGGGAGCCTGATGCGGGTCGCAGGCGTAGGGGTCGGGGGATC
>QHUY01000121.1 GCA_003223415.1 Gemmatimonadota bacterium
GTAGTTGCCGTGGCGATGCTTCTCGGCTCCGCGGTCTCCGCCCAGCGTGCCGCGGCCAGGCAGGGAGGTAAGGCGGCCTCCAGTATTCGGATCGGGGTCGGCGGCGGGGTGCTGATGCCGATGGGTACCTATAAAGACGGTGACAAGCTCGGTTGGCTCGCGGGCGCGGACGTGACTTACTGGCTGACCGGCGGGACGTTCGGCATTCGCGCAGAGGGCAGCTATAGCCAGACCAGCCACAAGAACAACGTTGCCGGCAGCACCAAGCTATTCGGTGGCATGGCGGATGTGGTCTGGGCCCCTGGCACGTCGGCCGACCAGATTCGCCCGTACGTGCTCGGCGGCTTGGGTTTCTTCAACGTTAAGGCAGATTTCCCGCTCGGGTCAGGGTCCGCCACAAAGATCGGCTTCGGCGGGGGTGCCGGAGCGGCGTTTAAGGTCGGCACGGGCGGAACCCGGGTTTTCGTGGAGGGCAAGTTCATGGACGTGAGTACCGACGTGAACTCCACTACGTTCATTCCGATCCGCGCGGGGGTGCGTTTCGCCACGAAGTAGCAGCTGCACCGGTTGAGAGCGGCCCCGGCAAGTCAGCCAGCAAGCGGCTTGTCGGGGTCTTTTCTTGCCTCTTCCAAGGCTGTCTGGCGGAAATCTCTTGACAGAATTGGGGTTAGCCCTTAGCTGTTGTCCGTGCGCCAATCCCCGAAGGAACCCCGAATGGGAGGGATGCTATGCAGAGCCTGATTGGTAGCACGCTGGTCGCGGTCAGTCTCGTGACCGTCCCGGCGCTTGCCACTGCGCAGCGCGCTGGGGCGCAGCACGGTGGGATGGGTGGTGCGAAGCACGAGTTTGGCGTGGATGTGGGGTTGGTCTACTCAAAGCCGTCGGGGGGTTCCGGGACGTTTGCGGTGTCCACGCCCCTTGACCTTCGCTTGGGGTTCGTGTCGCACAGCCAGCTCATGTTTGAGCCGCGAGTCTCGTTGCTGTTCGCCCACACAAGCGGGGCGTCCGCTCACGCCTTTGACCTCGACCTGAACGCTCTGTACGGGAAGGATCACAAGAAGGGCATGTATCTGACTGCCGGTGCTGGGGCGGATATCGTTGGCGCGACGGGGGCGGTAAGCGGCACCGTCTTCTCTGTGAACGGAGGTGTGGGTACGCGCTTGCCCTACGAGTCCGGTGCATGGCGCCTGGAAGCGTTCGTGCGGTACGCTTTCAAGAATACGAGTCTCTTCGAGCCGAACACGTTCAGCGTCGGCGCGCGCGCCGGCCTGTCGCTCTGGCACTAAGCGAATTACGGGCGCCCTTGAAACGCACGTTCACCCCCTATGGAGGTGTCGTATGCGCAGCTTCATCGGCAGCACCCTGGTGGTCGTGGGACTGACAGTCCTCCCTTCGCTAACCCTGGCGCAACGGCGCGCACCAGTTCGGACGGACACGCACGCCGGCGCGCAGTACGAGTTCGGTGTGGACCTCGGGGCGGACTACGCCAAGCCCTCAAGCGTCAACGGTGTCAGCACCAGCGGCGGCATCGAGCTCCTGACGCCGGTGGACATTCGCGTCGGCTTCCGCTCCCGCGGTAAGCTGATGTGGGAGCCACGAGTCAGTTTGGGCATGACAACCTGGGGCGGCGCCACACGCGATATGATCGGCTTGGGCGTCTCCGGGCTGTATGCGATGGACCCGAGCGGGCACAGCTCCGGCATGTACTTGACCGGCGGTGCCGGGCTGGTGCTGGTGAACAACGGTTTCAACAGCGGCACCAACCTTTCAATCGGTGGCGGCGTCGGCTGGCGCAAACCCTTTGGCTCAGCCGCGTGGCGTTATGAGCTCGGCTTCCGTTACGACACCAAGAATAACGCCTACCTACCTGCCACCATCCGGATCGGCGGGCGCGTCGGGCTGTCCCTCTGGCACTAAACGCCCAACCCGACGCGGCGTGAGCCGCGTCACTTCACTCTAGCCCGTGGCTTCACGCCGCTGCGCGTGGGCCACGGGCTGTTTGTGGGAACGCCGGCAGGCCCTTCGGGTACGGTGGAGCGCAGACGGAGGCACCACCTCTACCGGAGGGTGTCGATGCATCACCGACTGACATCTCTCGTACTCGGCGCGCTGCTCGCCGGCGCGACCGCCGGCGCGGCGCAGGCGACGGGCACGCCGACCTTCAACGCGCCCTACCGGGCGTTCTCCCGCTCGGAGATCGGTCTGCTGCTCAGCTTTCCCAACGGCGGCGGCACCGCGTTCGAGGGCGCCTATCGATTCGCGAGCGACAAGTTCGATCTCGGCTTCAAGGCTGGCTTGTTCGACCCTGGCAGCGGCCTGAACACGGTTTTCCTCCTGGGCGTCGAGGCGCGCGAGCGTGTGATTACCCACACGGTTGATTTCCCGCTGGACGGCGCCCTAGTGTTCGGCGTCGGCGGCAATTTCGTCTCCGGCGGCTCGTCGCTGATCGTGCCCGTCGGGCTCTCGCTCGGCAGGCGGGTCGACCCGCAAGGCTCCCAGATCAGCATCGTCCCCTATGTGCAACCCACGATGTTCCTGACCTTCGACGGCGGCTCGAATGTGAACTTCACCCTCGGGCTCGGCGCCGATTTCCGGCTCAGCCGCGCGTTCGACGCGCGGATCAGTGCGGGGCTGGGCGATCTGAAGGGCGTGTCGATAGGCGCCGTGTGGGTGCATTGAGATGACACACCGTTGACTTGCCGGTGGTGGCTTCCTACCGTTGGCGGGTCGGTTGTCCAAGGCCGGACCATCCGGCCCCCTACTTTGCGTGTGGAGGAATGACATGAAGCGTGGACTGGTGATTCTGGCTCTGGCCCTGGGTGTGACTTCCCGGGCAGCGGCTCAATGGGCCGGCCTGCCGGTGTGGAATAATCCCAAAGGCGGCACGGGCGTCACGATCAGTGGTGATTACGGCAAACCCAACAACGCCTCGGGCGGCGGCAACGCGTTCGGAGCGCGCGCCTCGCTTGGCCTGGTGAATCTCAATGTGACGGCAGGCATCGCCAGCTACAAACCGAGTGGCGCGTCGAGCAGCTACACGGCCGTCGGTGGAGATGTGGCATTTCGGGTCATCGGCGGCAGCCTGATCCCCTTGTCGGTGAACCTGCAGGGTGGTGCGGCACGTGCCACCGCGACCGGGGCGCCCGATCTCACGACGGTCACCGGCGCGATCGGCCTCAGCATCAACGTCCCGACCCCCGGCCTCAGCATCGAGCCCTATGTCTCTCCCGGCATCAGGTACTCGAAAGTGGGTTCGTTCGGTCTCGTGCCGAGCAACAGCAACAGCAATTTCGGCCTCGCCATCGGAGCGAACCTGGGGCTTGGCATGCTCGGCTTCCATGTCGCCTACGACTACACCAAGCTGAGCTCTTCGCAGGGCGGCGGCCACGCGAGCACGATCGGCCTCGGGGCGCACGTCGCCCTCAAAGCGCCGATGGGGATGTAAAGCCGGTTCACAAGCGGAGCTTGCGCCGCTAGCTTTGGGGCGCGCCGTCACCGGCGCGCCTCTTTGCTCCCCAGGAGACTTGTGACGCATCGATTCGCGTGGGCGGGCCTGCTCGCCCTGAGCGCGGCTGCGAGCGCCTGCGCTCTCACCTTCGACAGCACCCGGCTCGGCGTGCCGGTGGCGCTTGCAGACTCGGCCCGTGCGCGCCCCGGCGTCGGGGGAACCCCCTTTAGTGTGACCAAGCACCCCGTCTTCCTGGGCTGGGGCCTCGCCACCATCTCGGCGCCGAACCTCGAGGATGTGCTCGCGGGGCAGGTGGGCACCGGTGCGAGAATCACCGACCTGCGCATCCGGGTGCGGGCGCGCTGGAGCGATCTGCTGGTCACCGGCCTGACGCTGGGACTGTTCTCGCCTCGCTCCGTGACGTTCGACGGGGTCGTCGTCTCCCGCGCCCCCGCCTCCCGCTAGCAGGCTGCTGAAGAAAGATTGCACCCCGGCCACGGAGTGCGCGAGTGAACTCGCGACTCGGCATCTGCCCGTAAACGGGCGTGATTGTTCCGCTTCAGCGGAAGGAGCCGAGTCGCGGCTTCAGCCGCGCATCACGGGCACGGGGCCGGCCAGACTTTTTCAGGACCCTGCTAGTCACCGGCTACCAGCTCCTGCACCAGCCGGGTGGTGCGCTCGGCTGCACCCCGTCCCGCCTGCACCACCTGCCGCGCGGCCTTGCCCGCGCGCCGCCGCGCTGCCGCATCGTGGTGCCACACCAGCCACTGCGACAGGAGGGGTCGGCGCCCGTCCACCGGCAGCGCAATCGCGCCCCCCCCTTCGAGCAACAGCCCCGCGTCGCGGCTCATCGTCCAGTACGGCCCGACGGTCAGGGGGACGCCGAACACCGCCGGCTCGAGCACCGAGTGCAGCCCGGCCCGATGATATCCGCCGCCCACGAACGCCACGTCGCCGAGCGCGTACAGGTCCGCGAGCACGCCGACCCGGTCCACGACGATGATCGGCGCCGGACCGGCGTGCTCTAGCTGGGATAGTCGCACCGGGCGCGGCAGCTTCAGCCGCCGCCCCAAGTGCGCGATGCCCGCCAGGTGATCCGGATTCGGCTCGTGGGGCGCCAGGACCAGTCGCGCCGCCGGCTCCTGGGCGAGCAGGTCGGCGAACGCCGGTAGCACGACGGCCTCGTCGGCGGGCCACGTCGAGCCCGCGACGATCGTATACACCGCACCGTCGCCCCCGCCCCCGCCCCCGCCCCCGCCCCCGCCTCCTGTGCGCGCCGCCGCGGCCAGCCGGGCGAAGGGCTCTCGCGCGCGATCGAGCCTTTCGGCGCGCTCGCTGACGCTGTCGTAGCGCGTGTCCCCGGTCACGCTCAACGCTTCGGCGCGCACGCCGAGCAGCTGCAGGCGCCTCCCGTCGTCCTCGCTGATGGTGCCGACTCGGTGGAGCGCGCGGTACGCCGATCGCGCCCACTGGCGCGCCGGCCACCGGAGCCGCGAGCTCGCCGGGGCGACCGTCGCCGAGATCAGGCCGAGCTGCACGCCGCGCCGCGCGGCGGCGAGGGTGAGCTCGGGCCACACGTCGAGCTTGCTGAACACCAGCGCCCGTGGCTGCAGGGCGTCGAGTGCCGCTTGGACCTCCCGCGGGCGATCGAACGGGACATAGTCGGTCACATCCACCGGCAGGGTGTGGGCGAGGCGCTCGGCCGACGGGGAAAAGTAGGTGTAGGCGAGCTGCCAGTCGGGCCGCTCGGCCCGCAGCGCCTCCAGCACGGGCTTGGCCTGCAGCCCCTCGCCGACCGACGGGGCGTGTACCCACACCAGCGGCCGGCGGGAATCCCGCTGCGCGCGCCCCCAGGCCGCCAGCCGCTCCACCAGGCCGCGGCGCGCGTCGAGGCCGCGGGCGAGCTTCTTGTCGAAGCGCGCGGCCAGAGGCACCGCACGCTCCGCGAGTCGCAGACCGAGCCGGTACCACAATGACGGGCGGCCCATCACCGCGAGCCGGTGGTCTTGGCGAGGTAGATCGAGTCGAGGACCCGGCGGAAGTCCGCCGCCGGCCAGGCGCCGGAGAGCAGGCCCCCTTCGATGTAAAAGCTCGGCGTGGCGTTGGCACCCGCGCGGCGCGCCTCCGCCGCGTCTTGCTCAATCGCGGCCGCGGTGGCGGGCGACGTCAGGCACGCAGCCAGCGAGTCCGCCCGCAGGCCGGCACTGTCGGCGCCGAGCGTGCGGAAGTAGCGGGCGGGATCAGCCAGCTGGGCCCAGTCGGGCTGGTGCCGGTAGAGCAGGTCGTGCACCGGCCAGAACCGACCTAGGCGGGCCGCGCACATCGCGAGCACAGCCGCCGCCGCCGCGTTGGGGTGGAGCTGGGTCAGCGGAAAGTTCACGAACACCCAGCGCACTTTGCCCGTGCGGATGTAGTCCTGCTCGATGATGGGGAGCGTGGTCACGAAGAACTGGCGGCATGCGGGGCACTGGAAGTCCGCCATCTCGTATACGGTCACCGGGGCGTGTGGTTGACCCTTGGTTCGGGCCGCGAGTGGATCGG
>QHUY01000070.1 GCA_003223415.1 Gemmatimonadota bacterium
CGCCGGTCGGACCGCCACCGCGGACGACGTCACGGCCGTCGTCGGGGTGCGCCGCGGCGAGACCCTCGACGACCTCGTCGCCGCCGCGCTGGAGCGCCGGCCAGCCGCCGCCGCCCGGCTTGTCGGGCCGGTGCTGGAGATGGCCGGGATGAGCGGCGTGCGGATCGTGAGCGCGCTGGGCACGGGGCTCGTGGGCACCGCGCTGGCACGGGCGGAGCTCGACCGCGGTGGGTCCCCCCCCCGCCAAGCGGAGGACGCGGTGTTCCGCCATGTCCTTGCGGCCCGCCCCTTCGGTCTCGGCAGCTACAAGGCGGTGGCAGCACGCTGGGTCGGCTGGGCCGGCGCCTGGCAGGCGGCGGAGCTGGCGCGAGCGTTGCGCGCCGCGCTCGCCGCCGACCGCGCGCTCAAGGGGACAACCGTGACGGAGGATCGGGGTATCGTGCTGCAACTGGTGCTCGAGTTCGCAGCGCCGCGCCGGGAGGCAGCATGAGGGGCGGCCGACGGGCGGTCTGGCGAACAGGCGGTCGGATACTCGGGGTGGTCCTGCTGCTGCTGACCGCCCGCCCGGCCGACCGCTTGGCCGCCCAGAACGACCCCCGACTCCGTGCCGCCCTGCAGCTGGTCCAGAGCGGCCGGGCGGACTCGGCGCGCGCGCTGGTGCGCCGGCTGCTCGCGACGCTGGCGCCCCAAGACTCGGTCTATCCGGAGGCGCTGTACACCCAGGGGATGATCGCGCCCGACGCCGCCTCCGCCGCGACGAGCCTGCAGCGCGTGGTGGTGGAATACGGCTGGTCGCCCTGGGCCGACGACGCGCTGCTGCGGCTCGCCCAGCTTCACTACGCTCAGGGCGACCCTGCCAGCGCCGCGCAGGCGGCCGAGCGGTTGCGGCGGGATTATCCCGATTCCCCACTCAAGTCACGAGCCGACTTCTGGGGCGCACGTGGCTACTTCGATCTGCGCGACGAGCCCCGCGGCTGCGCGCTGATTCAGGAAGCGCTCACCGCGGCCGGCGACGACATCGAGTTCAGGAACCAGGTGAGCTACTACGCGGCGCGTTGCGGCGGCACCGTGGGCACGCCCGCCCCGGCAACGTCCCCCCCCCCCATCCCCCCCTCTGCCCCCACTCCTCCGCCCACCTCCCCGGCCCCCGCGGCCGCGGACTCGACCAAGCACGCCGCGCCCGCTGCGTATTCCGTCCAGGTGCTGGCGGTGAAGAGCGCGGTGCAGGTGGACGAGCTGCTCACGCGGCTCAAGGTGATGGGGTACGCCGACGCCCGGGTCGTCCGGGACACGAGCGGGTTCCTCAAGGTACGGGTCGGCCGCTACCCCACCCGCCAGGACGCCCAGCGGGCGCAGCAGCGGCTCAAGACCCGCCTCGGCGGCCAGCCGTTCGTCGTGGAGGAACCATGACGCAACGGGTGGACGCCGACACCCCGCTGATGCAACAGTACCGCGAGATCAAAGCGCGCTCTCCCGGCACCATCCTGTTCTTCCGAATGGGCGACTTCTACGAGATGTTCGAGGACGACGCCAAGATCGCCGCGCGCGAGCTCGGCCTCACCCTCACGTCCCGCAATAACGGCGGGGCCGCCGCAGTACCGCTCGCCGGCGTCCCCGTGAAAGCCGCCGCCGAGTACCTGCGCCGGCTGATCGCCAAGGGGCATCGCGTGGCGATCTGCGAGCAGGTCGAAGACGCCCGGCTCGCCAAAGGCGTGGTGCGCCGCGCAGTGATCGAGACGGTGACGCCCGGCGCCGTCCTGGCCGACGACTGGCTGGCGCAGGGGCGCAACAACTATCTCGCCGCCGTATTGCCCCAAGGGGAAAGGGGCGAGGAATCGGTGGGCGTGGCCGCGCTCGACCTCACGACGGGCGAGTTCATCTGGGAGACCGTGCCGGCGGTCGAGCTGCCGACGGTGCTCGCGCGCTACGAGCCTCCCGAGCTGGTCGTGCCGGCGGGCACGGCGGTCACCGCCCCCGCAGGCGCGACGAAGACGGAGCGCGAGGCCTGGGAGTTCGATCCCGAGCTGGCGCGCGAGGAGCTGACGCGCGCCTACGCGCTCGCCTCGCTCGACGGGCTCGGCGTCGAGCCCGCCGACCGGCCCGCCGTGGGCGCTGCCGGAGCGCTGCTGCGGTACGCGCGCGAGCTCAAGCCGGGCGGGCTCCCGCACCTCATCCGCCCCCGCATCGTGCGCCGCGGGGATGTGCTGCCCCTCGACGAGATGACGCGCCGCAACCTCGAGCTGGTCGAGCCGCTGCGCCCCGGCGCCGCGGACGCGACGCTGCTCGCCGTGCTGGACCGCACCCGCACCCCGCTCGGCGCGCGACTGCTGCGCCGCTGGCTGCTCGCCCCGCTGGTCGATCCCGCCGCCATCACCGCGCGGCTCGACGCCGTCGACGTGCTGGTGCGCGACGCGCGGGGACGAGACCGGCTGCGCGAGGCGCTGGACGGCGTGCGTGACCTGGAGCGGCTCGCCGGCCGCGCCGCCTTGGGCCGCGCCACCCCGCGCGACCTGGGCGCGCTGCGCGACTCGATCGGGCGGCTCCCGGACATCCGAGCCGGGCTCGACGGGCTCAAGCAGCGCCAGCTCAGCGCCCTGCTCGAGACCGCCGCCGCCACCTTCGACCTCCTCGCCGATCTGGGTGAGGAGCTCGGTCGCGCCCTCGTGGACCGGCCCCCGCCGCAACTGGCCGACGGCGACGCCATCCGGCCGGGCTACGACCGCGAGCTCGACGAGCTCCGGGATGCGCGCGATGGCGGCAAGCGCTACATCGCGGGGCTGCAGGCGCGCGAGCGGGAGCGCACCGGGATCGGCTCGCTCAAGGTCGGCTTCAACAAAGTGTTCGGCTACTACATCGAGGTGACGCACACCCACAAGGACCGCGTCCCCTCCGACTACGAGCGTCGTCAGACCCTGACGGGCGCGGAGCGCTACGCCACCCCCGAGCTGAAGGAGTACGAGGCCAAGGTGCTGGGGGCCGAGGAGCGGATCGCAGCGCGGGAGGCCGAGCTGGTGGATGCCGTCCGGCATCGCATCGGCGGGGCCATCGCGCGCGTGCAGCAGAGCGCGGCGACCCTGGCCCAGCTCGACGTGTGGGCCGCCCTCGCGGATTTGGCCGAACGCGAGCGCTACGTGCGCCCCGAGGTGACCACCGGCTTCACTCTACAACTGGAAAGCAGCCGCCACCCGGTGGTGGAGCGGATGATGCCCCGCGAGGCGTTCATCCCCAACGACGTGTTGCTCGACGAGGCGGGCCGGGTGATCCTCCTCACCGGCCCCAACATGGCCGGCAAGTCCACGCTGCTGCGGCAGGTGGGATTGTGCGTCGTGCTCGCGCAAATGGGGGCGTTCGTTCCGGCCAAGCGCGCCGTCGTCGGCGTCGTGGATCGACTGTTCACGCGGGTCGGCGCATCCGACAACCTGGTGCGCGGGCAATCCACGTTCATGGTGGAAATGAGCGAGACCAGCGCCATCCTCCACGGCGCCAGCGCGCGCAGCCTGGTGCTGCTCGACGAGATCGGGCGCGGCACGTCCACCTACGACGGGGTGGCGATCGCCTGGGCCGTCACCGAGTGCCTCCATAACCGGATCGGCTGTAAGACGGTCTTTGCGACCCATTACCACGAGCTGACGCAGCTCACCGAGGAGCTCGCGCACGCCCGCAACTTCAACGTGGCGGTTCGCGAGTCCGGCGACGAAATCGTGTTCCTCCACCGGCTGGAGCCCGGAGGCGCGGACCGCTCCTACGGGATCCACGTCGGGCGGCTCGCGGGGCTGCCGGCGCCGGTGGTGGCGCGGGCGTGGGAGGTGCTGAAGCTGCTAGAGGCCGGGCATCACGTGGCCGATCGTCAGCTCCCGGCGAGCCCCGACACCACGCAGTTCGGCCTCTTCGCTTCGCACCCGCTGGTCGCCGAGCTGGAGGGCCTGGACGTAAACGCGCTGTCTCCGCTCGAGGCGTTGAACCGCCTCGCCGCCTGGAAACGGCGCCTGGAGGAGGGCGAGCGCTTGTGAGGAGACGGCGGCGGTGGCCGGCACTCGTCCTCGGCGCGGCGCTTGCCTGCGGGCGTGGCGCCCCACCCCCGCCCGACGACGCCGCGGCGCCGCCGCCGCCGGCCGAGGAGCCGCCGGTAGCGCTCAACCCGGATCCCCCGATCCAGTATCCGCCGAGGCTGTACGACCAGACGGTCGAAGGCACGGTGGTGCTGCGGCTGTTCGTGGACTCGACCGGCAAGCTGGCCCCCGAGTCCACCCGCGTGGCCGAGTCGAGCGGGTATTCAGCCCTGGATTCGGCGGCGATGGCCGGGGCGGGGAAGCTGCAGTTCGCGCCGGCCAAGCGGCACGGCATCCCCGTCTCGACGCTGTTCCTGCAGCCGATCGAGTTCCACCACGGCGGGACTGGCGCCACCACCCCGGCTGCCGGCACCCCAATCACCCCCCGTCCTCGCCCCCCTGCGACAGCGGCCGTCCCGCCAGCGCCGCCGCCGGTCCCGAGGGTCCGGACGGACACTGCCCGGCCGCGGGCCGACACGGCGAAGGGCCGGACGGATACCACCCGGCTGCGGGCCGACACCGCAAAGGCCCGGTCGGACTCCGGCAAGCCGCCACGGGACACGAATGCCGTCGCACACTAAGCCTTATGCCAATGTCCTCGAGACGATCGGCTGGACCCCCCTGGTCCGGCTGAACGCGGTCACGCAGGGCATCCGCACGCCGGTGTACGCCAAGGCCGAGTTTTTCAACCCGGGCGGCTCCGTGAAGGACCGCATCGGGGTCGCGATGATCGAGGCGGCCGAGCGCGAGGGGCGGCTCAAGCCGGGCGGGTTGATCGTCGAGGCGACTTCGGGTAACACCGGGGTCGGCCTCGCCATCGCCGCCGCGGTGAAAGGCTACCACTGCATTTTCACGATGCCGGACAAGATGTCCCAGGAGAAGGCGCGGCTGCTGCGGGCCCTCGGCGCCGAGGTGATCATTACGCCGACCGCCGTCGCGCCCGACCATCCCGACAACTACATCATGAAAGGCCGTGCGATCGCGGCTGCCCATCCCAACGCGATCTTCGCCGACCAGCACTTCAACCCGGTCAACCCCGAGGCGCACTATCGCACCACCGGCCCCGAAATCTGGGAGCAGACCTCGGGGAAAGTCTCCCATTTGGTGTGCGCGCCGGGGACCGGTGGCACGGTAACCGGCGCCGGGCGCTACCTCAAGGAGCGCAACCCCAAGATCCGCGTGATCGCCGGGGACCCGGTGGGCTCGATCTACACCGAGTACGCGCGCACGCACCGGAAAACCGAGGGGGCGCCCTACAAGGTCGAGGGCATCGGCGGCGACAAGATCCCCACGGCACTCGACTTCTCGGTCGTGGACGAGTGGATGTTCGTCAGCGACAAGGACGCCTTCCTCATGGTGCGACGCCTGGCCAGGGAAGAAGGGCTGTTCTGCGGCGGCTCGACCGGGGTCAATGTCGTCGGCGCGCTCGAGGTGGCCCGGAAGGTCAACGACCCGCAGGCTCTCGTCGTCACGATCCTGTGCGACACGGGGGAGCGCTACCTCTCCAAGGTCTTCAACGACGAGTGGTTGAGGGAGAATCAGATCCTCGAGGCCGAGCGGCTGACGGTCGGGCGGCTCGTGGCGGCCAAAGAGAACGGCGCCCCGCCGCTGATCTCGGTCGCGCCGCAGGCCACGGTGCGCCAGGCGCTCAACCTCATGAGCACCTACAACGTCTCCCAACTGCCCGTCCTCGAGGGCGCCGACGGCGTCGGCGCGGTGTCCGAGCAGGGCCTGATGGCCCGGGCCATCGAAGAGCCGGCCACGCTCGACCGTCCGGTGCGCGAGCTCATGGATCCGCCCTTCCCCGTCGTGGACGGGGAGTGGCCGGTGGAGCGGCTCACGGCGATGCTGTCCCGGGAGACGCCCGCCGCGCTGGTGCGGCGGGGAGGAAAGCTCGCGGGCATCGTCACCCGGTACGATCTGTTGCATCAGCTGGCCGGCATCCGCTGATGCGCCTCACCGTGCTCACCGGCGGAGCGACCGCCGAGCGCGCGGTCGCTTTCGCCAGCGCGGCGCAGATCGTCGCGGCGTTGCGCTCCCGCGCGCACCAGGTCTACGTGGTCGACACAGTCGCGGGCCTCCTCACCACCGAGCAGGAGACCAGCCTCCTTGGCGGCGCCGTCGGGAAGGAGCTCCCCACCGTGGCCGAGCTCGAGGCGCGCGAGCGCGAGCTGCTCTCCACCGGCCTCGCCGAGCTCCCGGTCGTGCAGGGCGCCGACGTGCTGTTCCTCGCGCTCCACGGCGGCACGGGCGAGGGCGGCACGCTGCAGGCGATCCTCGACGTCATCGGCGTCCCCTACACCGGCAGCGGCGCGTTGGCGAGCGCGCTCGCGATGGACAAGGATCTCTCCAAGCGATTGTTCCGCGACGCCGGCGTGCCCGTCCCGGCCTGGTTCATGACGCCGGTCGGCCCCCGAGACGTCACGACCGTCCTGGGCTGGCCCGTGATCGTGAAGCCGTCCAAGCAAGGCTCCACGGTGGGGCTCACGCTGGTCAAGCAGGCCAAGGATCTGGACGCCGCGGTCCGTTACGCGGCCCAATATGACGCTGAGGTGCTGGTGGAGCAGTTCATCCCGGGACGGGAGCTCACGGTGGGCGTGCTGGGCGACGTGCCGCTGCCGGTCGGAGAGATCGTCCCGAAGCACGAGCTGTTCGACTACGAGTGCAAGTACACGCCCGGGATGTCGGAAGAAACCTTCCCGGCCAAGCTCGACACGAAGCTCGCCCGCCAGCTGCAGGCGCTCGCCCTCACGGCGCATCGGGCGCTCAAGCTCGGCGGGTACTCGCGGATCGACTTCCGGCTGAGCCCGGATGGCGACATCTTTTGTCTCGAGGCCAATACCCTCCCGGGAATGACGAGAACCAGCCTCTATCCTCAAGCCGCCCGGGCGGCGGGAATCGAGTTTCCGGAGCTGTGCGAGCGGCTGTGCCACCTCGCCCGGAACACCGGGGGGGCTCGCGGGGGATAACATAAGACTAGACGCCGAGACGCCGAGACGCCCAAAGGCTGGACGTCTAGGCGCCTAGACGCCAAGGACTACTGATGGGCCCGCAGCGGATGTACGGCATGACCCCTTGGGTCAGACGCCTCCTCGTCGCCAACCTCCTCGTCTTCCTCCTGCAGAAGACGGTCTTCCTCCATCTTGCCGCGGAGCTGGGGTTCGCCCCGCTGCAAGCGCTCACCCATCCGTGGACGCTCGTCACCTACATGTTCCTCCATGGCGGGGTCGCGCATCTCGCCTTCAACCTGCTGGCGCTGTACGTGTTCGGGCCGCCGGTGGAGGAGCGACTGGGGGGCCGGGCGTTCATCGGCTATTACCTGCTGTGCGGCATCGGCGGGGCGGCGCTGTCCTACCTGATGATGCTGGTCGTCCCCGTGCGCATGGTGATCGGCGCCTCCGGGGCCATCCTCGGCGTGGCGCTGGCGTTCGCCTGGTACTGGCCGGACGAGCCGATCTTCATCTTCCCGTTCCCCGCACCGATCCCCGCCAAGTGGCTGGTGACGTTCGCCGTCGCCATCGACCTCGTGCTCGCTTGGCTGGGGGCGCTCGTCGGCACGAGTGACGGGGTGGCGCACCTCGCCCACTTGGGCGGCATGGCGACCGGGTTCCTGTGGCTCAAGGCGGGCGACTGGCGGCTGAGCCAGGCGGAGCGGCGGCTGCGTGGCGGTGCAGCGGGGGGACGGACCGCCGAGCCGGGGGTGCTGGTCCATCCGGCGGCGCGCGAGGCGCGCGGCAGCGATGCCGGCGCCAAGCCGCGAGCGGCGAACCGCGACCGCGTCCAGGCTGAAATCGACCGCGTCCTCGACAAGATCTCGGCGCGCGGCATGGGCAGCCTGACGCCGGCCGAGCGCAAGTTCCTCGCGGAGATGAGCCGCAAGATGCGCGATCGGCGCTGAGCCGGTGCTCACCCTGGTTCTGGCCCTCCTGCAACAGGGTGCCGCGTTCGCCCGGGCCGAGTCTCTGTTAGTGCGTCAGGATCTGCGTGCCGCCCGCGTCATCGCCGAGCAGCTCGTTCGCACTCACCCGAGCGATCCCACGGCGCACCTCCTCCTGGGCCGAAGCTGGTTCGCCTGGCCCGTGGTCGGCCGCTATCAGGCGCTGGAGGAATTCCGCACCGCCGCCCGGCTCGCGCCGGCGGATCCGGAGCCGCTCTACTGGCAGGTGCGGGTGGGCGACTACCTGGGGAGCGACGAGGGCGAGGTGATCATGCGCGAGGCGCTGCTCCGCATCTTCGCCCTGACGCCCGCGTATCGCGACTGCTGGGCGTTGTTCGGGCAGCTCTATCACGATCCCGGCATCTGGCGTCGCACCGACCGTGCGTTGGCACGCTACCCCGACGACCCGACGGCGGCGGCCCGCCGCGCCGAGATCGCCCTCGCGCTCGAGGAGCCGTCGCGGGCGGACTCCCTCAGCGCGGCGGTGCTCGCGCGCCGCGCACCCGACGTGTCCGCCTACGTGGTGCGGGCCCAGGCCGCCTTCCTCGAGCACCGGGACAGCGCCGGCCAGGCCTGGTACGACTCCGCCTTGGCCTTCGCCGACCTCGACACGGCCGGAGTCCTGTGGGACCAGGTGTGGATGATCGCTTCCCCCGCCGAGGTGGCGCGGCACGACTCGATCGGCCCGGGCGAGGCGCGCCGGTTCTTCGACTGGTTCTGGTCGAAGCGCGATCCGAATCTGGTCACCCGGCAGAACGAACGACTCGCCGAGCATTACCGACGATTGGCGGAGGTCCGGCGGCTGTTCCGTCTCCTGCATCCCTTCGCGCGGTTCCAGCGCTCGCCCACCTTCCGCGCTCTCGCGGCCACCTATCTCCACGACTCGGCGCTGGCGATCGCCGCGTCCGACACGGGCTTTGACGCGCTGGCGGCGGACCGATTCCTGTTCCCGGACCTGCTGACGGTCAACGACACCGTCGGCCGGCTCACCGTCTACGCCCGCGCCAACTTGAGCGCGCGAGGGATCGTGTGGCTGCGGCACGGCCGCCCGGACTTCTGGGACCGGGAGCAGGGGAACTTCTTCGCCGTCCACGCCTGGACCTACGACACGCCGGAAGGCCCGCTCACGATCCGCTTCCGAGGGATCCCGGGAGCCTACGGGGATCACGGGGACTACCTCGTGGCGCCGCCGCACAACCGCCGCGAGGCGCGGCAGGCGCAGATCCTGCTCACCACCGACGGCACGAGCATCGCCGCGCCGCTCGTCGCCCGCGGCTGGTCCGCCTTCTTCAAGAGCGAGGCAGCCGGCAGGACCGACCTGTACATTCGCGCCGCTCCCGAGAGCGCGGCAGCGGTGCTGTGGGACGAGCGCGACGAAGCAATCGAGCACGTGGCAGGGGCCGGATTCTTACGGCTCACCGCGCCGCCCGGCGTCTACCGGCTGGGGCTCGACGTGGATTCGGCCGGGGCGCTGGGACGGCTGCGTGAGGCCGTTCGTCTCCCGGCCTATTCGTGGTTCACGCTCGGCCTCTCGAGCCTCGCACTCGCCCCCGGCGATTCTCTCGCCGACCGTGAGACGGTGCTGCAGGGGATGCCCGCCGACCTCGTTTATCCCGCCGGCCGCCCCCTCGCCGCCTATGCCGAGATTTACGGGCTCTCCCCCGACGCGGAGGGCCACGCGAGCTATCAGGTGCGCTACACGTTCGCGCCGGTCCGCTCGCTTCCGGGCCGCCTGCTCAGGGGCGCGGCCCCGGTCGTGTTCGAGTTCACGCGCGAAGCGCCTGCGCGCGGCATGCGGCCCGAGCGCATCGTGATCGAGCCCGGGCGGGTGCCGCCCGGTCGCTATCGCGTGACGCTCGCCGTGACCGACCTCGGCCCAAATGTCAAGTCGCAGACCGTCGCCCTCGAAATCACCATCCGCTGAGCGAGGCTTGTCTCGCGCCTAGCAGCTTCCCAAATTGGGGCCGGCCACCGGCTCCATGCTCATCGATCTCGTCCCGGAGTTCCTCGCCTGCGTGTCCGCGCCCGACCCCGTCGCGGCGTACGGCGCGTATCTCGACCGCCACGCACCCGTCCTCAAGAGCTACTGGCACAACTACGTGCTCGACCCGGACTCGCCGCACGCGGAGCGGGTGATCACAGAGGCGCTCCGGGCAGACCGCGCCGACCTGCGGCGGCTGCTCGAGGACGTGGACATCGGGCAGATCACCGAAGACGCACTGCGCCGCTCCCTCGAGCTGCTCGAAACCGACTGCCCCGTGGACCTCTACCTCACAGTGGGTGTGGGTGCCGCGAACGCCGGCGAGCTCGTCGTGGGCGGCCGGGGCATCGCGTTCGTCTGCCTGGAGCACTTCACCGGCCGCGGCAACCCGCAGACCAACGGTCTCGGGCTCGCCCCGCACCTCTTGCCGTTGTGGATCGCCCATGAGGTCGCCCACGCGGTGCGCTACACGTCCCCGACGAGCCGCGCGATGCTCAAGCGGTTCGTGGCCGAGCAGGGCGGATACTACGACTATTGGGAGACCGGCAGCCGGGCGGCGTTGCGGGAGCTCCTCGTCAACGAGGGCGCCGCGGTGGCGGCCGCCCAGGCCGTGGCGCCTGGCTTCGAGCCTTGGGAATACTTCGGCTACACGCGACGTCAGTACCGGCGCATCCGCGAGCTCGATGCGTTCCTGCGGCGAGTCGCCGCCCCCGACCTGGACGTCAGCGGCCTGGGACTGCGGCTGCGGTTTCTCTCCGGCGGAATGAGTCCGGCCGCGCGGCTGGTGGGTGGCAAGGTGTTGCCCGAGCGCTCGGGGTATTACCTGGGTCTGCGGCTGGTCGAGGACTACCTCGCGGAGCGGGGCGCGGCGTCCACCGTGCGGGCCGCCGCGGCAGAGTTCCAGCAGGTCGAAGGGCGCATACTCGGGATCCAGACGGCGTGAGCCCCCGCAAGAAGACGGTCCTCGAGCGGCGCACGAATCGCCCGCTGCGCGAAGTGCTGGACGAGTTCCTGGCCCACGCCCGCGAGCTGGCGCGACGGGCGCGGGACATGAACCCCGCGGAGCTGGACTACGCTCAGCAGCGCCTGGAGTGGTTGGCGGACGAGGTCTGGCAGGCGGCCACCGGGCAGGAGCCTCAGCCGCCGCAGTAGCTCGCCGGACCGGGTGTTATCTTCCCCTCCCTATGAGCCCGCGCGGTGACTTTCGGATTTCGATCGCCAAAGAAGACCTCGTGTTCGCGGCCGCGCATTTCATCACCTTCGCCGGGCACCGCTGCGAGACCCTGCATGGCCACAACTACCGCGCCAGCGTGATGCTCCAGGGCGCCCTCGAGGCCGAGACGTGGTACGTGGCGGACTTCGCCGTCGTGAAAAAGATCATGCGGCGGCTCACCGACGACCTGGACCACAAGGTGCTGTTGCCTACCCAGAACCCCATCGTCACGGTGGCGCGCGACGGCGCCCGCGTGACCGTCGCAGTCGGCGGCGATCCGCGTTATGTGTTTCCGGACCGCGATTGCGTCCTCCTTCCGATCCCCAACACCACCGTCGAGATGCTGGCGCGGCATCTGACGGGGCGCCTGCACCAGGAGCTGACCGCCGTCGGCGTGACGCACCTGCAACTCATCGAGATGGAGGTCGAGGAGAACTTCGGCCAGTCGGCCACCTACCGGGAGACGTTGTGAGCCCCACGGAACCCCCCCCCTACACCGACAGCCAGATCGCCGAGCAGCTGAAGCCGCTGCGGGGCTGGCGCTACGAGCGTGGCGCCATCCGCCGGACCTTCAAGACCGACGGCTGGCCCACGACCCTGATGCTGGTGAACGCGATCGGCTTTTACGCGGAAGCGGCCGACCACCACCCGGACCTGCAGGTGAGCTGGGGGAGCGTCGAGGTGGCGCTCAACACGCACAGCGCGGGCGGGATCACCGCGAAGGACATCGAGCTCGCGCGGCAGATCGAGCAGGTGGCGCTGTTTGAGGCCGGGGCACCGTTCCGGCCGAGCGGCAAGTTCAAGCGCACGGGTATCTGAGGCGTTCTCCGTTACTTCCCCACGCAGAAGCTCGCGAACACGCGGTCCAGCACCTCGTCCGGGGTCACCACGCCGATCAGGTCGTCGAGCGCGGTGACCGCGGCGCGCAGGTGCGTGGCGGCCGCTGCTGCGTCCACGCCGGCCGAGCGCGCCGCCTGGAAGCCGTCCAGCTCCGCCAGCGCCCGCTCCAGCGCCGCCCGGTGGCGGGCCCGCGTCACCACCGGCTCCACGTCGCCCAACGCCAGCAGGCGCCCGAACGCCTCCGCCGCCAGACGACGCTTGAGCTCTTCGAGCCCTGCGCCGGTGACCGCCGACACTGACACGACGGCCGGTCGGACGGTCGGACCGTCGGACTGGTCCAGATCCACCTTCGTGTGGACCACCACGACCGGGGCCCGCACGTGGGCGAGGAACTCCTCCCGTACCGGATCCGACGACGCACCACGCACCACGCCCTCTTCACAGAACACGACGAGGTCGGCGGCGCCCAGGTACCTCCGGCTCACCTCGATCCCGATCTTCTCGACGCGATCCTGGCTGTCCCGCAGTCCGGCGGTGTCCACGAGGCGGAAGGGAAACCCCGCGATCACGGCGGGCGCCTCGATCGCATCACGGGTCGTGCCGGGAATCTCCGTGACGATCGCGCGCTCGGTGCCGAGCAGCGCGTTGAAGAGCGAGCTCTTCCCGGCGTTGGGGCGGCCGGCGATCACGCACAACGCGCCCTCGCGCAATCGCTCCCCCTCGGGCGCCGTGGCCAGGAGTCCCGCGACGCGCTCACGCGCCACGCACCAGGCGCCACGCACCAGGTCGGGAGCGACCGGGCCCGCATCTTCCTCCGGGAAGTCGATCTCGTAGGCGATCAACGCCTCGAGGTCGAGAATCTCCCCGCGCAGCGCCTCGAGCCGTCCCGACAGCCCGCGCTCGAGCTGCTGGAGCGCGCGGCGCCGCTGGACCGGCGCGCCCGCGTCGATCAGGTCGGCCGTCGCCTCGGCCTGGAGCAGGTCCATCTTGCCGTTGAGCACGGCGCGGCGCGTGAACTCGCCCGCCTCGGCCGGCCGGGCGCCGCCCGCGACCAGGGCCGCCACCGCCGCCCCGGGGACGACGAGCCCGCCGTGCGTCGAGATCTCGACCAGGTCTTCACCGGTGTAGGAGTGCGGCCCGGGGAAGCAGCAGGCGAGGGCATCGTCGATCGCCTCGCCGCTCGCCGGATGGCGCAACCGGGCGCGGAACACGGTGCGCGCCGGCTCGGCGCGGAACGGAGCGAGACAACGGGCCGCCAGGGCAAACACCCCGCGGCCCGAGAGTCGGATCAACGCCACGGCGGAGCGACCCGGGGGCGTGGCGAGCGCGACGATGGGATCAGTCAGCACACGTCCCGAGTTCCCCGTCTTCCATCCCCGTCACTTCTTCCCCTGCTCCCGCAGCCGCCGCTGGGCCAGCAGGTACTGCTGCGGAATGCTGATCAGGTTCGAGACGGCGTAGTACAGGTTCACCCCGGACGCGAAGCGCAGGAACAAGAACGTCATGAACCCCGGCATCACGTACAGCATCGTCTTAGTCTGGGGATTGGGCGGCATCCCGAGCTGACCCACTTTGGAGAGCGCGTACATCGACAGTCCCATCACGATCGGGATGATGTAGTACGGATCGTGACGCGACAGGTCCGGCAGCCACAGGAACGGCTCGCCGCGGAACTCGATCGTGTTCGCGAATACGAAGAACAACGCGATCAGCACCGGCCACGGCAGGAGCATCGGCAGGCAGCCGCCGAACGGATTCACCTTGTGCTCCTTGTAGATCCGCATCATCTCCTTCTGGAGCTTTTCCGGCTCGGTCTTATACCGATCCTGCGTCTCCTTGACCAACGGCTGCACGGCCTGCATCCGCAGCTGGGAGGCCATCGCCTTCTGGTTCAGCGGCCAGAGTAACAGCCGCACCAGCACGCCGAACAGGATCAGCACCCAACCGTACGCCATGTGCAGCCGCTCGTGCATCCACAGCAGGATGTTCACGACCAGGACCGACACGGGCTTGACGATGGGCCGGAAGACCCAGCCGTACGGATTGGCGTCGGCCAGATCGTGGCCGAGCGCCGCCAGGCGGCGGTATTCGAGCGGTCCCGCGTACACATCGTAGCGGAAGTCCCCGGACGGCGGGACGGGCAGCGTCAGCGTCACGGCGGTGCGCGTGGCGAACTTGCCGCTGCGCGGCTCCCCCACCGCCACCGCGCCGGCGAACTGCGGCTGGTTCTCCTCGAAGGCCAGCGCCGCCGCGAGGAAATACTTCGACTTGATCCCGACCCACTCGAACGGCCCGTCGAGCACCATCGTTTGCCCAGGGTCGATCTTGCTGAAGTCCTTGGTCTCCGTCTTAGACGCTTTCGTCACCACCGAGTAGTGCCGGTAATCGTCCGCCGAGTCCGCCTCCACGCACCGCAACCCATCCCCCAACCCGACCAGCAGGACGGCGCCTGACGCCCCGAGCCCCCTCACCTGGCCCTGGACCTGGAAGCGGTACTCGCCAGGGGAGAAACGATACGTCAGCGTGACCCGGGCGCCGCCCCGCTCCGCGGTGAACGTCAGGGGCGTGCCGACGCCCGCCACCCGCAAGGCCGGACCGCTCGGCTGAAACTCAAGTTCGCTCAGCGAGACCGTATCCACCCCTCCTCCCCCTCCCCCTCCCACCACCAGTCGGTGCTCGAGCCAGGCCGCTCCGTCGGGCACGAGTTGGACGTTCCGGCTGGAGTCCCCCGCAGAGAACGAGCGGTAGCCCAACAGCTCCCCTCGCACCAGTCGGGCGCCCCGGGTGGTGAAGCCCAGGCGATAGAGCGGCGAGGTGACCCAGACCGTCTCTGCGGGAGCGGCGGTCGGGCGGACGCCGGGTCGGGCGGTCGCAACCGGTACGCGTGTGGGCGTCGTCACACTTTCTCTGGTCACGGCTCCACTGTCCGTCACGCTGCCGGGCCGCCTGACCGCCGACTTCTTCGGCGGAAAGAGGATGCCCGGCACGACTGCCACGATGATCATCAGGACGATTGCCAGAATGACGCGTCGTTCCACGATTAGTCCTTGGGCGGGACGGGGTCGTAGCCGCCCGGGTGAAACGGGTGGCACCGGAGGATACGGCGCACGCCCAGCCAGCTTCCCTTCAACGCGCCGTAGCGCTCGATCGCCTCATACGTGTAGTGCGAGCAGGACGGTGTAAAGCGACACTGCGTGAACACCAGGTGCGACAGCGTGAGCTGGTACCCGCGGATCAGTGCCAGCGTAGTACGGCGCGGCCAGAGCGACGGGCTCATGCGATCCGGGCGGTGGCGTCCGTCAATTCGGCGCGCAGGGCTGCAAACGGGGCGGCATAGGCCGAGCGCTTCGCGCGCACGACCAGATCCACGGCGGGGAGGCGGTGGAGCAGGTCACGTCGCAGAATCTCCCGCACGCGGCGCCGCAAATGATTGCGGGCCACCGCGGTGGACTGGAAGCGGGGGACGATGATCCCCGTCCGCGGGTGGCCCGTGTGATTGGGGCGCCAGGCCAGGTCGAGGTGCGTGGTGCGCAGGCGCTGCCCCTTCTCCCAGCAGGCTGTGAGATCCGAGCCGCGCGCCAGGCGCACGCGGCGCGGGTACCGCTCGCGCGTTTACCGACTCCGGTGTTTGGATGGCAGCCGGACGGTGAGGCGCTTGCGCCCCTTCTTCCGGCGGCGGGACAGGACGGCGCGGCCCCATTTGTCTTTCATCCGCGCGCGGAAGCCATGCTTATTGATGCGCCGCCGATTGCGCGGCCGATACGTCGGGCCCATACATTCCTCACGTGAGGGCGGGAAAATTACTCGGGCCAGCGCGGACGGGTCAAGGTTGACTTTTCCACAGGCGTCTCGTAATTTCGGGCCGCCCTTGCTTGACGTCCTACCTTTTTTCAATCGTCGATGGAGCAGTCAGCGAAAGAAGCCTGGAAGCGTCTCCTCGAAGAGGCGCGCCGTGAACTCCCCGACGCGACGGTGCGGACCTGGCTCGAGCCGGCCGAGCCGATCGCGCTGGACGAGGGGCGACTGATCCTTGGCGCCCCGGACCAATTCGCGGTCGAGTGGAACGAATCCAAGCACGCCACCGTCCTGGCGCGCGCCGCGGAGCGCGTCTTCGGCCGGCCGACCGCGGTGGTGTTCCGGGTGCAGGAAGACCGGCAGCGGCGCCCGCAGATGGACTTCTTCGTGGCGCCGCGTGAGGGCGCGGTGGCGACCGAGCGGGCGGGCGCGAACACGCCGCTCAACGAGCGCTACACGTTCGAGAGCTTCGTCGTCGGCAAGTCGAACGAGCTCGCCGCCGCCGCCGCGCATGCCGTAGCCGAAGCCCCGGGGCGCACGTACAACCCGCTGTTCATCTACGGCGCGACGGGCTTGGGCAAGACGCACCTGATGCAAGCGATCGCGCACGCGGTGCTGGACCGCAATCCCGAGACCCGACTCCTCTACGTCGGCGCGGAACAGTTCATCAACGAGGTCATCGAAAGCATTCAGGCGCGGACCATGCCCGAGTTCCGGCGCCGCTATCGCAACGACATCGACCTCCTCCTGGTGGACGACGTGCATTTCCTCGAAGGCAAGGAAATGACCCAGGACGAGTTCTTCCACACCTTCAACGCCCTGTTCGAGGCGCGCAAGCAGATGGTGCTCACCTCGGATCGGCCCCCCAAGGAGATTCCGGGTCTCGAGGACCGGCTGATCTCCCGGTTCGAGTGGGGGATGGTCGCCGACATCGGCCAGCCGGACCTGGAGCACCGCATCGCGATCCTGCGCAAGAAGGCCCAGCAGGACCACCTCGAGCTCACCATCCCGGACGACGTGCTCCGCTTCATCGCCGAGCATATCCGCTCCAGCGTGCGGGAGCTCGAGGGCTGCATCATCAAACTGCTGCTCTTCGCGTCCCTCAAGAACCGCGAGTCCGGCAGCTACGGCAGCCAGCCGACCCCGAGCATCGACCGGGTCCAAGAGGTCGTGGCCCGCCGCTGGGGCGTCACGCCCGAAGGGCTGCGCTCCAAAGCTCGCACGAAGACCCTGACCATCCCGCGCCAGGTCGCGATGTACCTCGCCCGGGACATGCTGGGCATGCAGCTCGTAGAGATCGGCCAGGCATTCGGCGGGCGCGATCACTCCACCGTGATCCACAGCGTCGACAAGGTCGAGCGGCAGATGATGCGGGACCGGACCTTCAAAGAGCGGATCGAGATGGCCCGGCAGGAGTTGTCCGCACTCTAGCCAACATGCGGGATGGGGAATGTGGGGGATGTGGGGTAGTGCGGGGGCCAGTCAAATCATCCCCAAGTCTTCAAGACCGCCCACAGACCGCCAACACGCCGCGGACCACGCAGGCCGTACCGGTAGCACAACTTGCCGGTTCGCCCCACATTTCCCCGGTCTCTACTACTACTACTAGTATTTATATGTAGATATAGAAGCAGCACTACCTTCCCTCCTGAGGAGAGGCACAACCAGCGGCATGAAGTTCACGATCACGCGGGAACAGTTGCAAGAGGGGCTCACGGCGGTCGCAGCGGCGATCCCCGCCAAGACGACCCTGCCCGTTCTCTCGAACGTCCTCGTCGAGGCCACCAAGCAAGGCCTGCGGCTCTCGGGCACGGACTTGGACATCGCCGTGAGCACGACTGTGGCGGCGGATGTGGATGCCGACGGGGCCGTGACGCTGCCCGCCAAGAAGCTGGTGGACATCACCCGAGAGCTGCCCTCGGCGCCGATCCGCTTCGCAGCCGTGGGGGAACAGCGGGTTTCCATCGAGTGCGGCCGCTCCAAGTTCAAGCTGCTCGGCCTACCGCGGGAGGAGTTCCCCTCCTTCCCCGCCGTGAAGTTCGACGGCGCCTGGCAGGCCACCGCTGGGGTGGTGCACAAACTGGTGGGGCACGTCGCGTTCGCGGCGTCCACCGAGGAGAGCCGCCCGATCCTGAATGGCGTGCTGTGGGAGCTCCGCCCCGACCGCATGCGGATGGTGGCGACCAACGGACACCGGCTCGCGAAGATGGACGTGCCGGCCAGCGGCGGCACGAGCGCCGACCTGATCGTGCCGCCCAAGGCGCTGGAGCAGATCCGTCGCCTGTTCGCGTCGGACGCCGCGATCGACGTCGCCAAGAGCGACAACCACCTCGGATTCCGCTCCGGCGGCAAGCTCGTGTTCACCCGCCTGATCGAGGGCCCGTACCCGAACTACGAGCAGGTAATCCCGCGTGAGAACGACAAGGCCGCCACCATCGACAAGGCCGCGATGGCGGGGGCGCTGCGCCGCATGAGCGTCGTCGCCAGCGACCAGACGCACCGCATCCGGCTCGCCTTCAGCGGCGGCACGGTGAAGTTCTCGGTCCAGACCCCCGACCTGGGCGAGGCCCAGGATGAGCTGCCCGTCACCTACGAAGGCGAGCCGCTCGAGATCGGGTTCAACGCGACGTACCTGCTCGAGATCCTCAAGTACATGCCGACCGACGAGGTGCGCCTCACCCTCAAAGCCCCCGAGCGCGCGGCCACGGTGGAGCCGGTGGGATGGGACGACCCGGCGAGCTACATGGCGCTGGTGATGCCGCTCCGACTCGTCGATTAGGGTACAGCACGACAGACGGACCTACATACTGTCCCTTCTGATACGGCCTCTCTTCACCGCTCCCGTATCCATTCCCAGCGAATCCGGCAGCGTATCGGGGAGCGGCGGGATGACAGGCGGCGTAATCGCCGGGATCGCAAAGAGCGAATCGAGCTCCTCCTCCGGCGGGATGTACACGGGCACGCCGTGGTAGCGCGCCAGGATCAGGTCCCGCCGCGCGAGCATGACCGCCGGGGAGAACACGGGGTTGGAGGTGCGCGGGTGTGGGAGCGTGGCCGCGAGCGCCGCCGCCTGCGTCTCGTCGAGCTGCCAGGCCGGCACCCCGAAGTACTGCCGGCTCGCCACCTCGGCTCCCCAGATGCCCGGTCCCCACTCCACGAGACTCAGGTACAGCTCCAGGATGCGGTCCTTCGGCAGCGCCAGCTCGAGCCGCACGGCGGTCACCGCCTCCTTCAGCTTGCGCAGCGCGCTGCGCGACGGCGAGAGGTAGAGATTCTTGGCGAGCTGCTGCGTGATCGTGCTGGCGCCGCGAATCCTGTCGCGCCGCTGCCACACGATCCGCGCCGTCCTCCACGCGCCGCCGCCTGGGTTGAGACCGTCTCCCCCCCCCGGATCCACCGCGTCGGCGATTTCCGCGACATCGATCCCGTGATGCGTGCGGAACCGCGAGTCCTCGCCGATGATGACCATCCGTTGGAGCAGCGGAGAGATCCTGTTGAGGGCTGATGGCTGATAGCTGACGGCGGTTCCCCGCAGGCGCATCATCGCCGTGCACCGGGGCCAGTGACTGCGCCACCACAGCGGCGGCGGCCACACGCCGACCAACCATACCGCGGCGAGCCCGGCCAGCCCTAGCGCGAGCCGTTGGCCGTTCCTACGTTTTGCGTCCGACATGGCTCCCGACCTCATCACCCTTCAAGAGCGCGTGCAAGCGGCGTTGCGAGCCGAAGGAGAGGAATTTACCGTCGGGCCGTTGCTCGGGCAGGGTGGCTTCGCGGCCGTGTTCCGCGCCCGCGACGACACTCTCCACCGTGATGTCGCGGTGAAGGCCCTGGACTTGGAGATCGCTCCATCCCGCACCCTCGCCGAGCGTTTCCTGCGCGAGGCGCGAACCGTCGCTCAGCTCGAGCACCCGAACATCGTGCCGATCTACAAAGTCGGCCGGCAGGGGACGGCCCTGCTCTACATCATCATGCGCTGCATCGACGGGCCGTCGGTGCGCCAGCTGCTGAGCATCCGGCAACGCTTGTCGGTAGGGGACTCCGCGCGCATCACGCGCCAGGCCGCGGACGCCCTCGCCTACGCCCACAGCCGCGGCGTGGTCCACCGCGACGTCAAGCCCGACAACATCCTGCTCGACAAGCAAGGCCACGTCTTCGTCACCGACTTTGGGATCGCCAAGGCCGCGGAGGCGGTGAGCGCTGCCGCGACGAGCCAGCTCACCAGCGAGGGCATGATTCTCGGGACCCCGCAGTACATGAGCCCCGAGCAGGCAGCCGGCGACGCCGTGGACGGCCGCTCGGACATCTACTCGCTCGGCATTGTCCTGTATCACATGCTCGCGGGCGCCCCGCCTTTCGATGGCCCGACGTCCGCTTCGATCCTGGCCAAACAGCTCACCGCCACCCCCGAGCCGATCCGCCGGCTGCGGACCGATGTGTCGCCGGAGCTCGCCGCGATCCTCGACCAGATGTTGCAGAAGGACCCAGGCAGGCGCCACCAGTCGGCCGCCGAGGTGAGCCAGGCGCTCGTCGAGGTCCTCCCCACCGCGGCCCGGGGCCGCGTGAAGGTGAAACGCTCATTGATCAGCACGCTCATGAAATACGCAGTGGGGGCGGGACTCGTCGGGTGCCTCGCGTTCGGGGCGTTCGCGGCAGGCGCAGTGGTGGTGGCGTGGTACGCACTGTCGAGTAAGCCGCGGCTCTCGGTAACCGCCCCGGTGCCGGCCGGCCTCGCCGCCACGCTGCGGCGCCAGGGTGCCCTCCTGCCGGGCGACACCGCGACGTACGTGTTTCAGCCGGGCGGAAGCGAAGAGCAGACCCTGTTCGTGCTGACGACGCGGGGGGGCGCGGCCGTGGTGACGTCGGCCGGCGTCCGGCGCTATCGTCGCGACACCCTGCTCGGCTTCGGCGACGAGAGCCGGTGGGACAACGGACCGCGATTCCTGTTCATGCTCGAGCTGCGAGGCGGGCGGCGCGATACGGTCTACCGCAGCCTGTCCGCGCGCCCGTTCTTCGAGTTATCGCGTCGCGTGGGGCTGATCAAGATTGAGGAAGACCGCGTCCACGGCGGGGTGCGGATCCGGGCAGGAGATCGGCCGCGGCGCTGATCAGCGCCGGGTGACCATCGAGCGGGTGGAGAGCCCGTACAGGCTGAGCGCGTCCACGCCGCTCACGTCCCCTGGTGTGGCGAGCACCGTGCCGACCACGTCGGCGCCGCCCAGCGACAGTCCGAAGGCGAACGCACCGCGGCGCAGCGCGCGGTCGGTGTCGAGCCGCGCGAGCAGTTGCACCGGCACCCGCGGTCCTCCGCTTCCTGCTCCCCCCCCCCCCAAGCGCCAGCGCAGGCCGAAGGAGTAGCTCACCACCTCCGCTGTGGTGATGCGCGCGTGCACCGAGAGGGCCACGTCCGGGCCGAGCGGTCGCAGGGTCGCGGCAGGGATGAAGGTCACCCGCTGTGGGAAGCCCCGTACCGTCGGCTGGCCCAGGTTCGCGACCACGCCGCCCACCGTCAGCGCTGGTCCCAGGGAATCGCGCACCCCGAAGTCGATCCCCGTCCCTTTGGTGTCGCCGCGGTACATCGCCGTGGCCACGCCCGCCGCGAGCCCCGCCGACGACCCCCCGATGCCGAACCGGTAGGTATGCCCGCGCCGACCGGCGTCGAACACGTCGCGCTGGTAGCCGAAGGAGAAGCCACGCGAGTCGAAGCCGGCGGTGAGCTGGCGCAGGCGGCCGTGGGCGCCGGGGTCGCCGACCGTGACGTCGAGATACACCGACGCTTCGCGCATGGTGGCGAGCCCAGCGGGGTTCACCCACAGTGCCCGGGCGTCCTGCACGTCGGTGGGGTGCAGATAGGTTGTGGCGGTGTTCGGCGCCACTTGAGCGCTCGCCGCCCGCGTCAGGGCGAGCACCGCCAGCGCGAGGCCGAGGGTGCGCCGGTCTACGGTAGGACCTTCACGGTGGCGTGGGACACCTGCTGCACCGGCACGGCCAACCCTTGCAGCGGGAGCGTGATCGTGAGATGCGTCGAATCGAGCGTCTCCCCGCCGAGATAGCGGCCGTCTACCGCGACGAACTCGACGCTCGTGCGGCTGCCGGTGCCGGTAAGCGTGAGCGGCTGGCCGCCCTGGGAGCCGTTGCCGGCCAGCGTAATCTGGGAGCCGATGTCGATCCGCACGCTGTGCACACCGCCGCGGTCCTCGAGCGCGCTCGCGTGGGAGTTGTTGATCGCCGTGACCGTCAGCTTGTCGAACGCCCCGACGGCGTCGCTGCGCGAGATCGTATCGGTCCACATCGCGCCGAGCTTCAGCCCGCCGGCAGGAAAGTGCGGATAGAAATCGCGGAAGGTGCCGAGCACCTGCGCGAGCGCCTGCGCGACCCCGGAGTCCGAAGGGGTCGAGCGACGGAGCTCGCCGTCGGGGCGCAGCACGCCATGGAAGGTGAGCCCCCGTGCGGCCGAGAGATTGACGGTCACGGGGAGCGCAATCCCGGAGTCCGGGACGATCGAGTCCACGAGGAACGTGGTCGGGTAGCCGGCGCTGTCGGCGGGGCCGCGGATCGTTGCGGTGGCGAACACGCGGAACCCCAGCCGCGATGTGGATTCCTGACCCTGGACGGCCTGATGGATCTCGATCCGGCGCTCGATGACGTAACGCAGCAGGCTCGGGCCCAGGTGGATGGCGTCCGCCCCTGGAGGCGCGGCAGGAGGGCGCGGGGCCGGGGAGGGGGGGGAGGCGGGAGCGGCAGCGGGGGCGGCGGCGGAGCCGGCCCCCGCGCACGCGGCCGCCGACAGCACGGCGCCGACGAATAGCAGGCGACGGGTCATGGTGGGGAGCGTGCTCAAGTGGTGACGCGGTCGGCCTTGGTGCGGCCGAAGATGGCGACCAATTCCGGGCCGTCGCTCGAGACGCGCAGCAGCTTCCAGCCCCGCTTGCGCATATCCGCGCGCCAGCCCAGGAGCTTTTGCCACTCCTCGTTGGTGGTCCGGAACACTCGCAGGTCGGCCACCGACTCCCACTGGGTCGGATACGGCTTGGACGTCATGAGCGGAATCAGGAGGTCGGTGGGGCCATAAGCCGAGTTCTGTATACCCGCCGAGGCGGGCAGATGGTCATCTCTCTGGGATGGCTGTCGCCAGCCACCTCAAGCGGCCTACCCGCAGCTCGAACGACCCGGGCCGGGTCTCGCTGCTTACTTGGCCTTGCTCCGACTGGGGGTTGCCGTGCCGCGCCTGTTGCCAGGCGCGCGGTGGGCTCTTACCCCACCGTTTCACCCTTACCCTTGGATACAGGGCGGTCTGTTCTCTGTGGCCCTGTCCGTCGCCTTGCGGCGCCCAGGCGTTACCTGGCAGTCTGCCCTGCGGAGCTCGGACTTTCCTCGATACGCCATCCAGCCGGCGCACCGCGACCATCGGCCCCACCCCTCCCGGCCCGTAAGCTACCGGGCGGCGGGTGCCGGGGGCAAGGCGCGCGTGAGGCGGCGGATCGCCCGCGCCAGGCTGTCGGGGCTGAGCGGTCCCTCGGCCGCGCGCGGCGCCGAGAGCAGCGCCTGAAGCGGGCCGATCCAGAACCCGTCGTTCTCACCGAACACCACCCTGCCGAGCCGGGGCCAGGCCCCCGCCGGGATCCACGCCGGCGCGAGCCCCACGGCGTGCACGGCCACGATGCCGCGGGCGCGGGCCCGCGCGAGCAGCTCGCGCGGGCGGACCTCGGGCGACCACAGCAGCACCGGCGCGTCGGCAGTCGAGAAGCCCCGCAGCAACCCCAGGGTATACCAGTCGAGGGGCGGCCGTCGCGTGAGGAACGCGAATCCCAGGCCGGGTCGGATGCGGCGCAGCTCGGCGCGTAGCGCGGCGGCTCGGTCGGCGACGGCTTGCTCGAGGACGGCGTAATAGCCGCCGAGCAGGCCGCTCTCGAGCAGGGAGTCGTATCGCGCCGTGGGCGGCAGCGCGGCGAGCCGCTCGGCGCGATCGAGCGGGAGAACACTGTCGCGCGGCAGCCCGGCCAGCGCGGCGCGCCAGGCGGCGTCGCAGAACGGATCGTCCGACGGGCGCCGGGCCGGCGGGTCGAGGTCGAGCGCGACGGCCGGGATCAGGTCGACGCGCGTCGCGGCCAGGCGAGCGAGCGCCCGGTAGCTGGGCCCCATCCCCTCAGCCCAGTAGCGCGGGTCGAGTGCGCACCAGGCGGCCGTCGTGTCCGCCGCCGCGGCCTGCACGGCCGTGTCGACCGGAATCCGGAACTCACTCGGCTCGACCGCCGGAATCCATCGCAGGCTCGTCGTCTCGAGCGCGTCGCCCAGCTGCTTCCACGCGTTGCGCACCGCTTCCCGCTCCCACGGCGCGGCGTGGAGTGTGTCGGCCAGGGTGGCCGCGTACGCGTCGCCGGCGAACCCGTTGAAGGCCCCTGCCTCCAGGAACGCCACCAGCGAATCGAGACCGCGCTGGCGCGGCGCGCCGAAGATCGCCGGCGACAGCGCGGCGAGATGCCCCCACACGATCCGCTGACCCCCGCGGCCGATCCAGTCCGGCAGCCTCTGCCGCCGCTCTTGGGCCGGCTTCATGGGGGTCGGGAGCACGGCTACGGTGGCGCGGCCGGGTGGCTCGAGCCGGGGAGGCGCCGGGGCCACCGGACGAGGCGCGTCACTCAGTACGAGCGCGTGGTGCCCGTGGGGGGGGGGCGGCGGAATCCGCGCCCATTCGGCCGGGCGGCGCGTCCAGCGCGCCAGCGAAACGAGGAATCCCTGGGTGGCAGCGAGGTCGTCCAGCTTCAGCGTGGGTGTGGTGCTGGGGCGCGTGTCGGTCCCCAGGGCGGAGAGCGCATGACGGCTCACCACGATGACGAGGCCGTCACTCAGCCGGCTCGCGGCGACCACGGCGGCGCGGCGCCGCGCGGCCGGCTTCTGCGCCGGGGGCCGCACGAACGCGGTGCGCGTCGTGCGCGCCAGTACCTGCTCGTCCGAGGCCGTGAGCAGCGCGTGGTTACGTCCGGCGGGGAACGCGTCGAAGCCGGGATCCTGGAGCGGCAGATTGCGCTGCGGTTCCACGGGGGGCTGTGGGTCGAACGCGCCTCCCCCCCCCCCCGCCCCCCCGGCGCTCTGGGCGGTGTCGCGCAGCCCGTAGTCGTCGATCGTGATCCCCGCTCCCTTCCAGGCGAGCCAGCGGTTCATCAGCCACCGGTCGAGTGATCCCCCTCCCTCGGCGTCCGCGGGGTAGCCCAGTACCACTACGCCCCCGCCGTCCACCCACTCCGAGAGCAGCGCCAGATCACCCGCCGTGAGCGCATCCGACGCTCGGGCGGACGCCCTTCCCCCCCCCCCTCCGCCCAGGAGCAGCAAGGTGTGATAGTGTGCGAGGTCGGCGCGGGTGAGGTGGGGATAGAAGCGGCGGTATTCGACCGTGTACCCCGCGTCATGCCACAGCTGCGCGGTGGCGTCGAGGGCGAGCGGGTCGGAGAGCGCGAGGTCGAGGAGCAGCAGGCGCCGGGCCTGGGGCTGGCAGGCGGCGAAAAGAAATGCGACGGACAGGCGGACCGTTGGACTGACGGACCGAAGTACGCCGAGCACGCAGGTCCGTCCGGCTGTCCGGCGGTCCGACCGTCCGCCGGTCATTGCGGCCGGGCCCACTCGACCACCCGTTGGAACCGAACGTGTGATCGCAGGGGGTCGAACACCGACAAGGAGGCGAGCAGTCCCACAAACCGGTCGGCTGGAGGGCGCTCGAGCAGATCGAGCGCGGCCGCCGTGTCGCCCAGGAGCCCCAGCGCTGCGACCGCGTACGCCCGCGCTTCATCGGTCGGCAGCGGCCCATGCAGATCCGCGCCGAGCAGCTGCTGCAGCCGGCTGCGCCCCCTGGCGGTATCGGCCGTGGCGACCTCGACGAGCGCCATGCTTGCCGCTCCGATACCGGATCCACCGCTGACGTTCATGCTCGCGGTCGCGTCCGCTCGCGCGTTCATCGTGTGGCCCAGCTGGAGGTCGATCGCCGCGCGGTGCGCATACCCGGGATAAGTCGGGTTCAGCGTCAACGCGCTGTCGGCCCAACGGAGCGCCTCCCCGAAGCGTCCGTCCGCGACCGCCAGAATGGACAGCCAGCCGAGTGTAATGGGCCGGTCGGGGTCGATTTCGATCGCCCGACGCAACGCGGCGAGCGCTCCGGTCCGATCGCCCGAGATCACCAGGCCGATACCATAGAGGTGCTGGAGTTCCGCGTTGTCCGAATCGCGCGCGACGGCGCGATCCCAGGCTGCGCGTTCGAACTCACCGCCGAGCAGGGACAGCGCGAGCAACGCATCGGTGTTCAGCGAATCGAGCTGGCGGGCGCGGCGCGCTGCGTAGCGGGCCCTGGCCTCGAGGGTATCGGGCGGGAGTCCGACGTCCCAGATGTATTTGCGGGCGAATTCGTACGCCAGCGCGAGGCGACCGAACGCGGCCCCGAACGTCGGATCGCCCTGGACGGCCTCCTGGTATTCCTCGATCGCGCGCACCCCGGCGCGAGCCGACCGCTGGGCCAGGTAATAGTTGCCGCGGAGGAGGTGGTCATAGGCCTGGGGGTGCGGCGTCGGGCGTCGAGCGAGGACCGCGCGTTCTGCCGGGAGCAGTGTACCGGCGACTTCGGCGGCGATGGCCCGCGCGATCTCCGCGGTGACGCCGAGCGGGTCGGCGCTGGGGCGTTCGAACACGCGCCCCCACACGCGAGCTCCGGTTCCCGCCCGGACGAGCTCCACGGCGATCCGGAGACGGTCGCGGCCCGGGCGCACGCTGCCCGTCACTAGAAAGGCGACCCTGAGCGCCCCTCCCACGGCGGCCGGGTCGGCCGTGGGCATTCCTCTATAGCGGCGGACGCTGAAGCTCGAGCGTACGCGCAGTCGTGGCACGTCGCCGAGCTTCGCAATCAGCTCCTCAGTGAGGCCGTCGGCCAGGTAGGCGAAGGCGCTGTCGCTCGACAAGTTGTCGAAATAGAGCACCGCGAGGCTGTTGGCCGGCGGAGACACGGGAACGTGGGACGTGGACCGACACGGTGACGGAGATCCGTCGGGGCACTGAGCGGCGGACGGTCGGACGGTCGGACCGACGGACAGCAGACCCACCAAGACAAGGGTCCGTCCGACTGTCCGACCGTCCGACCGTCCGACGGTGGTCATCGAGGTCGCGACTCCTCCACGAGCCGCTGGAAGCGGGGATCAGAGCGGATCGGGTCGAATTCCGGCA
>QHUY01000123.1 GCA_003223415.1 Gemmatimonadota bacterium
CGACCGAGTTCCCCTGGATGCAGTTCTGGTGAGCCGTGATATCGGAGTTCGGGGGGACGCCGAAACCGCTGAATGGATTTTCGACGACGATCGCGCGGACACCATTGGACAGGCTGTTCCCTTCAATCGTCACGCTCGAATTACCGCCGAACAGGTCGACTGTCCCCGAGCTCGTCGAGCCGATGCTGACGTTACCGCTGATCGTGCTGCTGCTCACTCCGAGGAACGAAATACCCTCGGGCGTTCCGCCGACGAGCTCGTTGTTGGTGACGCTTATGTCTGCAGTCGTGTTCGTCGTCGCGGGTGGCCCGATCACCAACACAGAGCCACTCGTGTTGCCACTGAACTTGTTCTGGTTTATAAGAGCGTTACACAGTCCCACATCGGAGTAGATGGCGTTACCGGATGCCGGGCCCGGGGCGGTGTTGTTCCGGATGAGGTTGAACCGCACCAGAGTTCCGAAGGTGCAACGGTTGTTCAGGTAGATGCCGACCCAGGGTACCGATGAAATCAGGGTTCGTCCAGATGCCAGCTCCCAGGCCTGTGAACGGAAACACCGAGGGGTTGCTGACGACCCCCTCGATCGTGAAACCATTGATGACGACATTGTTCCCCTCGATCTGGAAGGCGCCGTCCGGGGCCCCGACGACGGATTCGCTGCTTAGAGGTACGGCACGCGTGCGCGCGTCCACATCTGCCTGTGCTCCATTAAGAGTGACAGTCCTGGGGATTGTCACGGTCTCGACGTACACTCCTGGCGCCACGTCGATCGTGGAGCAACCAGGATCGTTGACTGCAGCTTGAATCGTTGCATAGTCGGCTGGAACGTTGCAGGTTGGGCCTCCCACGGTCGCCAGCGGACGGGGCGGTGCCGCCGTCGGTGTCTCCCGCTCGCAGGCGGCTACCAGCCACACGATCGCGGGGAAGATCAGGACCGCAGCGATCCTTCGGAACGTTTGCATCGGTCTCCTCCATGAAGCACCCAGACGCTACGGCTCGCTCCGCCTCGACAGCGACAGCACTCTGAACCCAAGCAAGGCACGTGCCTCTGCTAGCGCGTCATGCAGCTCGGGGGCACGGCTCAATGCGAGCGGGCAGGGAAACCGAGTAAATGGCGGTGCTGGCGAGTGAAATCGCCGTCCGCCTCCGGTCGGGTGGATGACGGTCAGTGAGGACGAGCGACGAGATCCGGGTCGAGAGTCTGGTGCGGTGGCAAGAACTATGGTGCGTACACCATGGCGCCGCCACCAGAGAGCCGGCGAGAGTCGCGACGGTTAGGACTGCCGGAACTGTTCTGCGGAAATGCCGAACTGCTTGATCTTGACGTGCAGGGTCTTGTAGTCCACCCGGAGGAGCCGCGCCGCCTCGCTCTTGTTCCCCCGCGTGGCTTGAAGGGCCAAGCGGATCGCCTGCCGCTCCGCTTCTGCGGCGGCCCGGCCCGCGATCTCCCTCAGGGAGGGGCGCCTCTCTTCTCGTGGCCGGTCGCTCGATCTCGCCATTGCGCGGATCACCCCTCGCAATTCGCGGACCATTGTGGGTGACGGACGACGGTCAGGACTGCCGGAACTGCCCTGCGGAGATGCCGTACTGCTTCATCTTGAGGTGCAGCGTCTTGTAGTCCACGCGGAGCAGTCGAGCCGCCTCACTCTTGTTCCCACGCGCGGTTTGCAAGGCCGTGCGGATCGCCCGCCCTTCGGCGTCTACCGTGGCCGCCTGGGCGAGCTGCTTGAGGGAAGAGCCGGCCGGCGCTGGCTCGCCCGGGCGAGCGGTCGCCAGCGAGGGGTCGACCGGGAGGACGGCGAGGTGCTCCGGCTCGACGACATCCGCGGCGAGGAGGCTGGCCCGCCGAATGACGTTGCGCAGCTCCCGCACGTTCCCGGGCCAGTCGTAGCGCAACAGGACCTGAGCCGCCGCTTCTGAGATGCGGCAGCAGGGGCGGTCGAGCTCGGTGCTGGCTTCCGCGAGAAACCCATTCGCCAACTGCAGGATGTTGTCTCGCTCCCTGAGGGGCGGCAGCGTGATGACGAACTCGTTGAGGCGGTAGTAGACGTCGGCGCGGAACCGGCCCAGCCGCACCTCTTGCTCGAGGGGGACGTTGGACGCGGCCGTGATCCGCACGGCGACCGGGACCGCCCGCTTGCTGCCGAGCGGCTGCACCTGCCGTTGCTGCAACGCGCGCAACAGCTTCGCCTGCGTGGGGAGCGGAAGATTGACGATCTCATCGAGGAACAGCGTGCCGCCCCCGGCAAGTTGGAACTGCCCCTCCTTGCGCTCATGGGCCCCGGTGAACGCCCCCTTCTCGTAGCCGAACAGCTCCGACTCGATCAAGGTGTCCGGGATGGCGCCGCAGTCGACGGCGACAAAGGGCTTCTCGCGTCGGGCGCTCAGCTGATGGATCGCCCGGGCCACGAGCTCCTTGCCGGTGCCGGTCTCACCCTGGACGAGCACCGTGAGTGGGGAGTCGGCCACCTGCTTGATCTGCTGGACGATCTGCTCCATTGGCCCACTCGCCTGCAGCAAGCTCAAAGGGCTCTCGCTGACCTTGGTTGTCGGCCGGCGTTCGCGCGTGCGCTCCTCGATGATGGCCTCCAGCTCACTGAGGTGACGCTCGAGCGCGAGCTGCTGTTCCTTGACCCGGCGACGCGCCTCGCGCGTCTCCATCGCCCGGTGCAACGCGGCGATGAAGTAATCCCGGTCGATCGGCTTGGGGATGAAGTCGCAGGCCCCGCCGCGGAGAGCGCCAACGACCAGGTCGTTCTCGCCGTGTGCGGTGATCATCAGGGTGGGGGTGTCGGGCCGGCGCGTCCGGATCTCGGCCAACAGCTCCAGGCCGTCCATGCCCGGCATCTTGATGTCGGCGACGATCGCGTCGTAGTCCCGCGCGGCGATGCGGTCCAGCGCCACCCCCGCGGAGTCGGCAGTGTCCACGGTCACCCCGTCCATCCGCAGGCGCAGGGCGTGGGGCAGGGCCTGTAGCACGGCCAGCTCGTCATCCACGATGAGCACAGCGCCCTGGCTCATGATTCCGCCCCTCCGGGCACTGCGCGCGGCTCGCGCTCCAGCTGCTGCACGATCCGCTCCAGTTCCTCGGCGCAGCATTCCAGCGCCAGCTGCCGGTTCTTCACCCTGCGATTCAGCACGTGCGCTCGAATCGCGCGGTACAACGCCGCCACGAGGTAGTCCCGGTCGATGGGCTTCTGGATGAAGTCGCAGGCCCCGCCGCGGAGCGCGTGAACCACCAGCTCGTTGTCGCCATGCCCGGTGATGATCAGGGTGGGTGTGTCCGGCCGGCGCGCCCGGATCTCGGCCAACAGCGCCAGACCGTCCATCCCCGGCATCTTGATGTCGGTGACGATCGCGTCGTAGTCCTGGGTGACGATCCGCTCGAGCGCCGCCGCCGCGGAGTCGGCCGTCTCCACGGTCACGCCCCCCATCCGCAGCCGCAGGGCCCGGGGCAGCGCCTGGAGTAGGGCCGGGTTGTCGTCGACGATGAGGACGCCCAACGTCGTGGTCACGGGGAGGTCTGCTTCGTATCGGCGGGAGCGAGGGGCAGGTGGATGAGGAACCTCGCGCCTTCGCCTGGCGGGCTCACCACCGAGATCGTGCCGCCGTGCTCGTTGATGATCCCGTAGGTGATGGAGAGGCCCAGGCCCGTGCCCTTGCCGACCTCCTTGGTGGTGAAGAACGGATCGAAGATCCGCCGCTCGAGCCCGGGGGGAATTCCGCCCCCGGTATCGGCGACCGCGATCTCCACCGCCGCGGAGCCGACCGCACCCGAAATGCGAATCTCCTTGCGCGGCGACTCGGCCACCGCGTCGCGCGCGTTGGTCAACAGATTGATGAAGACCTGCTCCAGCTGAATCGCATTCCCCACGACCAGCGGCTCCTGCGGACCCAGGTCCACCGTGACCTCGATCTCGCGCAGCCGGAGCTGCTCCCCCATGAGAGAAAGCGCCCGCGCGATCACCTCCCTCAGGGAGATCGGCGCGCGGCTGACTGGGGCCGCCCGCCCGAAGGTACGCAGGTGCGAGATGATCTCCGTGGCCTTGCTGACCTGCTGCATGGCGTGGCGCAGCTCGCCGACGATCTCCCCCTTTTCCGTCACGGCGAGCTCGATCAAGTCGACCGCATTGCCCACGAACAAGCCGATGTTGTTGAGTGGATTGTTGAGCTCGTGGGCGACGCCCGTGGTGAGCTCGCCGAGCGTGGCGAGCTTTCCCGCCTGCACGAGCTGCTCCTGTTTGTCGCGCAGCTCTTGTTCGCGCCGCTGGACCTCGGCCGTGGTCTCCCGTAGGTCCCCCATGATGTGGATCATGGCCTTGCGGCTGGCCTCCAGACGTAGCTTGTCCTTGTGCGAGTGCTGCAGGATGTGCAGCACGGCCCGGCGCGAGTTGTCGAGCCGCTCCGTCTGGCGGGCCAGTCGTCGGCGGTCCTGCTCGTAGTCGGCGAGGATGTGCAGCATGGCGCGGCGCTGCGCATCGCGCTGTCGCAGACGGCGCTCCAGCATCTCTATGTGCGCGCGCAGTCGGCTCTCGACCCCCGCCCCGTACCTAGTGAAGACGGGTACCGGGCCCGCGGCCGCGCTAGGATTCTGTATCACGGTCTCCGCCATCGCGATCAGGCCCGCCCGAGCCTCAGCCCCCCGCCGTGTTTCTGGAGGTTCTCCAGCTCCTTCTCGAGGGCGATCATCTTCAGCTCGCGGCCGACGACCACTTCCTCGAACTTCTCCAGATCCAAGATCTTCTCCTGCAGCTCAGTCTTCGACTTCTCAAGATCGCGAACCACCTGCGCGTACTCCCGCATATCACGCAAAATCCCGATGGCACCGATCACCTTGCCGTCCGGGTCGCGCAGCGCCGAGGCGTTGAGGGTCGTAGGGATGACCTCCCCGCTCGCGCTCCGGGGGTTGAGCCGAGCGTTGCGGGTGACGCCCCGCTCCACCACCTCCCGCAGGGCGGCCAGGAACGCGCGCGTCTCCTCGGGCGAGATGATGCGCGACAGCGACTGCTCGATCAGCTCGTCCGGACGGAAGCCGAGGAGCGCGAAGACCGCATCGTTGGCCTGCAGGATCTTCCCTTCGAGGTCCGACACGAACACCGGGTCCGGAGCGTTCTTGATCAGGCTCTCGGCGTAGGCCCGAGCCTTGTCCAGCTCGCGCATGTGGCGCAGGATCCCGATGGCGCCGATCACCTTGCCGTCCGGGTCGCGCAGCGCCGAGGCGTTGAGGGTCGTGGGGATCCCCTCCCCGCTCGCGCTGCGCGGGTTGAGGCGGGCGTTGCGGGTGACGCCCCGCTCCACGACTTCCCGTAGCGCCGCCGTGAACTCCCGTGTCTCCTCGGGGCTGATGAAGCGCGACAGCGACTGCTCGAGGAGCTCGTCTTGGCGGAAGCCGAGCAGCTGGGAAACCGCG
>QHUY01000125.1:0-3947 GCA_003223415.1 Gemmatimonadota bacterium
CCGACGCTCTTGATCGTTGGAGGAGCCGACCCCGTCGTTGTCGCGCTGAACCGCCGAGCCTTTGTTCGGCTCAGGAGTGTAAAGAAAATCGCGGTAGTGCCGCGCGCGTCGCACCTGTTCGAAGAGCCGGGCGCCCTCAGGAGGGTCACCGAGCTCGCCGTCACCTGGTTTACCCGCTATCTGAAGGCGCGGTAGGAACGAGCTGCTTCCCTGCTTCGTCCCACACCGTGATCGCATCCACCGGACAAGCGTCGCACGCGTGCAGCAAACGGTCGCGCTCGACCGCCTCCGGCTGCACGAATACCGCCACACTGTCTTCGTCCAGCTTGAAACCTTCGGGCGCGGCCTTCACGCAGTCCCCGAACCCGACGCACAGGGCGCGGTCGATGCGGACCCGGAGCCCATGGACGACCCGCTCCTCGAAGCTGCTCACATCGCTTCGAGCCCCAGCTCCGCCCGCGCGGTGTCCATGACTGCGGGGGTGATCTCGGGAATGCCGTGCTGCCGGGCGTAATCCGTGTAGACTTTCTTCACCATCCCCCTCACGAACGACGGCACGCGTTGGAGGCGCTCCTGGGCTTCCGGAGACCACATCGGAGCGTTTTCCGTTTTCCGTTGTCCGTTGTCCGTAAAGGCGTCGTCTCTCCCTGTGGCCACCATGCCCCGCACGGTCTCGAGCGGTTGTGCGGGCACGGTCCGCCCGCCGATGACCACGCCGAGGGAGGCGACGAGCTGCGTCTCCATCGGGTTGGTGAGCAGTGCCACCACCCGGCCGCACGCTGGGCACTTGAACGCCGCCGCGAGCGTGCCGTCCCCGGGGAGCTGGCGCTCCTCGAAGAGCATTTGACGGTCGCAGGCGACGCAGAGGAACTTCATACGAATGCGGAATGCGGAATGCGGAATGCGGAATGGTTCATGCCGAGCTACCGAGTTGTTGCGCCAGCTGGTCCCAGGTGTCGGGTGTCGGGTGCCAGGGAATGCGCGCGAGCAGGGGGACGCTGAACTCGGCGGCGAGGTCGGCGCCGGCGGTGCCGGTGAAGTGCCCGTCCACCATGTTTTCCACGACGCCGAGCAGCGGCGCGCTGCGGTCGGAGGCGGCACGCATCGCACGCCGCACCGCGTCACGGGATTCCGGCGTGGGGATGGTCACGGTGAGCACGGGCGGCGGCGTGGAGAGCAGGTCGCCCAACTCATGGAAGCGCTGGATACCGGGAGGCAGGTCGAGCAGCAGCATGTCGAGCGCCCCCCAGGCGACATCGCCCAGGAACTCACGCAGGGCCGCGGCCTCGAGCGCGCCCCGCCACACGAAGCTCTCGGCCTGGGGGCCGCGGAACGTGAGGGGCGCGCCGTCCTGGAGCAGCAGGTCCATGGACATGCACTTCACCCCATCAACTCCGATGGCGGGCTCGATGGCGCCGTCGGGAGTGGGGAGTGGGGAGTGGTCCACTCCCAGCAGGCGAGGCATGGTCGGGCCGTTCAAGTCAGCGTCCAGCACCCCCACGGCCCGGCCGGCGCGCGCCAGGGCTCGGGCGAGGTGGGCGGTCACGAAGCTCTTGCCCACCCCCCCCTTGCCGCTCATCACCGCGATCAGCCGGCCGACGCCGGCGAGCCGCTCGGTCACGCGGCGCCGCTGGGCGGCGATCTGCTCGGGGAGCCCGGAGCGGTCGGCGCCGGCGAGCTCGTGGTAGGTGCGGAGGTTCAAGGACATGCGCCTGCAAGATGCGCTCGATCGCGCCGCGTCGCAACGAAACGATGCCGCGCCGCCGGTGCCCGCGTCGCAGCTTGACTCGGCTCCAACGCCGAGGCGACCTTGTGTCCATGCCTTCTCCCACGCGACTCTATACCGTGGACGACGTGCGGGCGATGCCGGACGACGGCAACCGCTACGAAATCATCGACGGCGAGCTGTTCGTGACGCCCGCGCCGGGGACACGGCACCAGCGCACGTTGGGCCGGTTGTATCTCCTCCTGGGGAACTACGTATCCCGCCACGGCCTCGGGGAATTGTACTTCGCGCCCGTGGACGTCGTGCTCGGGAGGCTCACGCTGGTGGAGCCCGACATGCTCTTCATCCACCGGAGCCGGTCGGACGTCATTACGGAGCGGGAGGTCATCGCCGCTCCCGATCTGGCGGTCGAGATCCTGTCGCCGTCCACCGCCCGCACCGACCGTGGGCGCAAGCGGGCGCTCTATCAGGAGCGTGGAGTGACGGAGTATTGGATCGTGGATTGCGAGCAGGAACAGGTCGAGGTGTGGGGTCCGGGCGCCATGGCGGCGGTGGTGTACGGGGGGGGGGGGGAGGACACGATTCGCTGGCAACCAGATGCTGCCACCCCGGCCCTCACGGTGGACCTTCACGAGCTGTTTCGGTCCGCGTAGCTTTTCCCGTCCATGATCGACGAACTCAAGGCAAAGCTCCAGGCCGAGGTCGAGCGCCTGAACCACGAGATCTCCTTCGTCTTGCCGAAGGAGATCGAGAAAGCGCTCGCTCACGGCGACCTGCGCGAGAACTCGGAGTTCAAGGCCGCGCTCGAGCGGCAGCATTTCGCCTCCGCCCGGCTCACGCATCTGCGCCTGCGGCTCTCCAAGCTCTCCGGTGTGTCCGAGAAGGACATTCCCCGGGACCGCGTCGGCTTCGGCTCGCGGGTGACGGTGCGGGACCTCGACACGAAGCTGACGGAGGTCTACGCACTGACGCTGGGCGAGTTCATCGAGGGGGACGACGACGCCAAGGAGCGGCCGGTCTCGATGGCGTCGCCGCTCGGCACGGCGCTGCTCGGCGGCAAGGTCGGGCAGGCGGTGACGATCACCCTCCCCATGGGCAAGCGGCGGCTCAAGATCGTGGAGGTGGTCACGGTCCACGAGCTGGCGGCGGGGAAGGGGTAGGCTGAGCGTCGCCTAGCGCCGCAGGTAATCGTCTGTCTTGTTGAGCCAGTCCTGCCGCGGCGGGCAGAAGATGTCGAAGTCCAGCGTGTCTTCAAGCGCGAGCGCCTCATGCGGTAGGTTGGAAGGCAAGTGCAGTACCTCACCGGCCTTCACGATCACTTCGTGCGCACCGTCGTCACCCACGAAGAACCTGAGCGCACCTTCGAGGATGTAGGTGAACTGCTCGTTGTCGTGATGGTGCTTCGGCACGACACATCCTTTCTTCAAGTACACGTGGGCGAGCATGGCCCGCTCGCCGGTGATCAGGCGCCGGGAGAGCAGGTCGGTCAGGCGTTCTTCGAGGACCTCGTCCCAGCGGAACCAGGTGGCGGTGACGTTCGGCGCGCGGGTCACGGTGACCTCCGGGTGCAAGTGGGGCTTATTCGACCGCTCCACAGTCTATCCGTCAACCCAAGCCTTGACACCCCAAGCCCGAGGCGGGCCGCTCGCCTTTCTCGGTGCTACTGCGGAGGTGCTGTGACTGTCGTCGTCGCGATCCAGGGAGAGGCCGGGTCGTTCAGCCACGCCGCGGCCCTGGAGGCGCTGGGGCAGGAGGTTCGCCTGGTGCCTTGCCGAGGCTTCACGGAGCTGTTCCGGGCGGTCGAGGCCGGGGAGGCCGGACGCGGGGTCGTCCCGATCGAGAACTCGCTCGCGGGCTCGGTGCACGAGGCCTACGACGCTCTGGGCGCCCACGCACTCCACGTCGTGGGGGAAACGCAGGTGCGCGTCCGGCACTGCCTGATCGTCCGGCCGGGGACGACCATGGCTCAGATCCGTCGCGTCGCTTCGCACCCGGTCGCGCTCGCGCAATGCCGCACGTTCTTCGCGAGCCACCCGGGTCTCACTCCGGTTCCGGCCTACGACACGGCCGGCAGCGTCCGAGACCTGATGGCCGGCGGGATCGCGGCCGAAGCGGCGATCGGCTCATCCCTGGCGGCGACGTTGTACGGCGCCATGGTCCTTTGCGAGGGACTCGAAGACCACCCCGAGAACTACACGCGGTTTCTCGTCGTGGCTCGCGA
>QHUY01000125.1:3982-15885 GCA_003223415.1 Gemmatimonadota bacterium
CGGGCTCGCTGCACCGCGCGCTGGGCGTGTTCGCCGCACGCCACCTGGACCTGACGAAGATCGAGTCGCGCCCGCTCCCGGGGCGGCCCTGGGAGTACGCGTTCTACCTCGACGTGGCCGGTGATCCGCGGGGAGGCGTCGCAGAGGCGCTGTCCGAGCTCAGGGGGCTGGCGCGCGACCTCCGGGTATTGGGCTCATATTAAGGTTACACGCATGGCCCGCCAACTTCGCAGTCGCACGATCACGGCAGGCGTGCAGCGCTCCCCCAACCGCGCGATGCTGCGGGCGGTGGGCTTCGGCGACCGGGATTTCGACAAGCCCATCGTGGGCATGGCCAACGCCTAGCTGTTCAAGCCAATCTGAGTATCGTCGGATAGTCGGACGGTCCGATCGTCGGACGGGAAACTCGCCGCACGACCACGCACACTTCCGTACCGCAGCGCCAGAAAACGATGACGCTTGCCACGGATATGACGGCCATTTTCGCCGGTGTCCCGCTCTTGCTTCCGCTCGGCCGAGGAGTCCATCATATGGGCATGGCCGCCCCGACGTACTTCACTGCCGAAATGGTGCGCGCGCTGCCCGACGACGGCCAGCGCTACGAAGTGGTGCACGGGGAGCTGCTCGTGACCCCCGCCCCGCGGCTGTGGCACCAGGAGATCGTGGGTCGCCTGCTGGTCGCGCTGAGCGAGTATCTGGCGCGCGAGCCCGTTGGCCATGTGGTGGCCTCGCCCGCCGACATCTCCTGGGCGCCCGAAACGCTGGTCCAGCCCGACGTGTTCGTGGTGCCACTGGACCAGGCGCGTACCCTGCAATGGTCCAAGATCCGCACCCTGCTCCTCGTCGCGGAAGTCCTGAGCCCCTCCTCCGCACGCGCCGACCGCTTTACCAAACGACGCTGGTACCAGGAGGCGAGAGTGCCGGTCTATTGGCTCGTCGACGCCGATGCGCACACCGTCGAAGCGTGGACCCCGGACGCGCGCTTCCCCACCATCGAGCGGGAACGGCTGGTGTGGGAGCCCGAGGGAGCCGCGCAACCATGCGTGCTGGAGCTCGCCGAGCTCTTCAAGCCAATCTGAGGACGGGGGACGGCGGCCGCGTCACTGACGGCCGACGGCTGATGGCTGACGGCTGATCACTGACGGCTCCTAGAGATTCAGCTGAAACACCATCGGCCCCTTGGGCTCCGCCGAGCCCTGGCGGGCCTCGATGCTCATCGCCGCCCCCATCACGCGGCTCGAATCCTGGGGCATGTCGAGCGCCAGCACCATCGGGGAGTCGGTGTCCATCGCCATCACCGCCGCGCTCTTCATGCCCTTGTCCGTGATGAACCACAGCTGATAGGACTGGTCGGGCTGGTTGGGAGCGAGCCCTTCGCAGCGGACCAGCCAACGGTGCTTGGTGCTGTCCGCGAAGATCGTCACCGCCCCCACTCGCCCGTTGGTCGACACCGGGATCTGGATCACCCGCGACGTGGTCCCCACCACATACGCGAGACTGTCCCGCGCTCCCTGCAGGTCAGCGAGCAGCCGGTCGCGCTCAGCCTGCAGGGCGATGACGGTGCGGTAAGACCACGCGCCCCCCCCGGCGACGAGCAACAGCCCCGCCGCCGCCGCCAACCGGACGCTCCAGCGCCCCCTCCTACCCCGTCGCTCCCGCGCGCGCGCCAGCACCTGCGCCTTCAACTCAGGGCGCGGTCCCCGCGGTCGCGCGGCCATCCCCAGCCAATCGCTCATGCCATCCAGTCCTTGAGGTCGCTCAACGCCTCAGCCAACTTCGCGTGCGCCATCCGCAGGCGCGTCTTCACCGTTCCCAGCGGCAGGCCGGTCCGCCGGGCGATCTCCGAGTGCGTCAGCCCCTCGAAATGCGCCAGCAACACCACCCGCCGTTGCTCCTCCGGCAGCGCGGCCAACGCCCGGTGCACCTCCTGGTGCACCGGCCAGCCCGGCACCGCCGCCTCCGCCGGATCGGGCGCTGGCTCCTGGTCGCCGGTTTCCGCTGACCGGGCCCGCTCCCACCGCTCCGCCTTACGCCACCACCGCCGCCGGCGCCGCAGCGCGTCCAGCGCGCGGTTGCGCGCGATCGACAGCACCCATGGCACCAGGGGCCCACGCCTCGCATCGTGCTGGTCGATGCGGTCCCACACCTGCACGAAGACGTCGCTCAGGACCTCTTCGGCCTCCGCCGCGTCCTGCAAAATGCGAAACACCAGACCCAGCACCCACGGGGAGAGCAGGTCGTACAGCTCGGCCAGCGCCACTTGGTCTCGCGACTTGAGGCGGCGCAACAGGGTCAATTCCCGCTCTTGACTAAGACGTTCTGGACGAGTCACTTAGATTGCAAAGTAGCTGCCCTGTGGAAGGCCGACCAGGCCGATCGGTCACGTGTCGTGAGGTTGTTCACACTTATGCCCAGGGGTTCCCGTTTGACGCTCGGCGTTCTGCTCACGCTTCCCGTGGCGCTCCTCGCCCAGGGCGCCGACCCCAACAACGCGGTGGCGGGCGGAGGCTCACTCCCGGCCGGCTGGCGCGCCCACACCGACAAGAACGCCCCGCTCGCCAACGTGAAGTTCGTGGCGATGGGAAGCGGCTACCACACGACGCTCGGCCCCGCGGTGATCCTCTGGCGCGCCGCCGATACCGCCTCGGGCTCCTACGACATCGTGGCGACGTTCACCCAGACCAAGGCGCCGCGGCATCCCGAAGGCTACGGCCTGCTGTTCGGCGGCCGCGACCTCGCCGGCGTGGAGCAGCGCTACACGTACTTCCTCGTGCGCAGCGACGGGACGTTTCTCGTCAAGCGCCGCAGCGGCGACTCGACCTCGTTTGTGACGCCCGACTGGACCCCGAGCCCGGCGGTCGTGAAGGCCGACAGCGCGACCGGCGCGGCGACCAACGAGCTGGGCGTCGCGGTCAAGGGAGACAGCGTCCGCTTCCTCGTCAACGGCAAGGACGTCTTCGTCTCGAAGGCCGCCAACGTGGACGCGGCGGGGTTGGTCGGCTACCGGGTGAACCACAACCTCGACGTGCACGTGACGGCACTGGAGGTACACCGATTCTGACGCCCACAGCGGGAAACGAAGCGGAGGACGACAAGTTCTCGTTCACGCCGTTCACGCGGCACCCGTTCTTCGCGCAGGTGAACCGGTGGATCGTGGAGCGGGTGATCTGCCCCGGGCGGCAGATCATCGTGGATCTGGGCTGCGGCCCCGGCGCGGTCACCAAGCTCATCCTCGAGCGGCTCGGCGATGCCCGCGACGTGCGGGTCATCGGCATCGATCCCTCACCCTCGGCGATCGAGCGGGCGCGGGCCGCGATCAAATCGCGGATCACCGAGTTCATCCAGGGCACGGCTGAGTCCCTCTCCGGCATCGTGCCGCGCGCGGATGCCGTGGTGTTCCTGAATGCGATCCATCTGGTGCCGGACAAGGCGCAGGTGATCGGCGAGGTGCGCAAGATCCTCCCGCGCGGAGGGGTGTTCGCGTTCAACTCGACCTTCTTCAACGGCGCCTACGTGGAGGGGACGAGCAAGTTCTGGCGTCGCTGGATCGTGCGGGCCGTGCAGGCGCTGCGCGAGCGCGGCCTCGACGTGCACCACACGGAGAAGGCCACGGCCCGGGACTTCCTCTCCCCCGAGCAATACTCCGCCCTCTGCGTAGCCGCGGGGTTCGCGCCACCGGCCATCGAGCTGGTGAAGGTGAACTTCACGTTCGAGAGCATGGTGGACATCGCCCGCTTTTCTCTCTTCATCGAGGGCGCGCTCCCCGGCGTGCCGCTCGAAGAGGGCGCGCGGGCGCTCGAGATCGGCCTCGTCCGCACGATGAACGAGCTCGGCGTCTCTACGGTGCCGCGCTTCTGGATGGAAGCGGTCGCAACCGCGGCCTGAGCGACAGCGCCAGTCCGATCACGAGCAGCGCCCCGACCAGGATCACGTTCGCGGTCTCGAGGGCGTTGTTGATGCGCTCGCCCACCACCAGCGGCGCGCTCAGCGACACGCAGGCGAAGCTCCCCCACCACAGCGCCCAGCGCCACCATCCCGCCCCGCCCCCGCCGGCCGGCAGCCGCCGCAGCGCCTCCCAACAGAAGAAGTAGGCCGCCACGAGGGTGACGTAGTGCGCCTTCCAGGCCAGGGGATCCACCACGACGAGTGCGCCGAGGCAGGTGGCCAGCTCGGCGGCGGTGCGCGGGTCGCGCAGATCCGGTGGATCGTGGCGGAACGCCCACGCCAGCCCCGCGGCGCCGAGCGCGGCGAGCGCGTAGAACAGCGGCAGCGCGACCCCGCCACCGGGAAGCAGTCGCTTGAGCGCGGCGAGCAGCGACTGGTTGTAGTAATGAGCGCTCCCCGCGCCGGCGATCTGCACGTCGGACACCTCGCGCCAGCGGTGCCAGTACGTGGCCGTCTCATGCGGGCCGAGGACGAAGACGGGCAGCGCCAGGTTGAGCAGCACCAGGTACGCGAGCGTCCACCCCGTCTCCCGCCACGCCCGCTTGTAGACCAGGTACAGGACGAGCGCCACGGGCACCGCCTTCACGCTCGCCGCCAGCGCGAGCGCGCTCCCGCCCAGTGCCGGCCGCGCCCCTCGAAACCAGTAAAAGGCGAGCAGCACCAGGAACAGGAGCGTCCACCCCGTCTCCCGCCACGCCCGCTTGTAGACCAGGTACAGGACGAGCGCCACGGGCACCGCCTTCACGCTCGCCGCCAGCGCGAGCGCGCTCCCGCCCAGTGCCGGCCGCGCCCCTCGAAACCAGTAAAAGGCGAGCAGCACCAGGAACAGCACCTGCACGTTGATCTGGGTATGCTGCGCATGCTCCTGGAACAGCCGCGCCATCATGATGAACGGCACGAGCACGGCAGCCGAGACGAACGCCAGGCGATCGGCTGAGCGCGGCCAGAAGGTGAGGGTGTCCCCGCCGTCCACGTAGAGTCGCGCGCACAGCTTCAGGCACCCCCAGATGGCGAGCACGCCGCCGAGCTGCCACAGGAACAGCGCACCGAGCAGGGAGATCCCCCGCGCGAGGAGCGCGAGGCCGGCCGCGACGAAGAAAAAGAACGGGGGCCAGGTGTTGATCCCCGCCAGGCCGCCGCCATAGGGGTCCTTCCCCTGCAGCACCGCCTCGCCCACCTGGACGTAGCCGGTGAACACGACGCTATCGACGCGCGCGAGCGAGCGCAGCACCTCGCCGCCGGCCCACAACAGCACCAGGCCGTAGATCGCGACGATCGCGGCACGCGGCAGCCTCGTGTCGCGAGGAACGACGAACGCCGCGGTCACGCGCGCACCGGCTCCAGCACGAAGTGCAGCCGGCCGTGCGCGGCGCGCAGCGCGGCCTCGACCGCCGCCGGCGTCTCCCCGCGCGCGAAGATGAAGCCGGGATAGCGGAAGCCCTCCGGCCACGGCACCAACTCCTGGCCCGGGTGCGCGGTGATCGCGATCTCCTCGACGAGCGGCACCGCCCGCGCCTCGGCGACGCCCCGCACCTCTCGCAGCACGCCGGCGCCCGGGACAGGGATCATCATCACGCCGGCGGCCCGGCGCTCGCGCTCGAGGCTGGGCAGAGGCAGACCGAGGGCGTGACGCAGGATGAGCTCCTCGAGCGACGCTTCCCGCATCCCGCATCCCGCCTCCCGCGTCTCGAATCTCATCACCGCCGAGCACCGCCCCCCGATCGGCCGCGCGGCGAGCTCTATCAGCCAGGGCCCACGCTCGTTCACACGGAGCTCCGCGTGCACGGGACCATCCCGCAGGCCGAGCGCGCTCACGGCATCCTGCGCGACCTGCCGGACTGCTCCCTGCTCCAGAAGGGGGAGGCGGGAGGGAGTCACGTAGATCGTCTCTTCGAAGAAGGGGCCGTCGAGCGGGTCGGGCTTGTCGAAGAGGGCGAGGACGTGGAGCCGGCCGGCCACGAGCAGCCCCTCGAGCGCCACTTCGGGTCCGGGGATGAACTCTTCGACCAGGAACTGCCGCGCCCATTCGCCGCACTTCGCCACCTCGGGCTGCTCCAGAATGCGCCGCAGCCGTTCCCGCGCGGTGACGAACTCCGCCTGGGCATCGGCCCGGATCACGCCGCGGCTCGCCGCCAGGCGCAGGGGCTTCAGCACACAGGGATAGGCGACGCGCCCAGCGAGGCCGGCAGCGTCCTCCTCCAGCGGGTGCAGCGAGAAGCGCGGCACTGGCACCCCGGCCGCCGCGAGCGTCACGCGCTGAACATGCTTGTCGCGCGCGGCGAGAGCGGCACTCTCCGAGTTGCCCACCCCCAGGTGCAGGTCGGCGGCGATCGCGGCCGCGACGACCGCGGTGTCGTCGTCCACGCCGACCACACCACCGATCGGGTGGTCGCGGGCGAAGCGTCGCACGTCTGCGGCGGCGCCCCGGGGATCGCCGAAGTCGAGGGTCAGGAGGTTGGCCGGCTGCGCCCGCTCGAAGGTGCTGGACCGCTCGGACGCGACGGTCAGGTCCACGCCCAGGCGCCGCGCGGCCTCGACGAAAGCGGTGGTGCGATATGTGGTGGAAGGCAGCAGCAGCAGAAGCCGGGTCAGATTACTTCTTCGCAGCGGCGAAGTAGGGGTTGGCGCCGGCGGCGTGGTCGGTGATGTCGACGATGCCTTTCACCTCGGGGATGGCCTGGTGGAGCATCGCTTCGATCCCCTGCCGCAGGGTGACGTCCGCCATGCCGCACCCCTGGCAGCCGCCGCCGAGCCGCAGCATGACCACGGCCTCCTGGACGTCGATCAGATCGACCCGGCCGCCGTGCCGGGCTACCATCGGGTTCACCTGCTCGTCGAACAGCTGCGCCACGCGGTCATAGAGCACGTCGTCATCGACGGGTTCGGCGGCGGCGGGCGGCGCTTCCAGCTTGGGGGCGATCGGCGGTTGGGCGCCGGCGATCGCGAGGCGGATCGCGCCGCCGATCGTCTTGCCGATCTCCTGCCACGGAGCCGGGTTGTTCTTCACCACCGTCACCAGGTTTCCCGAGACGACGACCTCGGTGATCCCGGCGCCCAGAATCGCGAAGATGTTTTCGGCGAGCGGGCTGCCCTGGGCGTCCGCGGCGGACGTGAACCGCCGCAACGCGCTGGGGAGCACCAGCGTGTTCAGCACGAACTTGCAGCGGTAGGTGTCGACCGGCTCGGCCGTGATCCGGATGGGCTGGTCCATGTGGGAATTATAACCCCCGGCTAACCCCGGGGCGACGCCCCGGGGTCATAGGCCAGGTTCGCCGCCAGCCAGCGCTCCGCCTCGGGCACCGACATCCCTTTGCGCGCGGCGTAGTCCGTCACCTGGTCCCCCGCCCGATCCGCCCCAGGCCGAAGTAGTGGGCCGCGGGGTGGGCGAAGTACCAGCCGCTCACCGACGCCGCCGGCAGCATCGCGCACGACTCGGTGAGCGTGATGCCGGCCGCCCGCGGCGCGTCGAGGAGATCGAACAAGACCCGCTTCTCCGTGTGCTCGGGACAGGCGGGATAGCCCGGCGCGGGGCGAATCCCGCGGTAGCGCTCGTCCACTAGCGCCGCCCGGTCGAGCCGCTCCTCCGGGACGTACCCCCAGAACTCGGTCCGCACCCGCTCGTGCTCGGCGAGGGCCTTCGCCAGGATGCTCGAGTAGTCGTCGTTGTCCCGCTCGAACGCGGCGCACAGCGCCTCGAGGCAGACCCCGGCCGTCACGGCGAACGCCCCGACCCAGTCGGCCTTGCCGCTCTCCTTCGGGGCGACGAAATCGGTGAGGCACAGGTTCGGTCGTCCGGGCCCCTTCTCGAACTGCTGGCGCAGCCCGCGCATCACAGCGCGGACCGTGGCGCGGTCTTCCCCCGTGTAGATCCGCACGTCGTCTCCCACGGCATTCGCGGGGAAGAGGCCGAGCACCGCGCGGGCCCCGAGCAGCCGCTCCCCCACGATGCGCTGCAGCAGCGCCTGCGCGTCGACGAGGAGCTTCCGGGCCTGCTCGCCCAGGACCGAATCCTCGAGGATCGCGGGGTAGCTCCCTTTCAGCTCCCACGCCTGGAAGAACGGCGTCCAGTCGATGTAGGGCACCAGCTCGGCGAGCGGGTAGTCGGCGAAGGTCGTCACGCCGGGCCGGCGCGGCGCGGGAGGATCGTAGGCCGCCCAGTCGATTTGCGCCCGCCGCCGCCGGGCTTCGGCCAGCGGCAGAATCACCCGGTCCGCGTCCCGGGCGCCGTGCTCGGTGCGGAGCCGGTCGTATTCGTCGCGGATCTCCCGCAGGAACGCCTCCCGGCGCTCGGCCGAGAGCAGCTGGCTCACGACGCCCACACCGCGCGACGCATCGAGCACGTGGATCGTCGGCCCGTGGTAGGCCGGAGCGATCTTCACCGCCGTGTGGGCGCGGGATGTCGTCGCGCCCCCGATGAGCAGGGGGATCGTGAACCCCTGGCGACTCATCTCCCGGCCGACGTGCACCATCTCGTCGAGCGACGGGGTGATCAGCCCCGAGAGACCGATCACGTCCGCGCGCCGCTCGCGTGCCGTATCGAGGATCGTCTGGGCGGGCACCATCACGCCGAGATCGATCACCTCGTAGTTGTTGCAGCGCAGCACGACGCCCACGATGTTCTTGCCGATGTCGTGCACGTCGCCTTTGACGGTGGCCATGATCACCGTGCCGGCGCGCCGCACGCCGCCGCTCGCCCGCTGCTCCGCCTCGAGGTAAGGCACCAGCTGCGCCACCGCTTTTTTCATGACGCGCGCGCTCTTGACCACCTGCGGGAGGAACATCTTCCCCGCTCCGAAGAGGTCGCCCACCACGTTCATGCCGTCCATCAACGGGCCTTCGATCACGTCGATCGGCCGCCCGGCGTGCTGGCGCGCTTCCTCGACGTCCGGCTCGATGTGGTCGAGGATCCCTTCGACCAGGGCGTGCTTGAGCCGCTCGGCCACGGGCAACGTGCGCCAGGCGGCGTCCTCCTTGGCCGTGGCCGTGCTGCCGCGGTATTGCTCGGCCAGCGCCGTGAGCCGGTCGGTCGCGTCGGGCCGCCGGTTGAAGAGGACGTCCTCGACCGCCACCAGGAGGTCGGGCGGGATGTCCTCGTAAACGGCGAGCTGGCCCGGGTTCACGATCCCCATGTCCATCCCGGCCTTGATCGCATGATAAAGGAAGGCCGAGTGCATCGCTTCGCGGATCTTGGGGCTCCCCCGGAACGCAAAGGAGAGGTTGCTCACCCCGCCGCTCACCAGCGCGCGCGGCAGCGTTTCCTTGATGCGGCGCACCGCTTCGAGGTACGCGAGGGCGTACAGGTTGTGCTCCTCGATCCCGGTCCCGACCGCGAAGACGTTGGGGTCGAAGATGATGTCCTCGGGTGGGAAGCCCGCCTGCTCGGTGAGGAGGCGGTAGGCCCGCGCACAGATCGTCACCCGGCGGTCGGCTGCGTCGGCCTGGCCTTGCTCGTCGAATGCCATCACGACCACCGCCGCTCCATAGCGACGGACGAGACGCGCCTTGGCGAGGAATTCCGCCTCGCCCTCCTTCAAGCTGATGGAGTTGACGATGCCCTTGCCCTGGAGGTTCTGGAGCCCCGCCTCGAGCGCCTCCCAGCGCGACGAGTCGACCATGACGGGGACCTTGGCGATGTCGGGCTCGGCCGCCACGAGCCGTACGAAGCGCTCCATCGCGGCCGGCGCGTCGAGCATCCCCTCGTCCATGTTCACGTCGATGATCTGGGCGCCGTTCTCGACCTGCTGGCGTGCCACCTCCAGCGCGGCCTCGTAGTCCCCGGCCTTGATGAGCGCGGCGAACCGCGAAGAGCCGGTGACGTTGGTCCGCTCCCCGATGTTCACGAACAGCGTGTCCGGCCGGATGTTGAGCGGCTCGAGGCCGGCCAGCCGGCAGATGGGCGCGACCGCGGGACTCGCCCGGGGCGCGAGTCCCGCGACGGCGTCGGCGACGGCACGGATGTGCGCCGGCGTCGTGCCGCAGCAGCCACCGACGATGTTCACCAGCCCCGAGCGGGCGAACTCGCCCACCAGCTCCGCCATCGCCGCCGGCGTCTGGTCGTAGCCGCCGAACGCATTCGGCAAGCCGGCGTTCGGGTGGCAGCTCACCGGCACGTCGGCGAGGCGCGACAGGTCGTCCAGGTAGGGCCGGAGCTGCGCCGCGCCCAGGGCGCAGTTCAGGCCGACGCTGAAGAGTCCCGCGTGCCGAATCGAGTTCCAGAACGCCTCGACCGTCTGGCCCGAGAGCGTCCGCCCGCTCGCGTCGGTGATCGTGCCGGAGACCATCAGCGGCACGTCCATCCTGCGCTCGTCCAGCAGGCCGCGCAGGGCGAACAGGGCGGCCTTGCAGTTCAGGGTGTCGAAGACGGTCTCGACCATCAGCACGTCCGCGCCCCCGTCCAGCAGACCCTCGGCCTGGGTGCGGTAGGCGGCGGCCAGCTGGGCCAAGGTGACGTTCCGGTACCCGGGGTCGTTCACGTCGGGCGAGAGGGATGCCGTGCGGTTGGTGGGGCCGAGTATGCCGATGACGAAGCGCGGCTGGTCCGGCGTCCGCGCCGTGACCTCGTCCGCCACGCGCCGGGCGAGCCGGGCCGCCGCGACGTTGAGCTCGTACACCAGCGGCTCGGTGCCGTAGTCGGCCTGGGAGATCGCCTGCGAGTTGAAGGTGTTCGTCTCGAGCAGGTCGGCGCCGGCGTCCAGGTACGCGCGGTGGATCTGCTCGATCACCTCGGGGCGGGTGAGCACCAGGATGTCGTTGTTGCCCCGCAGCTCCTTGGGGTGGTCCTTGAGCCGGTCGCCGCGGAAGTCCTGTTCTTCCAGGCCATAGGACTGGATCATCGTCCCCATGGCGCCGTCGAGGACGAGGATGCGCCGCTGGAGGGCGGCGCGGAGCTGGGCGAGGCGGGTCTGCCGATCGGTCATCGTGCCCCTAAAAGAAAAGCCCCGTCGCCAACACGGACGGGGAGTCCGGCGTTTTAGCGACTTGTTTAACGTGGCTGCAATAGCCGCAAATCACCACGAATCGACGGTTTTGACTGCCTGTCAAAGCTAACGCAACCGGGCTCCAGGGCCAACCTGTGGGGAGGAACGCCAGGTTGCCGCAGGCCTGCAACGTACCCTGGTGACCGCTGGCACACCTGTAGGAGGTCGAACGGCATAAGTTATAGGACCCGAACAGGTTCGCGAAGCCTGTAATGGCACCCGCGTCGCGTTTCCGACCTTTTGCCGATAGCCGCATGCCCGCCGCCCCTCGCTTGGTGACGGGCTGCTTGCTCCTGGTGTGCAGTCTGGCTGTTTGGACCTGCCACCTGGACCGGCTGTTTTCCTCCTCCAATCCGACGGTCACGGTTACGGTCGCAGGCGACACCGTGGGCATCGCCGATTCAGGGAAGCTCGTGGCGAAGGTTGTGGTCGGGGGCGTGGCGAAACCGGGCTATCGCCTCACGTGGAGTTCCAGCGATCCCGCGGTCGCCATCGTGGACGGCCTAGGGCAGGTGCGGGGGCTGGCGCGGGGCAGCGCGACGATCACCGCGGAGCTCGGTCGCACGCCTTTCACCGCGGGGCCGGTGCGGGGGACTGGGACGGTGCGGGTGGTGGTGCCGGCGCTGACACTCGCACCCGTGGACACAACCATCACGAGCGCGGGCGACACCGTGTGCCTGCGATCGGCAGCGCGCGACGCCCGCGGCACGACGCTCCCCGGCCTCACCCCCGATTCGTTCAAGCTGGCCGTAGACGCCGACTCGACCCTGCGGCTCATCCCCGGCGGGTGCGTCGTCGCCCGGAAGAGCGGCGCCAAGGCGACGGTGCGCGCCGCGCTCGACACCGCCACCGCGACCGCGGGCGTCACCGTCCGCCAGCAAATTGTCCGGCTCGTCGTCCACCCTGACACGATCAACGCGACCAGTGTGACTGCGACGGTCCAGCTCCGCGATTCGGCGTTCGACCGCCGTGACAGTCTCA
>QHUY01000126.1 GCA_003223415.1 Gemmatimonadota bacterium
GTCCGGAGTTGCAGTGAGGAACGGCTGGCCGCTGAGCTCACGGGACAGCCCATCGACCGCCTCGAGCCCGGACCGCCACAGTGCCTGCCGCTCGGGCTCCAGGGATTCAGCCAGACGGCTGTCGATGTAGCCGGCTACTCCCGCCGCGCGCGCGCCGGGCGAATGGGCGTCGCTGGGGATGATCAGCTCGGTGAGCTCGTCCAGCAGCGCGTACTCCGCCGGAGTCAGGAACTTGCCCGACAAGCCAACCGCGGCCGGCGCCGTCGGCGCCTTGACCGGGAGCAGTGGTACGGCCAGCGCCGCGGCCGTGGCCGCGATCATGTCGCGACGCGAGAGCGAGTCCGTCATAGGTTCCCCTTCCTGAATTCGTCCGCCAGATACTCACAGGAGCGCCACGCCAGCGCCATGATGGTCCACGTGGGATTCTGGCACGACGCGCTCACGTGGCTCGAGCCATCCACCACGAACAGGTTGCGCACGTCGTGCGACTGCTGGAACTGGCTCAGAACCGAAGTCTTGGGGTCGTTGCCCATCCGCGCGGTGCCCAGCTCGTGGATGGACCACCCTTCGGTGAGGATCTCACGATCCTGTCCCACGACCTCGATCCCCGCAGCCTCGAGCATCTCGCGGCCCGTCGCGGCCATGTCCTCCGCCATCTTGCGCTCGTTGTCCGAGAACTGGTAATGGAAGCGCAGCACCGGGATCCCCCAGCCGTCCTTCATCTCAGGATCCAAGTCGACGTGGCTCTCGTAGCGAGGCAGGACCTCGCCGAAGGCGCCCATGCTGATGAACGCCCCGGCGTAATCGCGCACGGTCTTTTTGAACTGGGCGCCGAATCCCGGCGTGCTCATGACGTGCGCCGGGAACATGGAATGGCCGCTGTTCCCCTCGAAGCCGTAGCCCCGGATGAAGCCGGGCTGGCGGTCCTTCAAGTTGCGGAACCGCGGGATGTAGAACCCGCCCGGGCGGCCGTCATCCAGGGTGTGCGGCTTCCCGACGAGCTCCTTAACCAGACCGGTGACGCCGGGGCCCATCACGTGCTCGCAGAAGTTGTGACCGACGTGTCCACTCGAGTTGCCGAGGCCGTTGGGGTGCTGCGGGGAGCGCGACAGCAACAGCAGCCGGGCGGATTCGAGCGTGGAGGCGGCCAGGATCACGACCTTTGCCTTGGCTGCGTACGACTTGCGCGTCTCGCTGTCGAGGAACGACACCCCACGCGCCCGGCCTGTGTTCTTGTCGACCAGCACCTCGTACGCGATCGAGTTGGGCCGTACCGTGAGGTAACCCGTATCCATCGCGGGATAAATGAGTCCGGTGGGCGAATCGAACACGGCGTGGATGTCGCACCCGCCCGGCCGCCGGTGGCAGGCACCGCGCCCGTAGCACTTGCTGCGGTACTTGTTGTGCTTCAGGCCGTCGGTCGTGACGCCGGCACGGTACGGGGTCAGGACCTGTCCCGTCTTCGCCAGGCTCTGGCGCAGCTTCACCTCGGCGAAATTGAGCTTGGTGGGTCGTTGGAACAGGCTGTCCGGCAGATGAGGCAGGTTCTCCTTGACGCCGGAGATGCCGAGGTAGAGGTCGACCTTGTCGTAATAGGGCGCCAGGTCCGTGTAGGAGATGGGCCAATCCTCGCCGTAGCCGTCGTGGGATTTGGCCTTGAAGTCGTAGTCGGACAGGCGGAGGGCCAGCCGGCCCCAGATGTTGGTCTTGCCCCCCAGGCAGCGGGCCCGCACCCAGGCGTAACGGGTGCCGGTGTAGGGGTGGTCCTTCTCGTCGACCAGGATGTTCTTGACGTAGTCGGATCCCGACCATCCCCCGACGTACGAGTAGACGTGCTTGAATGCGCTGCCTTTGGCGTAGGGCGGCTGCCGGATCGTGTACTCGTTGAAGGACACGGCGTGCGAACCCGGCGGGGCGTCGCCCCGGCGGGGGTGATCGTACGGCCACTGCATCGAGCGGAGCTCCTGCTCGATAGGCAGCTTCTTTCCGGCCTCGAGCATGAGGACGCGCAAGCCGCGGGTCGTGAGGACGTGGGCGGCCATGCCGCCGGCGGCGCCGGAGCCGACGATCACCGCGTCGTAGGTCTGGGATAGGTCAACGTCCTGCTGGAGCGGTGGGGGAACTCTCACCAGGGTCATCGGGGCCGTCCTCTCTGTCCCTCATCGCTTTGCTTCGGATCCCAGATCGCCACGCCCACCCGGGAGTCGGCGGTTCCATAATACAGGTACCAGCGTCCGTTGAATCGCACCAGTCCCTCCACGAAGGTCGTTCCCTCGACGTACTGGCCGGTCCGCTCGTAGGCTTCCGTGGGCTTGATGAACGGCTCGTCTGAGCGGGCGATCAGCCTGAGCGGATTTCGCAAATCATAGAGCGCCTGCCCGCCCGTGTACACCCGGTGGGGAAGACTCGGATCGCCGTACTTGCCGCTGTTTCCCGCATTGTACATCAGGAGGATTCCGTGGTCCGTGATGATGGCCGGCGGGCCGGCCTCCACCAGCCAGGAGTCGAAGTACCCCGGGCGAGGAGAAAGCACCTTCACCAGCCTCCCATCGGCATCTGCGAGCGGCGTCCAATCCACGAGGTTGTCGGATGTCGCGATGAGAATGTCGGGGACGTTGAAGTACATCCAGTACTTCCCGCTCACCTGGGTCGCGATGACGCGATTCCCCTCGACGCGGCTGAGGATGGCTCCGGACTTGGATTCGAGATTCCGGTACCTCCCGCCGTCGCTGGTGGCGAATGCGGGGCCGTGCTTGCTCCAGTGGACGAGATCCCGGGAGGTCGCGATGGCAAGGCGGGGGATGTCGCGGTTCCACTGCGTGTAGGTGAGCACGTAGGTGGAGTCGTCCGTCTCGACGATGCGGGGATCCTCGACTCCCCCGGGCCACTCGAAGGTCGCCTGCGTGTCCTTGTCGGGGTACAGCACGGGTGTGCTTCTGCGCGTGAAGTGCAGTCCATCGTCGCTTTCCGCCAGCCCGATACGTGAGGTGTGCCGGCCAATTCGCATCTCGCCTGTCGCATCTTCGGCGCGGTACAGCACGTACACCCTTCCGTCCTTCACCACGGCAGCCGGATTGAACGTGGCATGGTCCTCCCAATGAACGCTGCTGTCATTCATCGGGGAAAGGAAGTTGGAGGCTCGACGCGGGGTGATCGCCGGGTTCACCTGTGCGGGTTTCTCGAAGGGACCGAACATCCACTCTCGCCCCCCCCCTGCCCCCCCCTGTCCGAGAGCCGGCGCCCCCGCCAACGAGCCGAGGAGGGACACCAGCAGAGCGAGTGCTCCAGCGCTTCTCATCATCGACCCAGGAGAATCAGGTCCTTCAGCGTTGCCTTGCGCAACTCCTCGGCGAACGCCGGCAGGGTCTTATCCATGAGCTCGGCGAACCGGGTCGCGGCACCCGCGATCCGCTGCTTGAACAGCTCGTTCACCGCCGTCTGTTGCGCCGTGGGGGCGAAGTCGACGCCGTTCTCCGCGACGTCCGACTGCAGCGCTGCGAGCCGGCCGTAGAGCTGCATCGGGTTGCGGAACGCGTCCTCCCGCGCGCCCGTCAAGTGGACGTCGAACAGCGCGCCCTCGACCGCGACCGCGCGCCGGTCGAGCGAGTCGGCGCGGGCGGCGAGCCGCTTCGCGCCCGAATCGCCCGCCACTGCCGAATCGCCGCGCAGCTGGCCGGCGAGGTCCTGGAGCTGTTTCCGCACCCACTCGAGCCGGTTGATCATCCGTGCGACGGTATCCTGCTCCGCCCGGATGGCGAGCGCGAGCCGGCCCTGCGCCTGCACGTCAGCGTCCGTTCCCGCGGTGCCGGGGTCCTTCAGCACCGTGAGGGATTGGGTGAGCGTCGTGTCGCCGACGGTTAGACGAACGGTGTAGATGCCGGGGAGCACGAGCGGCCCGCGCAGTGAGAGGTCGAGATCCCAGGTGACGAGGGGCCGCGTGCCGTCGGTGCCGACCCGCACGAACGACTTGCCCGGGGGCGGTGTGCGCAGCCGGGGCACCGTGGGCGCCGCGTAGCGCAAGTCCCACCATACGCGGTTGAGGCCGGGCTTCCGCTCGCCCTCGAGCACGCGCACCGTGTCTCCCTGCGCGCCGAGGATCACGAGCTTGGCCGGTCGCGTGCGGCGAGCGGCGGGGGGGGCGGGGGCGGGACCGCTGTCGGGCTGCGTTGCGGTGTCGGCGAGCGCGGTCGAGAGATAGTAGGTGAGCGCTGCCCCGTACGGCGCGTTCTCCGCGGGCACGGCGCTGTTCGGCGCGCTCGCGATGCCTTGCCGGGGGCGGAACCGGTACGCGGGCCGCGGCGCAAACAGCCGGACGCGGCCGGCGAGCGTGGCGCCGTCGAGCTGCTCGAGCGGCGAGACGTCGTCCAGAATCCAGAGGCCACGCCCG
>QHUY01000071.1 GCA_003223415.1 Gemmatimonadota bacterium
CTCCGTTCCGCGCGATGCGGTCCGCGCCGACGAGCACCAAGTCCACTTGCGCGGCCCGCATCAGCGCCCCCGCGGCCGCATCGGCGATCACCGTGCAGGGAATGCCCGCGTGGGTCAGCTCCCAGGCAGTGAGCCTGCTGCCCTGGAGCACCGGACGGCTTTCTCCCACGAAGACATGCAGCTGGCGGCCGGCGTCGTGGGCCAGGTAGATCGGGGCGAGCGCGGTACCGATCCCGCCAGTCGCCAGAGCGCCGGCGTTGCAATGGGTCAGCACCTTGGCCCCGTCGGGCAGCAGCGCGAGCCCACATTCCCCGATGCGCCGGCACATCGCGCGGTCCTCCTCCCAGATGGCCGCCGCCTCGGCCTGGATCCTCTCCCACACGACGCCGCCGTCGCCGGATGTCGCGTGCGCGACACTCACCATCCGGTCCAGCGCCCAGCGGAGATTGACCGCCGTTGGGCGCGTGGCGCCGAGCTGGGCGGCCAGGGCATCCAGCCGCGTGAGGAATGGCTCGCGCGGCGCGGCGCGCAGCTCCCGCAAACCCGCGACCAGCCCCATCGCGGCCGCGATCCCGATCAGGGGCGCCCCACGCACCTGCAGCGTCCGGATCGCCTCGACCATCTGCTCGGCAGTGTCCAGGTCACGCGTAACGTGGTCTTCGGGGAGCGCGCGCTGATCGACGATGCGCACGGCGCCGGAGGGGCACCACGCGATGGCTTGGACGCTCATGTGGTGAAAGTAATGCGGAATGCGGAGTGGGGAATGCGCAATTTCAAGGCGAGCTCGAAGCCACCCGGAGGGTTCGAACCCAACCGATCCATTCCGCACTCCGCATTCCGCATTCCGCACTGTCATGGTAGGATACCAGCCATGAACTACGAAACTCTCCTCTTCGAGATCAAAGAAGGCGTGGCGTTTGTCACCATCAACCGCCCCGACAAGCTCAACGCGCTCAACGATCAGGTGGTGGACGAGCTCGGCCACGCCGCCGGGCGGATCGCCAGCGAAGACGCCATCAAAGGCGCCATCCTCACCGGCGCAGGTCCCAAGGCGTTCGTGGCCGGAGCCGACATCGCCGACCTCGCCAAGCAGGGGCCGTTCGACGGGAAGGCGCGGGCGCTCCGCGGGCAGGCCGTCTTGCGTCGCCTCGAGACCTGCGGCAAACCGGTCATCGCCGCGATCAACGGGTTTGCCCTGGGAGGCGGCTGCGAGCTGGCCATGGCCTGCCACCTTCGCATCGCCGCCGACACCGCCAAGTTCGGCCAGCCCGAGGTGAAGCTCGGCATCGCCCCCGGCTATGGCGGCACGCAGCGCCTGCCGCGGCTCGTAGGGAAAGGCGTGGCGGTCCAACTGATCCTGACGGGCGAGATGATCGACGCCCAGGAAGCCTACCGCATCGGGCTCGTCAACAGAGTTGTCCCCGCCGCGCAACTCCTCGCCGAATCCGAGAAGATGCTCCGGGGTATCCTGGCGATGGGGCCGCTCGCCGTGCGGCTCGCCCTGGAGGCCGTGGACCAGGGGCTGGAGATGACCCTGGAGGAAGGCCTGCTGCTCGAGGCCAATCACTTCGGTCTCCTAGCCGCCACCAAAGACATGAAAGAGGGGCTGACCGCATTCCTGGAAAAGCGGCAGGCAAAGTTCGAGGGTCGCTGATCGCGGGAAGCCTGGCGCTGGCCGTGCTGGCGGGGTGCCTTGGAGACCGACCGCGCCCCGCCCCTCCGGTACTGGAGATCACCCTCGACAAGGACAGCGTGCGCTCCCCGGACACCCTCACCGGGATCGTGCGGGCCGAGGATCTGGACGGCATCGACTCGGTGTGGATCACCGTGGATACGCTCCGCGTGGGCGATGATGGCTTCTTCGAGCAGACCTATCAGTCCCGCTTCCGCCTCCCCATCCGCACCGGCTACGTGCTGGGCGACCGCATTCTGGTGCGGCTGCAGGCCCGCGATGTGATGGGGTTTACGGGGGTGCGGGACACCGTAGTGATCGTGCGGGGACCGTGACGGGCGACACAAGTAAGTCTTGACCTGACAATGACTTCCGGCTAAGTTTGGAGTGAATGAGCGAGCCCAAATCGCGTCGGCCCGTGGCTGTCCGGGAGGCCCTCCAGAGCTACCTCGCCCGCACCGGGCTGGAGCGCCGCATCGCCCAGGCGCAGGTAGTGCCGGAGTGGCCCAGGCTGGTCGGTCCGCAGATCGCGACGGTGACCGCGCCGGAGTCGGTCACGGCCGACGGGACGCTGTTCGTGCGGGTCGCGACGAGCGCCTGGATGACCGAGCTGCAGCTCATGACGCCCGAGATCATGGCCCGGTTGAACGCGGGTCGCGGGACCGGGCGTATCAAGACGATCCGCTGGCTTCTCTCACGCTAGTGAAATATGGCCAAGGCGAAACCTGAAGCCGGCAAGGCACCCAAGGGCAACGGTGACTACCAGGCCGACTCGATCCAGGTCCTGAAAGGGCTGGAGGCGGTGCGGCGCCGGCCGGCCATGTACATCGGGTCGGTGTCGGGCCGGGGGCTGCACCACCTCGTCTACGAGGTGGTGGACAACTCGGTCGACGAGGCGCTGGCGGGCTACTCCACCCGGATCGACGTAACGATCCATCCCGACAACGCCGTCACCGTGACCGACAACGGCCGCGGCATCCCGGTCGACGTCCACAAGACGGAGAAGAAGCCCGGCGTCGAAGTGGCGCTGACGGTGCTGCACGCCGGCGGCAAGTTCGACAAGAGCACCTACAAGGTCTCGGGCGGGCTGCACGGCGTGGGGGTGTCGGTCGTGAACGCGCTGTCGGAGCAGCTCGAGGTCTGGGTGGACCGCGACGGCAAGCGTCACCACATGGCGTTCGCGCGCGGCGAGACGACCCGGAAGCTCGAGGTCGTCGGGAAGACCAAGGGAACGGGAACCAGGGTCTGGTTCAAGCCCGACACGGAGATCTTCACCGAGACGCGGTTCGACTACGCGACGATCGCCAACCGGTTGCGCGAGTTGGCGTTTCTGAACAAGGGCCTCACGATCACCCTCAAGGACGAGCGCAAGGGGCAGCAGAAGGAAGAGACGTTCGTCTACAAGGGCGGGCTGGCCGAGTTCGTGAAGTGGGTGTTGGGCACGCGGCGGCCGCTGCACGCGAAGCCGATCGTGTTCGAGACCACCCGCGAGGGCGTAGAGGTCGAGGGCGCGATCCAGTACGACGACCAGTACAGCGAGAACACCTTCACGTTCGTCAACAACATCAACACGCACGAAGGCGGGACGCACCTCACGGGCTTCAAGTCGGCCCTCACCCGCACCATCAACGAGTGGGCGAAAAAGGACGGCCTCCTCAAGAAAGAGGAGTTCACCCTCTCGGGCGACGACGTGCGTGAGGGGCTGAACTGCGTGCTGCACGTGAAGGTGAAAAACCCCCAGTTCGAGGGGCAGACCAAGACCAAGCTGGGCAACTCCGAGATCGAGGGCATCGTCAAGAGCGTGGTGAACGATGCGCTCGGCGAGTTCTTCGACAAGAACCCGAGTGTGGCCCGCGCGATCATCGCGAAGGCGGTCAGCGCGGCGCGGGCGCGCGAGGCGGCCCGCAAGGCGCGCGAGCTGGTGCGCAAGAAGAGCGGGTTGGACGGGGGTCTGCTGCCCGGCAAGCTCGCCGACTGCTCCCTCGACGACCCGAATCTGTGCGAGATGTTCTTGGTCGAGGGCGATTCGGCGGGTGGATCGGCCAAGATGGCGCGCGTGCGCGAGTTCCAGGCCATCCTGCCACTGCGCGGCAAGATCCTCAACGTGCAGAAAGCCCGGATCGACAAGATCCTCTCCAATGAGGAGATCCGGAACATGATCACCGCCATCGGCACCGGCGTGGGCGAGGACTTCAAGATCGAGGACGCGCGGTATCACAAGATCATCATCATGACCGACGCCGACGTGGACGGCGCGCACATCCGGACGCTGCTCCTCACCTTCTTCTATAAGGAAATGAAGGAGCTGATCGACGCCGGCTACATCTACATCGCGCAGCCGCCGTTGTACCGCGTAGCCAAGGGCAAGGAAGTCTACTACGCCTACACCGAAAAGGAGCGGGACGGCTACGTCAAGCGCCTCTCCAACGGCGCCGAGCCGGCCGCCAATGTCGTGATCCAACGCTACAAGGGCCTGGGCGAGATGAACGCCGACCAGCTGCGCGACACGACGATGGACCCCAACAAGCGCACGCTCTTGAAGGTGACCATGGAGGACGCCCTCGAGGCCTCGCAGCTGTTCGAGACGCTCATGGGCGACGAAGTCGAGCCGCGCCGCAGGTTCATCGAAGAGAACGCGAAGTTCGTGAGAAACCTGGATGTGTAGTGAACGGGAGCGGACGCACAGACGCACGGCGGTGAACAGGTGACCGTTCCACTGGTCATCCTCGGCGTCCTCCTGCTCTTCCTCGCCTGGTTCTTGCTGAGCGGCCGCGACGACGCGCCCGAGCCGACCGCCCGCCGGCACGTGGGAGACGAGATCGACTACCCCGAGCTGGAGGAGGCCGAGCGGGAAGTACAGGAGGCACCGGACGAGGACAGCGTGCGCGACTGGGGTCCGGGGGTAGGAAGACCCCCTGTGGCCTAAGGATTGGTGACTCCGGTCACTCCCCGGCTGGGGCGGCGACCACGCAACAGGGCTTTTGCCTCTTGACTTGGGAACCCCCACGCACCCATGGTGATATAGCGACCTGACCAACCAAGCGTTGTTCCCGGCCCCGTTGCGCCCGCGATTCGGCCCAACGGGGTTTTGTGTCACCGGCATCAGGAGCACTGCGGTATGGACGCCAGAGTGCTGCTCGATAGCCTTGACGTCGGCGTGGCGGCGATCGCCCCCGACTGGACGATCGTGGAGTGGAGCTTCTCCGCCGCCCGCATCACCGGGTTGCCCGCCGACCGCGTCCTCGGCCAGAGCTTCTGGGTCGCGTTTCCGATCGCCAAGGGCGAGCACGTGGAGCGCTTCTTTCACGACGTTCTGCAGGACGGCGTCGCGCGCAGCTTCGTCTCGCCCGGCCGCGCGCCCGAGCTGGCCGGGAAGGTATTCGAGACTCGCGCCAGCCGCGGCCCGCGCAGCCACCTGATCCTGGAGTTCCGCGAGGTTCGCTCGGAGGTGTCGCCCGAGTCCCAGGCGGCCCAGCTCTTGACGGCATTCGAAACCGAGCGGCGGCTGTACCGCCAGCTGTTCGAGTCCCTGCCCATCCCTGCCCTCATGCTCACCCTCGATGGCCAGATTCTGGAGGTCAACCGTGAAGGCAGCGCCCTGCTCGGGCTTCCCGACCCGCGCGCGGCGCGCGGGCAGGCCCTGAGCGTCTGGTTGCCCCCGGTGCAGCACCAGGCGCTCGCCGGTGCGCTGCGGGACGCCATTCGGACGCCGCAGCGGCTGGCCCTCGCCATCGACTTCGCCGGCGAGCCGGCGCGCGAGGTGGTGGCCATGCTCACTCGCGTGGACCCGGACCAGGCCGACAAAGTGTTGTTCCTCGCGCTCGACGTGTCGCGGGAGGCGTTGCTGCAGCAGAAGCTGCTACGCGCCGATCGGATGGCCCAACTCGGCCAGCTGGTGTCCGGCGTCGCGCACGAGCTGAACAATCCGCTATCGGCGATCGCGGGGTTCGCCGAGATGCTCGCCGCGGACGCCGCCTCGCCGGAGCTGCGCGAGAGCGCCGAGATCATTCACCTGGAGGCGATGCGGGCCGGGCAGGTGGTGCAGACACTGCTCGACTTCGCCCGGCACCGGCCGCAAACCCGCCAGGGAGTGGACCTGCAGGACGTGGCCGAGCGGGTGGTGGCGCTGCAGCGCAGCGCGCTGCGCAAAGCGCGGGCCAAAGTCACGCTGCAGCTCCCCGAGGACCTCCCCGAGGTCATGGGTGATCCGCAAGAGCTCCAGCAGGTCATGCTCAACGCGGTGTTGAACGCGCAACAGGCGATCGCGTCCACGGGCCGGCCGGGCACGATCACGATCGCCGCCCGGCGCGCGAATGGCCATGTCCTGCTGCTCGTGGAGGACACGGGTCCGGGCGTGCCTCCCGAGATCCTCGACCGCATCTTCGAGCCGTTCTTCACCACCAAAGGCCCGGACGGCACGGGCCTCGGCCTCGCGATCAGCCTGGGGATCGTGAAGGCGATGGGCGGGCGGCTGTACATGCACAACATCGAAGACGGTGGCGCCCGGCTCGGCATCGAGCTGCCCGTCGGCGGCCCGGGGCTGAAGGTGGCGCCGCAGGCGGGGTTCCATGCGGCGGCTCGCTCCCTGTCGGTGCTGGTGGTCGAGGACGAGCGCAGCGTGCGGCGCGGGTTCACGCTGATGGCCGAGCGGTTGGGCCACCGCGTCACGGTCGCCGACACCTACGCGGAGGCCCGCGACCTGCTGGACGCGCCCAACGCGCGCTACGACGCGGTCGTGGTCGACGTGCATCTCGACGAGGCGCACACGGGCTTCGAGCTGTTCGAGCAGCTCCTCCAGGAGGGCCGGGGCCGCGAGAAGCACGTGGTGTTCACGACGGGCGACTCGCTCTCGGCGCAGACGCGGGATGCGTTGCAGCGCTCCTTGCGACCGGTGTTGCCCAAGCCCTTCAAGCTCGACGAGCTGCGCGAGATTTTGGAGCGTGTGGCGGGCGGGTGAGATCCTCGACCCCGTCCTTCGTGACCCGATGCGAAATCAGCGGTAGCGGACGCTCGGTCAGCCGGTCCCCGATGGTGATGGCCCGCTCCAGCGCCTCGAAGCCGAGTTTCACGCCCGACGCGTCGCGCGCGAACACCGACGCGATCGGCTCCCCCGCCAGCACCTTGTCGCCCGGCTTGACCGTGATCACGAATCCGACGGTCGGGTCGACGACATCCTCGACCGTGGTGCGGCCGCCGCCCAGACTCACGACGGCGCGGCCGATGGTGCGCGGCTCCACGCGCGTCACCACGCCGGTCTCCCGGGCGGCGAACACCTCCACCGCCTGCGCCTGGGGCAGCACCGACGGGTCTTCCACGGCCTTGGGGTTGCCGCCCTGCGCTTCGATCACCTGCTCGAACTTCTCAGCCGCGAGGCCGGAGCCGAGGGCGTCCTCCAGCCGCTTCTTGGCCTTGGCGGCCGACGACTCCACACCCGCGGCGAGCAGCATCTCGACGCCGAGCGCGTAGGTCACTTCCATCAGGTCCTCGGGGCCTTCGCCGCGGAGCGCGAGGATCGCCTCCTCGGTCTCGAGCGCGTTGCCGCAGGCGCGGCCGAGGGGGCGGTCCATGGCGGTGAGCAGCGCGGCGGTGGGGCAGCCGCGGTCCTCGCCCAAGGCGATCATGGTGCGCGCGAGCTCGAGCCCCTGTGCGGTGGCCGGCAGGAAAGCGCCGCTGCCGTGCTTGACGTCGAGCACGAGGGCGGAGAGCCCTTCGGCGAGCTTCTTGGACATGATGCTGGCGGCGATGAGGGGGATTGCTTCCACCGTGCCCGTCACGTCGCGCAGGGCGTAGAGCTTTTTGTCGGCCGGGGCGATCTCCGGCGTTTGGCCGATCAGGATGCAGCCGAGCTTCAGCAGCTGGGCCTTCGCCTCTCCGAGCGAGAGCGCGGTGCGAAAACCGGGGATGGCCTCGAGCTTGTCGAGCGTGCCGCCGGTGTGGCCCAACCCGCGGCCGGACATCATGGGAACGGCGACCCCGCAGGAGGCGACGAGGGGCGCGAGCACCAGCGAGACCTTGTCCCCCACGCCTCCGGTCGAGTGCTTGTCGACGCGCGGGGTGGCCCAGCCGTCGAAGCTGAGGCGCTGGCCGGACGCGAGCATCGCGTCCGTGAGCGCGGCGAGCTCGGCTCGCTCGAGCCCGCGCAGCACGACGGCCATGAGCAGGGCGGACATCTGGTAGTCCGCGATGCGCCCCGCGGTGTAGGCCGCGATCAGCGCCGACCATTCCTCCGGCGTCAGCGCGCCGCCGTCCCGCTTGCGCTCGATGAGAGGCACGACGAACATTTACCCGCCCCCCCTCCTTCCGACCCGGAGTCTGTGATGCGCTTCGTCCCGCTCGCCGCGCTGCTTCTCGCCGCGGCCGTCCCGCTGCCGGCGCAAACGGTGGCCGAGCACCTGGCGATGGGCGACAGCCTGCGCCGGACGTTGCAGTCCGAGCCGGCGCTGCGCCACTACCAGGAGGCGCTCGCCCTCGAGCCGGGCAGCTACGAGGCGAGCTGGAAAGCGGCGCGGGAGATCGCCGACGTCGCCAAGCAGCTGCTCGGCGACTCGCTCAAGACCCGGCGCGACAGCCTGTATTCGCTCGGGCGCACCTACGCGGACGCGGCGCTCAAGGCCGACTCGACCGACGCCAACGGCCATTTCGCCCTCGCGCTCGTCCTGGGACGACTGTCGCGCACCCGCGGCGGCAAGGAGCGCGTCCGGTTCGCCAGGATCATCTACGACGAAGCGGCGCGGGCCGTCCAGCTCGACTCGACGCACGACGCCGCCTGGCACATCCTCGGCGCCTGGAACGCGGAGGTCAGGCGGCTGTCGGGCTTCACCCGCTTCTTCGCCAAGACGTTGTTCGGCGCGGGCTTCATGAGCCGCGCCACGTGGGCCGAGGCCGTGAAAGACCTGGAGCGCGCCGTCACCCTCAACCCGCAGCACGTCTATCATCGGCTCGAGCTCGCGGGGGTCTACCTGGACGTCGGAGAGACCGCCAAGGCGACCGAGCAGCTGCAGGCACTCGCGGGGTTGCCGGTCGGCGACCCGATGGATCCCTACTACCAGCGGCTCAGCGCCGCGGCGCTGCAGGACATCGTGAGCGGGCATGCGGACGACGCCCGCGACCGGTTGCGCAAAGGTTAGCGTAGGGCCGTGCGGCCCGCCTGCATCAGGCGCTCGATGTCCGCGGTCGTGCGCGGCGCCCCCGCCGACAGCCACTCGCCGCCTGTGGCGGTGACCAGGACGTCATCCTCGATGCGCACCCCCAGGTTCTCCTGCGGGAGGTAGATCCCCGGCTCCAGCGTGATCACCATCCCCGGCTCGAGCTTCGCCCGGCCCGCCACGCCCACGTCGTGGACGTCCATGCCGATCGGGTGCCCGAGCCCGTGGATGAAATAGGCGTCGCAGGTCTGGTCGCCGCACAGCTTGCCGGAATGCTCCCGCATGTAGGCGCGCGCGATCCCATCGAGCTCCCGCATCGTGAGCCCCGGCCGCAACGAGTCGAAGGCCGCCTGCTGGGTGGCGAGCACGAGGTCGTAGACCGCTTTCTGGCGCGCCGTGAACTTCCCGTTCACGGGCCAGGTGCGCGTCACGTCCGCGGTGTACTGGCCCCATTCGGCAGCCGCGTCCACGACAACGAGATCCCCATCCCCCGTCTGCCGGCGGTTCACGTCGTAGTGGAGCGTGGTGCTGTTGGGGCCGCTGCCGACGATCGAGGGGTAGCCCACCCGGTCGGCGCCGTTGCGGCGGAAGGCGGCTTCCAGAATGGCCTCGATCTCGTACTCGTACATCCCGGGGTGGGCCGCCTGCATCGCGGCGAGGTGGCCGGCGACGCTGATGTCGATCGCCTTTCGGAGCCGCAGCAGCTCGTCGGCGTCCTTCACTTCGCGCATCGAGTCGGCGAGCTGGCGCAGGTTGCGGACGTCCTGGCCGCCGAAGACCAGGTCGATGACGCGCCGCTCGTCGCGGGTGGTCACGTCGAGCGGGACGTAGACCGGGCCCCGCAGTCCCAAACGAGTAGCGCGGAGCCGTCGCTCGAGCGAGTCGGTAGGCAGGATCGTCGGGATCCCCGACAGTCGCACGGCGACGCTGTCCGGTCCCAGACGGAGGCCGGTCCAGCGCTCCTGGGCCGGGGCGCGCGGCGGCAGGAAGAGCACCGTCTCGAGCGAGTCGGGGCCGCGGGCCGTCAGCAGTAGCCAGGCGTCCTGGGTCTCGAGCTCAGTGAAGTAGAAGAACGTGTTGTTCTGGCGGAAGTCGTTGTCCTGGATGTAATCCTTCTCGACATCGCGCTCGTGCGCCGCGGGGATCACGACGGTCCCGTGGCCGATGCGCTGCAGCAGCGCGCGGCGCCGCGCCGCGGTCGCGGCGGTATCCACCAGGCGACCCATCCCGGGGAGCTGCGGCACGGGCGTCCACTGACCGATGGGGCCCGCGGGGGGAGCGGGGGCGGCGGGGGCGGGGCGGCTCTGGGCGCGGAGTGCACCGACGGCGACGCACGCCAGGAGCGCGAGTGTGCGCATGGGCTCCGAAGCTATCGTGGCTTGCGCCGCGTCGCAACGCTGGTCAAACTATGCGCCATGACAATCCCCTCGGCCCTCACGCGCGCGGAAGTCGAGCGGCTCGCCGCGCGGATCGCCGAGCTCGAGCACGAGCGCAAGCATCTCCTCGCGATCATCGAAATCCTCAAAGAGATTTCCGGCTCGCTGCATTTCATCGACATTCTGCAGTCGATTGCGCGCAAGCTGGGGGAGGCGTTCGGCCTGGACCGCTGCTCGATCTTCCTCGCCGAGCGCGGCGGCACGTCGGTGCGTCTGGTGGCCTCCTATGAGGATCCCACGATCCGCAACTACTTGGTGGACTTGGAGCGCTACCCCGAGCTGCGCCGCGCGATCCGGGACGGCGAGACGGTGTTCATCCCCGACGCGGCCAGCGATCCCAGCCTGAAGCACGTCCGCAGCGACCTGATCAACCGCCGGGTGAAGTCCATCACCGTGGTACCGATCAATTGGCGCTCCGTAGCCATCGGGGCGATCTTCCTCCGCACCTTCCGCGACGGCCCGACGTTCTCGGACAACGACGTGCAGTTCGTGCAGGTCGTGGCCGCCCTCACCGCCCAGGCGCTGCGCAACGCGCACCGCTACGAGCGGCTGGCCCTGCGCCAGGAGGAGACGGGGGAGCAGAACCGCCGCATGGAGTTGGAGCGAGTGGCGCTGCTCGCCTTCCTGCGCCGGCTGATGGAGGGGTTCGGTCAGCGGGAGGGCGCCTGGGCGGAAGGGCTGCTCCCCCGGGCGAGCGCCGATGAGCTGGACCGTCTGGTGGGCGTGGCCCTGGCCGTGATCCAGGAAGAAGCCAAAGGCCGGTGACGGACGTCGCCGCGCGGGCCGCCGAGCTCCGGCGGCTCCTCGAGCGCGCCAACTACGCCTACTACGTGCTGGACCGTCCGGAGTTGTCGGACGTCGAGTACGACCGCCTGTTCCGCGCGCTGCAGGCCCTCGAGGCCGCCCACCCCGAGCTCCGGACCCCCGATTCGCCCACGCTCCGCGTCGGCGCCGAACCATCGGCGGCCCTCACCAAGCACCGGCACCTCGTGCCGATGCTGTCACTCGCCAACGCCTTCAACGAGGCCGAGCTGATCGAGTGGGAGGAGCGGAACGCGCGCCTCGTCCCCGAGGTGAAGCAGGCCGGCTACACGCTCGAGGTCAAAATCGACGGCGCCGCGGTGAGCCTGACCTATGAGGACGGCGTCTTCATCACCGGGACGACGCGCGGCAACGGGCTCGTGGGCGAGGACGTCACCCCCAACCTGCGGACCGTGCTCAACCTACCGCTGCGGCTCCAGGGCCGGGGCTGGCCCAAGACGATGGAAGTGCGCGGCGAAGTCTACCTCTCCAAGCCGCAGTTCGAGCGGGTGAACCGCGAGCGCGCCCAGACGGGCGAGCCAGCATTCGCCAATCCCCGCAACGCCGCGGCCGGGGCGCTGCGCCAGCTCGATCCCAAGATCACGCGGGCGCGCGGCCTGCGCCTGTTCTGCTTCCACGTCGAGGCCCCCGGTCGCAAACTGCCGTTCGACACCCAGCACGCCCTGCTCGAGCAGCTGCTCGCCTGGGGCTTCCCCGTCGAGCCTCACTACCGGCTCGTCCCCGATCTCGCGACGGCGCACCGGGAAATCGCGGCGCTCGAGGGCCTGCTCCCCACGCTCGACTACGAGGCCGACGGGGTGGTGGTGAAGGTGAACGCGCTCGCGCTGCATGCCGAGCTGGGCACCGTGGGCGACCGCGAGCCGCGCTGGGCGATCGCGCGGAAATTCGCCCCCGAGGTGCGGATCACGAAGCTGCTCGACATTCGCATCAACGTGGGGCGCACCGGGGCGCTCAACCCGTACGCCGTGCTGGAGCCCGTGGACATCGGCGGCGTCGAAGTGAAGCAGGCCACGCTGCACAACGCCGCCGTCATCAAGGCGAAGGATCTCCGGATCGGCGATTGGGTGGAGGTGACGCGCGCCGGACAGGTCATCCCGCAGCTGCTCGGCCCCGTCCGCGAGCGGCGCACCGGCGCCGAGCGAGAGTTCGCGATGCCGGAGACGTGCCCCGAGTGCGGCGCCAAGGTCGAGCACCCGCAGGACGAGGTGATGACCTATTGCCCCAACGTCTCCTGCCCGGCCCGGGTGAAGGAGGGGATCGTGCACTTCGCCGCGCGCAATGCGATGGACATCCGGCGGCTGGGCTACGAGCGGATCACCGCGCTGCTCGACGCCGGGATCATCGCCGACGTGGCCGACCTGTACGACCGCGACAAGCTGAGTGTGATGCGACTGCTCACCCTCGAGGGCTTCGCCGAGAAATCGGCGCAGCAGCTGATCGACGCGATCGACGCCTCCAAGCGCCAGCCGCTGTCCACGCTGCTCTTCGCCCTGGGCATCCGCCACATCGGGGTCCAGGGGGCGAGGCTGCTCGCCCGGCACTTCCGGACCATGCAGAACTTGGCCAAGGCCACGGTGGAGGAGATCAACGCGGTCCGCGGCGTGGGCGAGGCGATCGCCGAGGCGGTCGCGGGCTTCTTTGCCGAGCCGCGGAACAAGGCGCTCGTCAAGCGGCTCGAGAAGCTGGGTCTGAACATGACCGAGCCCACCGCGCCGGCGGGCGAAGGCGTCGGAGGCGGGCGCCTCGCTGGCCAGACCTACGTCATCACGGGGACCCTGCCGTCGCTGTCGCGCGCGCGGGCGGCGGACCTGATCGAGCAGGCTGGTGGGCACGTGACGGACAACGTGTCCAAGAAGACGACCGCTGTCGTCGTGGGGGCCGATGCGGGCTCCAAGGTGGAGAAGGCCCGTCAGCTCGGGGTCCAGGTCATCGACGAGGCGGAGCTGTTGCGCCGCGTGGCCGAAAAGCCTTAACTTGGCCTCGGCCATGACCGCCCCCGCGCACCTGTTCGCCGGCAACGACGGCCTCGCTATCGGCCGGGGCGCCCTACGACAACTCCACGCCAGCCTGCTCACCCACGCGCCGGACCACGCGGTCACGATTCTACAGGAAGCGGGCTACGCGTCGGGCGAGGGGGTCTACCGCTCGTTCTGCGAGTGGCTGCCGGGGCAGGCCGGCGTCGACAAGCCCGAGGACCTCGACGCCGCGGTGTTCAGCGAGGTGCTCGCGGCGTTCTTCACGGCAACCGGCTGGGGCATGCTCACGGTGGCGCCGCTCGGCACCGGAGCGCTGGCCATAGACTCGGCCGATTGGGTCGAGGCCGAGCCCGGGACCGCCCAGATGCCCATGTGCTTCTTTTCTTCGGGGATGCTCGCGGATTTCCTGGGACGGCTGTCCGGAGAGACGGTGGCCGCGATGGAAGTGGAGTGCCGCAGCCGCAGCGACGCACGCTGCCGGTTTCTCACGGCGACCCCCGCCGTGCTGCAGCGGGTGTATGAGGAGATGACGCAGGGGAGGAGTTATCTAGAGGCGTTGGGCGCCTAAGAGGCGTCAGGTGACAGGTGCCGGGTGTCCGGACCCCGGGACCCTGCCCCTGGCACCGGGAACCTGGCACCTACCGTCGCGCGACGCTGACGCCCTCGAGCAGCAGCGACGGCGCCCACCGCGAGCCCCACCAGCGACCGTCGTTCCCCAGCCCGCCGATCCGTTTCAGCAAGCCGTAGACGTTGCCCGCCACCGCGGCGTCTTTCACGCGGCCGGTGATTTCGCCATGCTGCACCCGGTAGGCAAGCGCCACGGGGTGACTGAACGCGCCGCCGATCACGTTGCCCTGGCCGACGCCGATCAGATCGTCCACCACGAGGCCGTCGGCGATCCCGTCGAGCAACCCGCCAGCGAACGCGCTCGCCCCCCCCCGCCCCCCCCCCGCCTCGCCGTCCCGCGTCCCCAGCACGAGGTTGGAGTAGTCGATATGCGGCTTGCCGAACACGCCCCGGCGCCCGTGGCCGGTGCTCGCCGTGCCTGCCCGAGCCGCCGTTTCGAGATCATACACGAAGCCGCGCACGATGCCGCGCTCGATGAGCGGCAGGGTCCGCGAGGGGACACCTTCGTCATCGCACGGCCGCGACGACGCGCGGCCGGGCACAAGGGGGTCGTCGGTGAGCGAGAGCCGCGGGTCGAAGATCTGCTCGCCGACGTTGCCCGCGAGTTTGGAGGTCCCCTGCACCACCGCTTTGCCGGAGAGCGACATCTCGAGTGGCAGCAGAATGGCGGTGAGGCCCCCCGGGGTGAAGATGACGGGGAGCGCGCCCTCCGGCGGCGTGGCGATGCGCAGCGCGAACTCGAGTCGTGCCTGGATCGAGGTGACCAGCGCGTTGAGATCCGCTTCGTTCGGCAGGTCGGCGCCGACGGACTGGTCGTAAACCATCAGGACGTCGTCGCCCGCGAACCGCACGAGACCGGCGGTGACGGCGATGGCGGTCGCCTGGTAGCTAGCGGCGGCGCCGGCTGTATTGAGGACGCGCGTCTCGCTCACCTCGCGCTCGATCGAGATGTTGACCTGGCAGCCGTCTCGGCTCAGCTGCTGGACCAGGGCACGCCCCATCCGCGTGAGGTCGTCGAGTGTCGCGTTGGCCACGTGATCCACGTGCGTGGCGATGTGAGGCAGCGGGACCTTGCCAGGAAAGGCGACCGCAAGCGTCTCGCCCAGCTCCGCGGACGCGAGTGCGCGCGCCAGCAGATCCTCGGGCCGGGCGTCGGCGGCGGTGGTGCCGGCGACGCCGACCCGGCCGCCCTGCACGACGCGGAGGTTCATCCCCGCCTCCTCGGTGACGCCGGCGGTCTTGAGGCGCCCGGCCTCGAAGGCTAGGCTGGTGCGCTCCTCGCGACGCCACAGGGCGTCTCCGCCCTCGGCGCGGCGGTGCACCGCGTCGAGCAGCCCCTCCAGAACGCGCTCGCTCACCGTGCCACGTCGCCGCCGACCAGCGCCTCCTCGATGCGTACGTGCGGCGCCCCTTCGGTCACGGGCAGGGGGAACTGGCCCCCCTTGCCGCAGCCCCCGCCCATCTGGTTCCAGCGGAAGTCGCCTGCGACGCGGTCGATGCGGTCCAGCGTCTCAAACAGGTTGCCCGCCAGCACCACGTCTTTGACGAGCTCGGCGACTCGGCCGTCGCGGATCATGTGGCCGTACGCCGCGGTGAAGGAGAAGTTCTCGAGCAGGGTCTGCCCGCCGAACGCCGAGCACGCGTAGACGCCCAGCGGGATGTCGCGGATCAGATCCTGAAAGGTGCCGCGTCCGTTGCCGATGTAGGTGTTGGTCATGCGCACGATCGGCGGGTGGCGGAAGGAGATGGCGCGCGCGTTGCCGGTGGGGCGCTCGCCAAGCCGGGCGGCGGTCTCGCGCGAGTGCAGCCGGCCGACGAGGACGCCCTCCCGGATGAGCGGCGTGTCCTGGGTGGGGGTGCCCTCGTCGTCGAACGGCAAGGTGCCACGCAGCCCCACCGCCGCACCATTGTCACCCACGTTCAGCACGGGCTTCCCGAAGCGTCGGCCGAGCGTCATCATTTCGCGCGCCTGGGGGTTCTCGTAGACGAAGTCAGCCTCGGAGAGGTGGCCGAACGCCTCGTGGATGAACACTCCCGCGAGGTCGGGGTCGAGGATGACGGGGTAGGTCCCCCCCTTCACCGACGGCGCGTCGAGCAGCGCAACGGCCCGCTCGGCGGCCGCTCGGAAGCGAGCGGCGCAGTCGTGCACGCTCCGCCACCCCTTGCGCAGGCCGATCGACTCGAGGCCCTTCTCGATGGTGCCGTCCCGACGCGCGGTGGCAGTCCCCGAGAGCACCACCTCCGGACGTAGCTCATGCACCGCCGCGCCCTCGGAGTTGACGTACCAATACTCGCTCACCTCGTCGTGGTAGCTCGCCTGAGTGTCCACGACGCGGCCGCCCACCGCGAGCATCGCGCCGTTATAAGCCTCCAGCAACCGCTTTTTCTCGGAGAGCGGCACCCCGCGCACGTCGCCGTCCAGATCGAGCAACACCTCGGCCTGTTGCGGCGCGACGTTGGCCAGCCGGATCGGCTCCTCCAGCCGAACGGCTCGCGACAACTGGTGCGCCCGCGTGACCATAACGGGCAGCTGGTCGAGCGACGTGAACGAGGCGATGCCCCAGCCGCAGCCCCGGTTCAGCGCCCGGACGAAGCCGCCGACGTCCTCGCTGGCCGTGGCGGCCTCGAGCCGCCGCCCCCGGAACGAGACGGCGCTGCTCCAGGTGCGTTCGACGCGGATTTCGGTGTAGTCGGCGCGGGAGTGTTCGAGCGCCTCGCGGAGCCGGTCCCTCACGCCCCCAGCTCGCGCAGCTTCTCGGCGTAATCGGGCCGCACCACGATCTCGCCGCCCACGATGATCTCGCGGTCCCAGGGCAGGATGATGAAGCTCTCCGTCTCCAGCGCGTGGAAGTCCGGCGCGTAGGGCCCGGTTCGGAACGACACGGCAGTCCGCACCTCGGCGGGCTGGAGCTCGCGCACCGCCGCGAGGGCGAGCTTCATGGTGTCCCCCGAGTCGCACGTCTCGTCCACGATCAACACCCGCTTGCCGGTGACGAGCCGCGGCGGCGCCGCGATCACCACGGGACGGGCGCCGGTCTGCGAGCGCGTGATCGCCATGGAGGCAAAATCGCGCTGCATGATGCTCGCCACCACCGCGCCGGGGATCACTCCCGCCTTGGCGATCCCGATCACGACGTG
>QHUY01000127.1 GCA_003223415.1 Gemmatimonadota bacterium
CGGCGACGCCGAGCGCGCGCAGATTCGCGGCGACGAGCTCCAGCCGGTTGCTTTCCTTCACGCGCAGCTCCCCCACCTGCCGGAACACGGTCTCACCGGTGGCGCGGCTCGCGAGCGCGGCGAGGATCGGCACCTCGTCCACCAGGGTCGGCACTTCGGCCGCCGCGACCTCCGTGGCCCGGAGCGCCGCCGGCCGCACCAGCAGGTCCGCGACCGGCTCCCCCCCTTCGTCCCGCAGGTTCACCCGCTCGACGGGCGCGCCCATCCGCCCGAGCACGACGAGGAATCCGGTGCGCGTCGGATTCACCCCGACGTTCTCGATCAGCAGCTCGCCCCCCTCCGCGAGCACCGCGGCGGCCACGAGGAACGCGGCGCTGGAAGCGTCACCCGGGACCGAAAGCTGAAAGGCTGGAAGCCTGACCGCTGACGGCCGAAAGCTGATGGCGCCGTCGTGGTAGCTGAGCGCGAGCCCCAGATGCACGAGCAACCGCTCGGTGTGATCGCGGGAGAGATACGGCTCTCGGACCGTGACCGAGACACCGCCCACGAGCCCCGCGAAGAGCAGCGCGCTCTTGACCTGGGCGCTCGCCACGGGGCTCGTGTAGGTGAAGTCGCGGAGCCGCCCCCCCCGGATCGTGAGCGGCAGGGAGTCGCCACGCTCTTCCTTTATATGCGCCCCCATCGCCCGCAGCGGCTCGGTGACGCGGCGCATCGGGCGACGGCGCAGTGATGCGTCGCCCGTGAGCGTAGCCGGGAACCGCTGGCCCGCGAGGATCCCGAGCAGCAGTCGGGCGGTGGTTCCCGAATTGCCGCAGTGCAATCGGGATGCGGGATGCGTGATGCGGGATGCGTCCACTGTCACCGCGCTGCCGTTGCGGATGGGCGAGACCTCGACGCCCAGCTGGCGCAGCACCCGCGCCGTGCTCTTCACATCCGCGCCCGTGAGCAGGCCGGCGAGCTCGCTCCGCCCGCGGGCCAGTGCGGCGAGCAGCAGCGCCCGGTGGGAGATGCTCTTGTCACCCGGCGGGCGCACCGCGCCCCGCACCCTCATGGCTCGAGCCTCCCCCGCCACTCGGCGGCGCGCCCCAGCCATGCGGTCACGGCCGCCGCGTCGCCCACCTCGAGGGCCCGCTGCAGCTCGCCCAACGGCTCTTCCAGGGAGCGCAACGCGGGGAGCAGCTCATCACGGTTCATGAGGAGGATCTCGGTCCACAAGACCGGCTCGCTCGCGGCGAGGCGCGTGGTGTCGCGCGCACCGGGGCCGAAGGTGGCGCCTGGGGCGGCGAGCCGCGCCAGGCTGTTCGCGAGCAGCGACGCGACGACCTGTGGCAGGTGACTCGTGACCGCGAGCTGGCGGTCGTGCTGGCGGGCGTCGATCCTCACCGGGTGGGCGGCAAGCGTGTCCGCCCAGAAGCGGGCGACCTCGCGGGCCGCGTCGTCGCCGTCCCGCGCTGGGGTCACGTACACGACGGCGTCGCGGAACAGGTCGGCCCGCGCCGCGGCGAACCCGTGCGCCTGCGTACCCGCGAGGGGGTGGCTGCCGGCGAAGCGGGGGCCGAGGCCGAGCGTTTCCGCGCGCGCCACGATGGCGCGCTTCACGGAGCCCACGTCGGTGACGAGGGTGTGCAGCGCGAGGCTCGCGCGCAGCGACTCGAGCAAATGGACGTTGGCGGCTGGGGGCGCCGCAAGGACGAGCAGCTCGACGCCGCGCGCGACCTCCTCCACACGCGCGGGCGCGTCGTCGACAGCGCCCTGCCGTGCCGCAGCGGTGCGCTCGGCCGGCTCGGGCGACCAGCCGAGGACGGTGGCGACGCCGGCGCGCTTCGCCTGCCAGGCGAGGGAGCCGCCGATCGCGCCGAGGCCGATGACGCCGAGGGAGGCGGGACGCACGGGATGGAAGCTAGCGGCACCGCGAGGAGGCGTAAACGCGAAGGGCGGCCCTCACAGGCCGCCCTCGTGCGCTCGCGCCGCAGCGCGTCACCCCGCAATCAACGCGGGGTCTAGTGTCGCGGTAGGCAACCAGAGTCCCAGACACGCGCCGCTTGCGTCAGTCGCTATCCAGGGATGAGTGATGAAGGTCTGCTGCACGTAGGACTCCCCGGCAGCGAGCGTGTTGTAGAACACCCGTTGTCCCTCATAGTTGAGCCAATACACAGTCACGGGCCCTGCCGTTTGGTTGACGAACCGGATGAAGGTTGACACATCGCCATTGATCGAGTGGAAGGTCGGCTCGAGGCTGCAAGCGTACCGCGCCAACGGGAAGGCGAGCTCCCCCGCGTCTGCCCCGAGATCACTGATGAAGTCGAAGATTCCCGTCGTGCTCGTGGGGCTCAGCTCGGTGACCACCGTCGCCTTGAAGTTCAGTGAGCCATCGTCGTCGCCGAGGAGCGACAGCGGGATGATCACATCAACGGCGTTGACCGGATAGAACGGTACGAGGGAGTTTGGCACATCCACGAGGCTCGTCCCATTCCAGTGCCGGATCCTCACCGTCGATCCGAAATCGGACCCGTGCACCTCCACGAAATACTCTGCCCCGATCTTATCCGCGTCGGAATGGCCCGACGTGATCCCCGCGAACCCAGTTGCGGTGTTCCGATCGGTGTCGAGGTCCCAATCGACGAGCGTGGTGGCGGAGTTGAACGTGCCCGGAGCGAATCGCGCGATCAGCCTGAGCTCACCGAACCCCTTGGTGACGGAGGCGGAGACGAAGTCCGGCCCGGTGCTGGCATCACCTGTAGGGTCCGTCAGGGTCGCCGTGAGGAACAGCGCCGTGGCCGTGAACGTCAGCGGGCTTTCAGCTGCACCGGGAACGACGGCTGTCAGGCTGTAGGTGCCGGCCGCGGACGGAAGCTGCCAACTCACCTGGGCGATGCCGTCCGCGCCCGTGGTCACGGGGTTCGTGCCGATGATCGTGCCATTCTCCGTTGCTACGGAGAACGTCACGATCGCCCCGGTGATCGGCGTGCCGCCCGAGTCTCTGACCACGATCGACGGCACGACCGTGCCACCAGGCGACTGGTAGAACTGCGAGGCGCTGTTAGGGGACAGCACGGCGGGGAGTCCCCACGTGAAGTAACTCGTGCAGCAGGTCGAGCCGCCGAGCCCGACGTGGATCACGGACGTGGAGGCATACGCCGCGCGCGCGCCGAAGAGGGCGTGGAGCTGGTTCACCACAAGGTGCCAGCCCCGGCGCAAGGCGCGCGAGACCCCGACCGACCCGGTTGTGCCCAAGGCCGACTCGCAGGGCAGGAACGCGGCGGAGGCGTCCCGGAGCGCATTCACCGTGCCCTCTACCGGCTCGAACCGGAAAACGTCCAGCCGGGCCGCCTGCGCAGGCGTGAGGGTTCCCAGCTCCACGCACATACCGACAGTCACGTTGTCGGCGAGCGTCTCGTCCTTGCCGTCGCCGAACACGTAGCTCGTGTTGACCTCGCCCGAAGCTGCCTGTCTGACCGAGAGCCTCTCGATCGATGTCGTCGGGGTCACCTCGTACCGGTAACAGTCGTCGAACTGCGGCAGCCCCATCCGGCTCAGCGGAATGCATGGCCGGTCCGTGCGCGATTCGATGAGCACGACGACCTGCTCCGCAAGCGCCCCGGCGGGAATGAACAGCCCGGCCGTCTGGGCGGTCGTCAGGACCGTCACGTCCTGCCCGGCGACCGGCGTGACCACCGCCTCGCCGCAGTCTCGCCCCGGCCGGCACGCGGTCGCATCACCCGTCAGCGCGAATGTCACTGCCCCCAACTCGACCCGCGCCTTGATGGGGAGCGTCCCGTCGTCGAGCAGTGGCACGAATTCGTCCGTATCGACGCGCTGCAGCTGCGCCCCATTGTCCACCACGTCCACGTCGGCGAGGCCCAGTTGGAGGCCGGCCACCAGGAACCGAATGCGGTATGTGCACGCCGTGTTGAGGTTGAACGCCTTGGTGCGCCAGTTGACGACGTACAGCTGGTTCACCAAGTCCACACGCACCGTCTCTGAGCCCGGCCCCGTCGTGGTCGTGAACGTCGCGACCACGTGATTCGAGCACCCGGTGACCCCGCCGAGCTCGCTGATCTCGACCGTGGGCGACAGCTTCCCGTCAAACGTTCCCGTGAAGGTCGGCTGTCGCGTCATCGGCGGCAGCCAGTAGAAGTGCGAGTTCACCAGATCGTGCGCTGCGTCGTGAATCTCATAGGAGGGAGCAGCGGGGGGCGACTGACGGTCCTGACACGCCGCGGCGAGAATCGCCGCCGCGCACATCAACAGCCGGGATCGGTTCATGGGGCGCTTCCTCGACATCCGGGACGTCTGACCAGGGCGCTAATAGGAGTCGCTAATGTGTCCCCGTTTGGGAGACATGGGAAGAACCGTTCGTTGCATGAGCGCGGCAGACCAAACACGTAGAACGGGAAGAATCACCAGAACCGATAACGGAACGGCTAGTCCCGCGCTCCGGAGATCGTGCGGAACCCGGGCAGATCCTTCAACGGTCGCCACCACCAGTGCAGGTCGCCCCCGGCCCGGAACAGGTGCTCGGGGTTACCGGCGATGTAGCGCTTCAGGAGCTTGAGCGCCTCGTCGTAGTCCCCGATAAG
>QHUY01000128.1:0-5016 GCA_003223415.1 Gemmatimonadota bacterium
CACGAGTCGATGAACGCGCGTTTCACGCGGCGCGGATCGTTGATAGTCCTGTAGAACTCGTCGTAGTACTTGAGCGCTTCCTCCACTCGACCCTGCTCGAGGCCCTCCTGGCCGCGGTAGAGAGCGTAGATCGAGTCCTTGACCGCGTTGAACGCCGCGAGGTACGGCGCCAGCTCTTCCGGGGTGCGGCAGTAGCCGCGGTACAGCCGGTCGCGCACGGTCCGGAGGCCGAGGCGGGAATCGGGGATGGCGTACGGAGGCGAGATCACGCCGGACCAGTCGAAATCATAGGGGACGGCGAAGTACACATGGGCGCTGTCCTTGATGAGTACGATGTTGTGCAACCCGGCCACCGAGAAGTCGGTGTTGGCGATCAGGTACTCGAAAACGGTGACCAGGCCCATCTGGGCCGGGTCGGTCTGCGACTGGATCACTCCCTTCAGGGCCTCCACCTGCGCGTGGTTGCGCCGCGCCATGCGGTCGTCGTTCTCGAGAAAGAATCCATAGCGCGTCTCCGGGGGGCGTCGCGCCGTCGCGTCGACGTACGTCACGCGCGCCAGCCGGGCTTTGAAGCTCATCTGGGTCACCAGGTTGAACACGCGGTAGATCAGGTACTCCTCGATCAGATAGTTGGCGGACGCTCGGTTGTCACGGCACTGCACGACGAGCTTCAGGTTCCCCTGGTGGGCGAAGAGCGTGTGCGCGCTCTCGTTCTTGTCGAACTCGACCTTGAGCGGCGGAAACGAGCAGATGCGCAGCCGATAATGGCCGCGCGTGTGAAGATTCACCTTCAGGGACACGGAATCACCCCGTGGCGTGACGTATGACAGCACGCCGGGGTGGGGGTGCTTTTGTTCACCGCGCTCCTTCGCGATGGCGTTGAAGTCCGCCGTCAGGGTGATGGCGAGTGGGTCGGCGGCGTCGAACAGCGCCGCGGGGGGCGGGGCGGGGGAGGGGGCGCCGGCCTGCGGGCGCGCGCTCCCCAACGGCGCGACGCCCAGCGCGGTGAGAGCGGCGAGCGTGATGCGGAGCACGCCGCAACTTACGGCTCGTCCCGGTCGCTCGCTAGCCTCAGCGCGTCACCGGCAGCACGTCGATCTCGACGTTCGACGGATAGCGCGCCGTGCGATACACGCGGTGCGTCCGGGCCTGGTAGTCCGCCGGCCGCGCCTGGAAGATGTTGGGCACGAAGGTCTGCGGGTTCCGATCGTATAACGGGAACCAGGTGCTCTGCACCTGCACCATGATGCGGTGGCCCTTCGGGAACGTGTAGGCTTGCTGATGGAGGTCCACCGTGTACGGCTCCACCTGGTTCGGCGGAATCGGCGCGGGGTGCTCCCAGCTCGTGCGGTAGCGCCCGCGCAGGATGTCGCCCGTCACCATCAGCTCGTAGCCGCCCATCACCGGTCGATCGGGTACCGTGTCCGGGAATACATCGATGAGCTTCACCGCCCAGTCGGCGTCGCTCCCCGAGGTCGACGCGTATAGGTGGGCCACGACGTCGCCCGCCACCGTCACGTCGTCCGCGAGCGGGGCGGTTTGCCAGGTCAGGACGTCCGCGCGGCCGTCCACGAACCGCTGGTCCTCGGTCTCCCAGCGCCGCCACCGCGAGGTGCGGGAGTAGGTGCGCTCCACCGGACGAGGCCGGTAGGGGACCGGGTGCGCGGGATCGGATACGTATTGGTCGTCCCCCCCCCCCTCCGTCGTGGCGGCCGGCGCGTCGAACGACAGCGCGCCGTGCTCGCGGAAGTAGAGGTGTCGGTGGACCGCATTGGCCGGCGGCCAGCGGTCGAACGTCCGCCACTCGCTCGTCCCGGCGTCGAACACCGTCGCCTCCGCGAACCTGCCGTCGCCCTCTCCCTTCAGCCAGTAAGCGAACCATTTGGACTGAAGCTCGCGGAAGTCCAATCCGGTCGGCCGCCCGAAGCGGAGGTTGCCGAGCGCGATGCCGGAGTCGGCGAACCACTGGCCGTGGTACCACGGGCCCATCACGAGATGATCGAGGCCGGCGGTGTCGCTGTGCTCGAGGACCGTGTACGTCGCCAGCGGGCCGTACTCGTCTTCCTGGTCCCACCAGCCGCCCACGAGGAGCGTCGGGACGGTCGTGTGGGTGAAGTAGCGGGGGAGCGCGTGGGCCCGCCACACGGTGTCGTACGCGGGGTGCTCGGCGAAGCGCCGCCACGTGGGCCAGCGGGCCGCGCCGACGGCCTCCGCGAGGGCGCCGAGTGTGGGGAACGACAGGTACCAGTCGTAGGTGTCGTAGCGCGCGGGTGACGGCGTGACGCTGCCGTCGCTCGAGGCCTCCATCCCCCAGGAGTACTCGAGGCCGTAGCTCTGCCGGAACGCGCCTTGGTGGAAGAAGTCGTCGCCCATCCAGGCGTCGCCCATCGGCGCCTGCGGGCTGATCGCCTTGAGGGCCCGATGCGCCCCGATCCCCGCCACAGCGGTCAGCCAGCCGGGGTAGGAGATCCCGAACACGCCGACCTTGCCGTTGTTGTTCGGCACGTTCTTCACGAGCCAGTCGATCGTGTCGTAGGTGTCGGTGCTCTCGTCGGTGCCCGCGTGCCCCGAGTGCGGCGCCCGGTTCATGTCGAACGTTCCCTCGGAGCTGTACCGGCCGCGGATGTCCTGGAAGACGAGGATGTAGCCGCCCAGGCCGAGCACCGGGGCGTTGCGCGCCGCGCCGCCGGCGGCCCCCGCCGCGCTGTAAGGCGTGCGCTCCATGAGGATCGGCAGCAGTGCGGCGGCGCTCTTGGGTGCCACGATCACGGTGAAGAGCCGGACGCTGTCGCGCATCGGAATCTTGACCTCGGTGCGCGTGTAGGCCGTGTCACCCACCGGCTGCTGGGCGGAGGCGCGGCCGGGGGGGAAGGTGAGGGTAAGCGTGACGGCGATCACGACGAGGGAACGACGCATGAAGCCTCCGGATGGTGGCCCCGGAAGGATGGTGTTCGTGAGCCGAGGCGGCAACCTGCCGTGACGGCCCTCACGGACATTTGGGCCTCTAGTCAACAAATTGTACCCCGTAGCCATCGGCGGCCCCACCGCCGTTCCTGCGCTGTCCCTCCGAACTCCCTACGCCCTAGAGGAGAAGGAAGGCCTATGAAGGCCGCTCGTCCTCTGGTGGTCGTGCTACTCGTGTGTGCGCTCGCGCTGGCTTCGGCCTGCGGCGACCGCCAGCCGACCGCGCCCCAACCGCCGGCACCCTCGGCCGATCTCATCGGCTCGCTGCTCCATGCCACGGGGTTGCTCAGCTGCTCGAACCTGCCCTACGACTCGACCACGCAGACGATCGGGCCAGCGGGCGGCAGCCTCAGCGTCGGGCCCCACACGCTCGTCATCCCGCGGGCCGCCCTCAAGCAGTCCGTGTCGATCACGATGATCTTGCCGACCGGCCTGCGCGTGAACGCCGTCAAGTTCAAACCGGCCGGGCTGCAGTTCCAGACGCCTGCCGCGCTCACGATGAGCTACGCGAATTGCAGTCTGCTAGGCAAGCTGCTCCCCAAGCGGATCGCGTACAAGACGGACAACCTGCAGATCCTCTACTACCTTCTGTCCCTCGACAATCTGCTCAGCAAGTACGTCACGGGGAAGGTCAACCACTTCTCGGATTACGTGATCGCGTGGTGATACGGTCGTGACCGCCGTTTCAGTCCCCGCTCCCGGGCAGGCAGCCCCGCGCGCGCCGGTCCGCCCTGCGGCGGACCTGTTGCACGATGCACGTGCCCGGGAGCGGGCCGCCTGTATTCCCGAGGCGATCAAGTGTTACGAAGCAGCGATCGCCGCAGCCGACCGGCTGGGAGAGCGGGCGGTGCTGGCCGAGGCGCTGCGGCGGCTCGCCGTGGTGCGCCATCACCGCAACGAGTCGGCTGAGGCGCGCGAGCTGTGCCGCCGCAGCTACGTCGTGGCGTGCGACGCCGGCAATGACCTGCTCGCCGCCGAGGCGCTGAATACCCTCGGCGGGCTGGACGTGAAGACCGGGGCGATCGAGGACGCGCGCAAGAACTTCCTCCAGGCGCTGGAGCGGGGAGGCCAGAGCCGCGAGCTGCGCGCGCGCGCCGAGCAGAACCTTGGCATCCTGGCGATCATTCAGGGCGATATCGGTGAGGCGGTCGCGCACTACGAGCGCTCGCTCGAGGCGTACCGGGCCTCGAACGACGAGCACGGGTGCGCGATCGCCTTCGCCAACCTTGGCATCGCGAGCACCGACCTGCGGCAGTACGACCGGGCGGATGGCTACTTCCAGCAGTGCTACGAGATCGCCGAGCGGGCGGGTGACGCGCACCTGCAGGGGATGTGCCTCGTGAATCATGCCGAGGTGCACTTCGTGCGGGGGCGTTACGAGGACGCTCGGCGGAACGCCGAGGCGGCGCTCGCCATCTTCGATCAGCTCGAGGCGCGCAGCAACAAGTCCGAAGCCTACCGCATGATCGGCATGGTGTACCGCGAGACGGGGCGCGCCGCGCTCGCCGAGTCCCGGCTCCGCTCAGCGATCGATCTGGCGGTGAGCGCGGGCTCGGTGTTGAGCGAGGCGGAGGCGTCACGCGAGCTGGCGTTGCTGTTCCAGGCGATGGGCCGCAATCAGGACGCGCTCACCTTCCTGAACGCCGCCCACCGCCTGTTCCGCCGGCTCGACGCGCGCGTCGATTTGGTCTTCGTCGGCGGCAAGATGGGCGACCTCGAGGCCACCTACCTCGCCGTCGTCCGCGAGTGGGGGCAGTCGATCGAGTCGAGCGACGCCTACACCTTCGGGCACTGCGAGCGCGTCGCCCAGCACGCCCTGGCCGTCGCCCGCGGCCTGGGGCTCGACGACACCGCCCAGACCACGATCCGCCTCGGCGCCTACCTCCACGACCTGGGCAAGGTCCGCGTGCCGCACGAGATCTTGAACAAACCCGGCCCGCTGACCCGCGATGAGTTCGAGGTGGTACAGATGCACCCCATCTGGGGCATGGAACTGCTGGCGGCAGTCGAGTTCCCTTGGGACCTGAAGCCGATCATCCGCTGGCACCACGA
>QHUY01000128.1:5027-5957 GCA_003223415.1 Gemmatimonadota bacterium
CGGCACGGGCTACCCGGACCGGCTGCGGGGCGACGAGATCCCGATTGCGGCACAGATCGTGGGAATTGTGGACGTGTACGACGCGCTCAGTACAGCGCGCCCCTACCGCCCCGCGCTGTCGTCTCTGGAGGTGCTCCGGGAGATCGAGAAGAGCCGCGCGTGGTGGTCGGACGGGGTGTACGCGGCATTCGGACAGTCGCTGACGCAGCTGGGGCGTGGACAGCGAGCCGGGAACGCGGAGGCCGGGCCGCTCGAGCGTGTACAAATGGAGCGGGCCACGGCCTAGCCGTGGCCTATCCCATCTTCCCGTGGCCGATCGTTTCCTCGAATAACTTCAAGATGCGCCGATATTCGTCCGTCCAGCTGTCGTTCCGCCGAAATCCGTGGGGTTCTACGGGGTACATCGCCACCTCCCAGTTCTCCTTCTTCAGCTCGATCAGCCGCTGGATGAGGCGCGCCGTATCCTGGAAATGCACGTTGTCATCCACCATCCCGTGGCAGATCAAGAGGCGCCCCGTGAGCCCAGCGGCGAAATAGATCGGAGACGACTGCTTGTAGGCGACGCTGTCGTCCTGCGGCTCGTTGAGAATCCGCGCCGTGTAGGGATGGTTGTAGTGCGCCCAGTCGGTCACGGGCCGCAGCGCCGCGCCCGCGGTGAACACGCCCGGCCGCGTAAACATCGCCATCAGGGTAATGAATCCGCCGTAGCTCCCCCCGTACATCCCGATCCTCGTCGAATCCACCCCGAGGTTCTTCACCAGCCAGCGCGCGCCGTCCACTTGGTCGTCCAAGTCCTTTCCGCCCATGTGACGGTAGATGGCGGTGCGCCAGTCGCGCCCCTGCCCCGCGCTCCCCCGATAGTCGAGATCGAGCACGGCGTAGCCCTTCGCAGCCAGCAACTGGTTGAACATGTACTCGCGGTAGTACGAC
>QHUY01000129.1 GCA_003223415.1 Gemmatimonadota bacterium
AGCTGGCTGATCTGCGGCCCGGTCATGCCGGTAGCGATGGCGAACGCGCCGGCCTCAATGGTCTCGCCGTCGGGGATCGCGACGCGGCCGATCCGGATCGCGGCGGCCGCGGCGTCGAGCTCGGCCAGCACCAGCCGCACGGCCGCGACCACCCGCTCGGGCGACACGCCCTTGGCCCCGCCCTCGATCGCCTTGTCGACCAGCGGGTCCGCCGGCAGGCCGCGGGCAGCCGCCGAGTCGGCGAGGGCGCGAACCGCGACCGCGACCGCCGGCGGCACCCGGCCGACGAGGCGGGCGGTGACGTCCTGCTGCGCCGTGAGTTGCGGCGCGCAGACGGTCGCGGCCGACAGAAGCAAGCCGAAACGCCGAGACGTCACAGCACCCGCCCTGCCGCGCCGCCGACCGCGATCACGCTGTTGCGACGGCCGAAGCCGTCGTCCACCGCCGGCGCCGCCGGGTCGGTGACCCAGCGCCGCCCGTCCACGACGAACGCGTACTGGTGTTGGCCGGCCGGAAGGGCGAGCGTGACCGTCCAAACGGCGTCGTTGCCGGCGCGGACCAGCGGCGTGGCCGACTGGTCCCATTGATTGAAGGTGCCCGCGAGCCCGACCTGCTTGGCGCCCGGGGCGTAGAGCACGAAGCGCACGAACACGCTCTCCGGGGCGGCCGCCACCATCGGCAGGGTCCCGCGGCGGTGGTAGAGCCCAACCGGGCCGCCGAGCAGCAGCACCAGCGCCGCCGCGGCGAGTCCCGCGCCGAGCAGCCAGGGGTGCACGCGCAAGTGCAGCTCCCGAGGCTCGGTGATCCAGCGCAGCATCCGGCGCGACGGCGAGGCCGCCCGCGCCCGGACGGCGGCTATCACTCGCGCATCGAGCGTCGGGGGCAGCGTGACCAGCCGGCGGTCCATCGCCGCCAAGAGTCGCAGCGCCTCCGCGCCCTCGGCCTGCAGCTCGGGCGGCAGTTCGGCGAGCGCGAGCTCGCCGTCGAGCAGCCGTTTCACCAGGGGATGATAGCCAGTCGCCACGTCAGATCCCGTCCTTCAATCGTTCCCGGAGCCGGTCGTAGGCCCGGTGCATCCGCATCTTGAGCGAGGGCACCGAGCCGCCGATGCGGGCGGCGATCTCCTCGTACGACAGGCCCTCGACGTGCTTCAACACGAACACCTCTCGCTGCTCCGGCGTCAACTCCAGCAGCGCATGCTGCAGCGCGTGGAGCTGCTCCTTGGCTTCCAGCATCCCGTCGGGGCGCTCGGTCGCCGGGATGGGATGCGATTCGGCGTCCGCCGCGGGCCCGGTCCGCGCCTCCCGCCGCCGCTCCGCGAAGCAGCGGTTCCGCAGGATGAGAAAGAACCATCCCACGAAGTTGTCCGGGTCGCGGCACTGGGCCAGCTGATCATAGGCCCGGATGAACGCGTCCTGGACGGCGTCCTCGGCGGCGTCCACCGAGCCGAGCATCCGCGCCGCGTAGCGCGCGTAGCGGTCGCGATAGCGACGCACCAGCTCGGCGTAGCGCTCGATGTCGCCCGCCAGCACCGCCCGTACCACCACCCCATCCGCCGCTTCGTCCCGTGGACCCAACCGGAGCCTCGTGAAGTTCGTGCACTCGATGCTAGAGGCCCCCGCAGGGTCCGGCAACTCCCCACGTATAAAGAGCATACGCGACCGGCCCGGTAACGGGCCGACCGTTGCCGTTACCCGGGGGGGGGGGCCGGTCATCTTCACCCACGCATGAGCCTGGACGAGCCGGGCCGGCTGACGCCGGATCGGGACCTTGTATCGCGGATAGCCGCCGGCGACCCGTATGCGCTCGCCGAGCTGCGCCGCCGCCACGACGGCACGCTGTACGCGCTCGCCTACGCCGTGCTGGGCGATACCGGGGACGCCACCCACGTCGTATCGGAGGCGTTCCTGCATGCGACCCGCGCCGCAACGGAGTTCGACCCGGATCGCGACCGCGTGCCCGCCTGGCTGTCCGGAATCCTCCGGCAACGGGCCCGCGAACTGCTCCAGCGTCGCTCCCCGCCGTTCGGGGTGGCGGCGGTATATCCGTAGGCAGAAGAGGAGGGCCATATGCGCTTCACAACGACCATGCTGACACTGCTCGCGGTGCCCGCGCTGCTCGCCGCGCAGACGCCGCAGATTCCTAACGCCAACGCCTCGGACACCGCCAAGCACAGGGTTGCGCTCGCGCTGCAGCACCGCGCCACGCACGTGCGTGGCAGCGTGGTGGGGCCTGACAACCAGCCCGTGACGCCGGCGACCCGCGCGGTCCCGGCCACCCGGGCCACGCCGGCGACGCCCGCTTCGGGCGGCAATCCCGCCACGCCGGCCACGCCCGCAAAGCCCGCGACTCCGGCGGTGCCGGCGTCGCCGTCCCACAAGCCGTCCAGTCCAGGGCAATCCGGCCTCCATCGACCCTAGCGGCCGGGGGCCCTAAGACGACGTAGCTTTCCGGCAGGATGCGATGGCTCTTCCTGCCGGTGCTGCTGCAGACGCAGGCCTCCGTCGGTCTCGGCGTCGGCACGGTGCGGTACGCCGGCGGCTCCAGTCTGGCGGTCGCGGCCGTCTCTCCCGGCCTGCACTTCGTCTCTGCCACATCCGAATCGAGCGTGAGCGGTACCGTCGCCGCGCTGGCGCACGGCGCCTGGGTCGCGCAGGGCCGCGCCGACTTCTGGGGCGCGACGGCGCCGCTCGACGACGCATGGCGGCTGGGCGGCGAGGGCATCTTGAGCGGGACCACCCGCAGCGACGACGGCCGGACCGCCGCGCTGCACGGCGTGGCCGAAGTGCTCTGGGTCCGGCCGGACTGGGGCGTCGGGGTGGGCGCTGGGCCGTCGGCGGGGTGGATCTCGGGCGCCCCTTCGGTCTCAGCGCTGCACACCCGCGCCCGCGCCTGGTGGAGCGCCGGGGGCGCGAGCTGGGCCGCGAGCGTCGAGCCGACGCACTTCCTCGGCGCCTGGTTCACCGACGTCAACGCGAGCGTCACCGCTGACCGCGGCCGGCTGAGCGCCACGGCCGCGAGCGTCCTGCGGACGAGCGCCACGTACGCGTCAAGCGCCGCGGCGAGCGCGCTGGTCCAGTTCCACGTGTCACCCGCGGCGGCGCTCGAGGTGGGGGGTGGCAGCTACCTGCGCGATCCCTATCAGGGGTTTCCCCGCGCGGCGTTCGTCACGGCCGCCATCCGGCTCGTACGGCCGCCGCGCGCGGCGGCGTCCGCGGCAGAGCCCACCTGGCCACCGCTGCTCCCCCAGGCGCACGGCGACACCGTCACCGTGCGGTTTTCGATGCCGGGGGCCGGCGCGGTGGCGATCGCGGGGGACTGGAACGACTGGGCGCCGCTGCCGCTGCGGCCGCTGGCCGGCGACCAGTGGGTGGGCGAGCTCACGCTGCGGCCCGGCACGTATCACTTCAACCTGCTGGTGGACGGCAAGGACTGGGTCGTGCCGCGGGGCGTGGCAACTGTCCCCGACGGCCTCGGCGGAATCGTCGGCGTGCTGATCGTCAACTAGGCTCGTTCGGGAAACGGGAAACGAGAAACGGGAAACGCGACCAGTTCGAGCGCTCCCGTTTCCCGTATCTCGTCTTAAGGACAGCCCCGACTCGGTCGGGCCCGCGGCAGGCACTCGTCGATCGGGACCGGCATGAGGGTGTACATCTGATCCCCCGCCAGGGTGACCAGCATGCTGTTCAATCTCCCGTAGTGTCGATAGTCGATCCAGCTGTGCCCGCCCTCGAACAGCAGCGAGTAGCGCTTCTGGTGCAGTAGCTCGGCGATCATCGTGGCGGCGGGCGTCGCGGCAGTGAACACCTTGGGCGCGAGCCCGCCGGAGTTCACCCGGATGAAGTTCAAGTCACGCCCCGCCTCGGCGTAGTTCGTGGACCCGATTCCGATGTTGGCTTCCGCCCGCAGCAGAATCAGCTCTTCGTTGCGGATGATGGGAACCGCAGCGGTCGGCGTCGCGTACCGGAGGAACCCCAGGCTGTCGAAGTGGCTGCCATACGGCTTGTACGCGACGAACTGCACCTTTGCCAGGAATCGCCGGTCCTTCAGGGTCGAGGCGTTCTGGACCTCGGCCGAGTCGTACAGCGACGGGTGGGCGTACAGCTTCGCCGGAGTCGGGTCGAAGAGACCGTTCGTCACGTCCCCTGAGGCCGTGCCGAACACGTGATAGACGCCAGCGGTGAAGTCAAACCCGGGCAAGGTGTCGATGAACGTCTGCCCCGGCGTTGTCAGAATCGTCCGCGCCTGCGTGAAGCACGCTGCGCACGCGAAGATGACGCCTTGGTAGACCAGCACCCGGGCCTTGAGCGCGCGGTTGAACGTCCGGAACGTCGCCGGCGTGTTGAAGGCCCCGAAATCCGCGAACCCGCTCGTCAGCTGGAACGGGAAGCTGGTGCCGGCCGCCGCCAAATGGGTGTCAGGGCTGGATCGGGGCGGGCGGGCTGCCGCGCGGCTGGTTCACGGCGATCGGCGCACCGATCGTGTCCCGCGTATTGATGACCTCCAGGAAATCGAGGGCCTGGATGGTTTGCACGAAGCCCCGGGTCGCCTCCTTGTCCGCGGCAACCATGTCGGTCAGGGCAGAGTTGTCGAGGGCGTTGAGGACGATGTTGGCCGCCCGGATGTTCGAGAAGCGCGCCACCCAGAGGTTGCCGCCGAAGCGCGGGCCGGCCGGGTCGAGGGGCCCGGGGCCGAGCAGCTCGGTCTCGAAGCGATTGTCGCCGGGGTCGAAGATGTAGGACTCCCGGCCGAACACGCCGAGCTCGGACACATAACCGTTGAACTCGGCGATGTTGGTGCGCGCGCCGACGAGCAGCCCCTGCGCGGCCGTCGCGACTCTGGCCGCCGTGGGGTTCTTCTCGAGGTCGTCGATCAGGGGGTTGTTCAAGTCGGGGACATTCGGGTCACGGCACGAGCCCAGCAGCAGCGCGCCCAGGACCAGCGGGAGATGGGCAAGCTTCGTCATATGCCGGATCCTCGCGATGAGGAGCGAACGGGCATGAGGGAGTGGGCGCATGGTCAGAACCCCGCGCTGATGGTGAACCAGACGCTGCGGCTGCGGGGGTAGGGCGCCACGTCGATGTTCCGCTGCACGGGCTGGCTCCCGAAATTCGAGACCTCCGGGTCCATCCCGGTGTAGGGGGTGATCACGACGAGGTTGCGGCCGGAGAGGCTCATGCGCACGTCGCGCGCACCCGCCCAGATGTGGTCGACCACGCTGCGGGGAACCGCCCAGCTGAGCGTGATCTCCCGCAGCTTGAAGAAGGATGCGCTCTCCGTATAGGTGCCGGTGTAGTTCCCGTACAGGCTCAACCGGCAGGCGCCGAGCACGGTCGACCCCGCGCAGCCGCGCGCGGTGGCCTCAGCCGCCGTGAGCGGCACGGCGTAATCGTCCGTGACCTTGCCCAGATCGTACAGGAGCTTGGTCAGGTTCACGACATTGGCCCCATGTTGCCAATCCCACAACATGGAGAGGTTCCATGCGCCCCGCGTGACGTCATTCGAGAACGACATCTTGAAGTCCGGCGTCGCGTCGCCGATCGTCCCCAGCACGCAGCAATTGCCGGCCTTGTCCAGCCCCACGTTGCCTCTGATCTGGGTCGCCGACTCGCCGGGCTTGAGGAAGAAACAGCCGTCCGAGCAGCCGAATCCGCCGACCCGGAACCCGGTCGTGTCGCCGCCGGGGAGCTCCCGCACCTTGCTGCGGTTCTGCCAAAACGTGGTGCGGAACACCCACTGCAGGTCCGGACGGTTGATCGGCGTCACGCCGAGCGCCGCTTCAATGCCGCGGTTGCGCAGCTTGCCGCCGTTGATGAATTGGGTGGTGAACCCGGTGGATGGGGCCAGGCCCTGGGGAAGGAGAAGGTCGGAGACCGATTTCTGGTACAGGGTGAGCTCGACGTTGCCGCGCCCGCCCCACAGGATGGCGTCCACACCGCCCTCGATCTCGGTCTGCCGCTCGGGCTTGATGCTCACGTTCCCCAGCGTGCCGGGCACGGTCAATCCGGGGAGCCCACCGATGAACCGCGTCGCGTCGAGCTCCGGGAACCGTTGGCCGTAGAAGGGGCGATTGCCCGTCTGGCCCCAGGCGACGCGGACTTTGGCCTCGTCCAGCCACCCGGTGACCCCCAGGAACCGATAGGACCCGGCCGCCTTGGGATACCAGAAGTACTTGTGCTGATCGCCGTTGTTGCTCGAGCGATCCGCCCGGGCGCCGGCCGTCAGCAGGAGGCGCTCGTCGCGCAGCAGCAGCTCCTCCTGCCCATAGAACCCGTAGTCCCGCACGCTCTCGCGATGCTCTTCCACGCCGACGTTTGGCCCAGTGTTCACGTTGCTCTGGTCGGCGGCGATGTTCCGCGCCACGATCCGGCCGATATTGAGGTCGTAGTCCTCTTCCTGGAGGCCGGCCGACGTCGTAGCCGTGTACGACCCCGGCCGATACGTGTGGACCAGGTTGAAGTTGTAGTTGGTGTTGAGGTTGTCGCCGTTCGTCAGCAGCGCCGTGCCCGGTTGCCCGTCGAGCGGCTCGAACTGCAGCTCCGGCGGGAACACCAGGGTGTTCTTCTGGCCGAACCAGTCGGCGCCGCCGTTGCCGATCAGCCGCAGGTTCTGGCGGTCGGTGTTGACGAGCTCGTAGGTCGCGCGCACGCCGCTCAGCATCCGCCACACGTCCTCGTCGTTGGTCATCAGCGTGGCCGTCTGGAGCGGGTTGCTCTGGATGAATGTGCTGGTATTGCCCCACGTGCCGTCGGGCTTCTTGTGCAGGTCCAGGAAGCTCGGGATGAACTGCAGCGCCATGTAATAGCTCACCCCGGCGTTGTCGTTGTTGTTCAAGCCGCGGCGCGCCAGCGTATGGAGCGCGTTCGTGCTCACTCTGACGTTGAAGCGCGAGCTCACTCGCTGCTCGAGGTTGAGGCGGAGGCTCTGCTTCTTGGCGCCCGTGTTCAACTCGACGCCGTTGTCGTTCATGATGAGACCGCCCAGGTAGTAGCGGGTGTTCTCGTCGCCCCCACTCACGCTGAGGTCGGTCTCGCTGGAGAGGTGGTGCGCCCCCGACAGCTCCGCCTCGTGGTCGAAGAACGGGCGCGCCGGGCAGCTGGGGGCGCAGCCGTTGGGGTTGGTGGCGTCGTTCCGGTAGTAGGCCGCCACCGACGCGCCGAACGCGGCGATCGCCTCGTTCGAGTCGGCGAACACCCGCTCGCCGAGCTTGTGTGACAGGTCGAAGGTGCCGAGCCGTTGCTGGATGTTCCAGCGCGGCGCCCCGATCTGGCCGCGGTGGGTGGTCACGATCACCACGCCGTTGGACGCCTTCGAACCATAGATCGCGGACGCAGAGGCGCCCTTCAGGATTTCGACGTTCTCGATGTCGTCGGGACTCAGGTCCGCGATGCGGTTCACCTGGTCCTGCTGCAGCGGCGAGGGGTTCGACCCCTGGTTCGAGATCGTCACCACCTGCTGGTTGTTCGGGATGGCGACGTCGCTCACGATGATGCCGTCCACGACGTACAACGGCGTCGCCGCGCCGAAGACCGAGGTCGTGCCCCGCAGCGCCACCTGGACGCCGCCGCCCGGCGCGCCGGAATTGGTCTGGATGTTGGCGCCGGGCACCCGGCCCTGCAGCAGCTGCTCGATGGTGGGCGCGGGGACCTTGGCCAGCTCGATCCCGCTCACGGCCGCAACGGCGTTCGGCGCGTTGCGCCGCTCGATCCCCGTGGCCTGCCCCGAGACGACAATCGCCTCGAGGTTGAACACGTCTTGCGCGAGGGCGAAGTCCACCGTGCGTTGGCCGGCTGCGACGCTCGCTTGCGCCCGCTTGTAGCCGATGGCGCGCACCTGCACGGTCACGCCGCCGGCGGGCGCCGAGACGGTGAACTCGCCCCGATCGTTCGTCGCCGCGACGCTCGCCGTGCCCACGATCGACACGGTCGCGCCGGCCACCGGTCCGCCACTCAGCGCGCTGGTGACTCGGCCGCTGATGGTGCGCTGCTGGGCCCAGCCGTCCGCCACGCCCGCGCAGGCCAGCAGGGCCGATACGAGAAGACTGCTGCGAGGAACCACGGTGCCACCCTCCAGGGTTTCGCGGTTCAGTCCGGAACTGGAAAAGGTTTTGCTACGCTGCACGGCCTTCGCCGAGGCCGCAAGGGGGGCTAGTCCGTGGTGGCGGCCGGCACCGGAGCCTTGCGCCGGGCGGCGAGGGCGTAACCGGCGGGCCCGACCAGCGCGATCCCGACCGCGATCGCGACGCCCGGCAATCCGATCTCCCGGCTCTGTAGCTCGAGCGCCACGCCGCCGGCAAGCAGCAGGATCGGCAGGGCGGCGAGCAGCGCGAGCCCGGGCACGCCGAGCGGCACGCGGAAGCTGCCCCGCAAGGCGGGCTCGCGGCGACGCAGCCGCAGCAGCGCGGCGAATTCCATGGCCAGCGCCGCGGTGTACAGCAACACGTCCCCGGCGAGCAGCCCACCGAAGGGGATCAGGGCGAAGATCGAGTACGCGACCGCCGAGACGAGCACCGCGTTGCGCGGCGTGCCCCGGGCGTCGGTGCGCGCGAGCCACCGCGGCACCAGCCCGTCCTGCGCCAGGACGAGCGGGATGCGAGAATAGGCGAGCAGCAGCGCGTTGAACAGCGCGAATGCGCTCACCATCCCCGCCACGGCCAGCCACAGCGCGAGCCATGGGCCCCCACCCGATACCGTGCGCGCGATGTCGGGCCAGGCGCCGTCCCGCCACGCCGTCCAATCGGTGAGCGCGAGCGCTGGGATGATCGACACCAGGTAGACCCCGGTCACGAGCGGCAGGGCGCGCGCCAGCGCCCGCGGGTAGGTGGCGCCCGCGTGCTCGATTTCGCCGCCGATCGTCGAGGCGTTGTCCCAACCGCTGTAGTTCCAGATGCTCTGCGAGATGCCGATCCCCAGCGCCCCGACGAACGACGTTCCGGCGGCGTGGAACGGCGTGACGGGCAGCCGGGCGGGCGCCGCGGCCAGCAGCCAGCGCGCCAGCGCCGTCGCCGCGAGGACGGCGAAGGGCGCGAGCACCAGCGCGATGAACCAGCCTGACGCCGCTCCCACCACGCGCGTGCCGCTCAGGTTGAGCCAGGTGGCGCCCCAGATCAGCAGCAGGGCCAGCCCCCACCCTTCCCCGCGCGACAGCCCCGGCGCGAACCAGCGCGCGTACTGGAGGAACAGCACCGGATAGAGGGCCATGTCGATGGCGGAGTACATCCAGGAGAGCCAGCCGTTGAGGAACCCCGCGAAGCGGCCGAAGGCGCGCTTCACCCACTGGTAGTAGCCGCCCTCGGCGGGGAGCATCGAGGCGAGCTCGCCGATGAGCAGCGTCTCGGGCACGCTGT
>QHUY01000130.1 GCA_003223415.1 Gemmatimonadota bacterium
CGCCCGCCTCCATCCCAAACCGCCGCGCAACCCGCAACAGCACCAGCCGCTCCCGCGCCCTCGTCATCCCCACATACAGCAGCCGTCGCGCCTCCTGGATCTCGGCCAGCCGATGCTCCGTCGCCTCGCGAAGCCCTGGAATCTGGTAATCCTCCACTCCCACGATGTACACGCGCGAAAACTCCAACCCTTTGGTCGAATGAAGCGTGAGGAGGTTGACGCGATCGGGCGCGACCTCGATGCCGTCCGACGTGGACAGCGCCACCCGCTCGAGTAGCCGGTCGATGCCGTCCGCGAGCGTCCCTGAAGCATCGCCATCCATCAGCGCCCGCAGGCGGGCCACCGCCGCGGGATACCGCTGGGCAGGATCGGGCTCGGCCCGGAGGCGCGTCATGAGCGCGCGCCCGCCGAGCCGCTGGATCACCTCGTCGAGGGGAGGCGCCGCGACTCTACCGGTGCGCTCGCGCTCCATTTCGTAGAACGCCAGCGCATCGCTGTATCGGCCCAGTGTGTAGAACTTTGCGATGTCGAACAGCAGCGCCTGCTCCCTGCTCCGTGCTCCCTGCTCCAGTGCCAACGCAAGACCCAGGTAATCGAGCAGGTTCACCAGCACCGCCTTGCGTGCCCGAATTCCCCGCTGGCGCTCAAGCTCGTGATAGACCCGCGCCAGGGTGACGGCGTCGTCCAACGCGTGATGCGCTCGCCCGCCGTCAATGCCGAAGCGCAGCGCGAGGTCCTCCAGCTTGCCGCTGTCGCGCGACAGCGAGCGCACGAGCGGCAGGGTGTCGTAGAACGCGAGGCTGTCCACGCCCCCCCCCTCCCGGCCGGCTGCGAGCCGGCGCAGCACGGGAACGTCGAATCGCTGGCCGTTGTGCGCGATCAGGACATCGTCTCCGATGAACGAGCGAAACGCGGGCCACACCTCGCCGAAGGACGGCGCCCCCGCCACGTCGGCGTCGCTGTACCCGTGGATTTCGGTAGCCCGCGGCGAGATCGGCCGGTACGGCTGGACCAGCGAGTGAAACCGGTCCACGATCTCGCCCTTCACCACCCGCGCGGCGCCGATCTCGACGACGCCGCACGTCGCCACGTCGGTGTCCGTCGTCTCGAAATCGAAGGTGACGTAGCGCTCGAGCGCGGTATCGAGGTCCTCGGCGTGCAGGAGCTGGAGCGCCTTGAACAGCGTGAGCGCGAGCCCTGCGGCACCCCCGTCCGTCCGGCGGAGGACGAGGTCGCCCTCAGGTCCTGAGGGAACGTGGCGCACGCCGGCGGCCGCCAACATTCCCCGCAAGGCGATCTCCAGGCCGTCCTGCGGTGCGATCGCGATGCTGCGCTCGCCAGCGATCGCGGGCGCGAGCCGCTCGGCGAGGCGGACGGCGTCCGGGAGGTCCGCCGGATCGGTGAGCTCGTCGTGCCGCTCCTCCAACGCGTTCCGGTAGGGCCCGACGCTCTGCGAGAGGATCTCATCGACGAGCGGGGCCAACGCGCGGTGGGACCGGGTCAGGGCGCGGAGGTTCTCCACCTGATAGACGAGCCGCCACAGCTTCTTCGTGTCGGGGTCCTGCGCCGGCCGGCGCCGGGCGAGCGCGCGTACGGCGGCGAGAAAATCGCCAGAGCCAGGGGGTGAAGTCGCCGCCTCGACTTCCTGGAGGAAGTGCGCCGAGAGCACGCAGCGCGCGAACCCCTCGAGCGCGACGGGGTCGCCGGGATCGCGCACGATCCGCAGCGCGCTGATCACGTACTTGATGACGTCGTCCTCGATCAGCGAGCGGCCGCGTGCCAGCCGGCAGGGAATCCCCGCGCGGAGCAGCCGTCCCTCGAGGTACTCGCCGATCTTGTGCTTGCGGTAGAGGATCGCGTAGTTGCCCCAGCGCAGGCCGGACGCCGCGCGGTCGCCTCGAAGGTCCTCGAGCAGCCATACGGCCTCTTCCTGTTCGTCTCGGAATGCGAGCGCCGCCACCTCGTGCGGCGACTCCTGCTCCGCGCTGAGCTCCTTCACGAACAGCTGGGGATTGTGAGCGAGTACGCGCCGCGCGGTGTCAAAGATCTGGCGCGAGCAGCGGCAGTTCTTGTTCAGCACGATGGGCCGGTCGATCCCGTAATCGCGGGCGAACCGCACCAAGACGTAGGGGTCCGCCCCCGTCCAGGTGAAGATCGACTGCTCGTCGTCGCCGACCGCGAAGAAGTTGCCGTGCGGCGCCGCCAGACCCTTCAAGAGGTCGTACTGGACCGCGTTCACGTCCTGGAACTCGTCCACCAGGAGATAGTCCCAGCGCGCGGCGATCGCAGCGGCGATGTCTTCCCCCCCCGTGCGCAACAGCTCCTCGGTCTTGGTGACGAGGTCGTCGAAGTCCAGCATGTTGCGGTGCGCCAGCCAGGCGGTGTACTCGCGATAGAGGCGGGCGTCGTCGACCGTCAACGCACAGCTCTGCGCCCGGTGCCGGCCGAACCGGTTCAGCAGCGGGCCCCGTTGCTCCAGGGGCACGTGCAGCCGGCCCAGGATGACCTTCTGATACTGCTCGTCGGCTACCCCGAATCCCTTCCGCAGGCCCGCCGCTTCGGCGTGCTCGCGGAGCAGGGCCAGGCACAGCGCGTGGATCGTGCCTCGCGTGACGCCCTCCGCGCGGTCCCGCAGCGTGTGCTTCAGCCGAACCGCAATCTCCTCGGCCGCCCGGTTCGTGAACGTGACCGCGCAGATGCGCTCGGGCGCGATGCCGAGCGTGGTGATGAGATGGTTGATACGGGCGATGAGGCAGAACGTCTTCCCCGCGCCCGGTCCCGCGACCACGAGGACGGGGCCGAGGGGCGCTTCGATGGCGAGGCGTTGCTGGGGAAGGGGGGGGGGATCCAAGTCCATGCAGGAACCTAGGCGGCTGCGCCGGGCGGAATGTGTTACTGGCGCTAGGTCGTACGTTCCATATATTAACGCCTCCTCGATGGCCTCGCATTCGCGTTGGCCCTCTCGCCCTCGCTCTGACGTCGCCACGTGACGCCACCCCGACCCCGAGATCGCTTGACCATCGGCATTTCCCGCCCACTCGGAGGCAACACATGCAAGCCCGTTCGACGCTTTCACGCCTCAGGTGGCTGGCAGTACCAGCGGTCGTCGCGCCCCTTTTGGCTTGTCAGCCCGACGCGGATCCGGCGGGGCCGAATGGACGCCTCCTCGCGTCGCGCAACGGCGTCCCCTCTACGGAGAGTTTGGCGAGTCCGGCGTGGCAGGGGACCGCGGGAACCCTCGTCGCGCAGGCCAGAATCCTCCCCTGCGCGGCAGGTCGCTTGTACGCCTTCGTCGGCGTCGCACAGTATCTGGCGGTGCAGCGGGCTGAAGCCGCCGTCGGCGGCACGGACGCCGCAGACTTCGTGAGCTCGCCCGATGGCATTGGGCGCGGCGGACGGAGCCGACTCGAGACGGATCGCGGCGCCGTCGCGGGCGCGTCCGCCGTCGTGCTGGCATACCTGTTCCCCAGCCAGGCGCAGGCGCTTGAGGCCATGGTCACCGCGCAAGCGAACGCGGGCCCCGGGCAGCCGCACCCCGCGTTCGCCGCTGGAGAGGCGATCGGTCGCGCTGTCGGCGCCGAGATTGTCACCCGAGCCCAGACTGACGGCTGGGACCACCCGTTCACCGGAACCATCCCGACGGGCGACGGGTTCTGGAAAAGCAACACGGACCCCGCGACGGTCGCCTGTGGGCAGCTACCGGGTGTGCGCCCCTGGTTCCTCACTTCCGCGAGCCAATTCCGGTCGGCCCCCCCGCCGGCGTTCGGGCCCGACCCGCTATCGCCATTTCAGGTTGCGCTGGCAGAAATCCTCGACATCGCCCTTCACCGCACGCAGGCACAGATAGATCTCGCTACGTTCTGGGCGCAAAGCACGGGCACGCCCACCACACCGGGGATCTGGCTCCAGCGCGCGACGGCCGGCATCACTGAACACGGTCTGTCCGAGCGCCAGGCGACGCATCTCTACGCGCTGGTCAGCGCGACGATGGCCGATGCCCAGGTCGGTTGCTGGGACACGAAGGAGACCTTCTGGTTCATCCGGCCGTGGCAGGCGAACCCCGCGATCACGGTCGTTGCCGCAGTCGGCAAACCCAACCACCCGTCCTACCCCTCGGGGCACAGCTGCACCTCCGCGTCGGCCGCGGAAGTGCTGAGCACCTTCTTCCCTGAGCAGCGCGCGGAATTGGACGCGATGGTCATCGCGGCGGGGCTATCGCGCATGTACGGCGGCATCCACTACCGGTTTGACATCGACGCCGGGCAGCTACTCGGGCGGAGCGTTGCGGGGTGGGCTATCGCGGCTGACGCATCGGGTCATTCTGTGTTGACACCCTAGGCGGCCGCCTTGGCTCGATAGAGCCGGCGGTTCGCGACTCCTCTAGGCACCGTGCCCCCCCCCCGGCTGCTCCGCTCCGCGCCGGGCGACGGACACGTAGATCGCCGCGTCCCATGCGTTGTGGATGCCGATGTAGAGCAGGAACAGGGCAGCCGCGGCCACGACAACAAGAGCCGTTGCCGGTCGCCACCACAAGCCGGCGGCACCACCCAGGAGACAGGTGTAGGCGAGTGCCGGCCAGCGCACGTGCCACTCCCAGTCCGCCGCGATGGGGGCGTACGCCGTCTGCCGCCGCATCTGCACCATCACCCAGCGGATGAAACAGAGGCCGGCGAACCCGCACGCGCCGACCGACCCGCTAAGGGTCAAGACGGTGTGCCCAGGGGTAGTGAGGAGGGCGGCGAGCAGCAGGACGGCTCCGAAATGCACCACCGTGGGCGTGCTGAAGGCACGAATGGTCGCGACCGAAGCTTCCGGTCCTGAGGTCAGCCTAGCCTCACCGCTCAACGCGACCACCACGAACATCAGGCCGGTCAGGGCCGCTGCCGAGGATCCCGTGATGACGTAGAAGCTGTCCCAGCCGGCGAGGAGGGAGAACGCAGCTTCGGGCATCGTGTCTCCGAGGTTGGGGTGGATGCGGCCAAAGTTGTGCCGCGGTCCAACCCGAGGCCAGTGGCAGACGGGGGGGCGGGGACCTACCGACTCGCTGACGTGCAACGATGTCGGAAGTATGGAGCCAGCGGCTCCTCTAGAGCGGCTGGAACACCTCCGGTAACGACACGACGAGCGGCTCGGTAGCTCCCGTGGGGAGCCACTCGACCCGGTCGCGCTCCACGGTCGGCAGCGGTGCGTCGGGCGTCCACACCTCCACCAGTCGCTCGTCGGCGTCCACGATCCAGTAGGCGGGGACGCGCATTTCCTGATACAGCCGGCGCTTGGTGAAGCGGTCGGCGCGACCCGTCGTGGGGCTGAGTACTTCCACCACGAGCTCCAGATGGCGCAACCGCGCCCAGTCGAGCGTGCGAGCTTCTTCGATGGGCACGACGAAGAGATCCGGCTGCACCAGCACGTCAGGTGCCCACGAGATGCCGGCCGGTGCCGAGAACACGTGCCACCGGGGATGGCGAGCGAGATACTCCTTCAGAGCATCGCGCACGCGGTCCACCACCTCTTGGTGCCACAGGCGGGGAGCGGGCGTCATCAGCAGCTCCCCGTGCACCGTCTCGTACCGGTTGCCGTCCTCGGGGAGCGCGCGCACCATCTCCGCCGTGTAATACACCGGCGCCGCCATGCCCATATGATCGAGTCCTCGGCCTGGGATTGGCAAGAGAGCCGCACGGCTCCAAGCTGTGGTCGGCCGTACCGGCAAATGGTCTCGTTTTATTCCCGGGAGGAGCGAAAACGTGCAAGCGCGCGCCGCGGCGGCCGTCACCGTCCCCCTACCGCCTTGTACAGCGCGGCGTACGCCGTCGCGGCGTCGGTGCGTCCCTGCGCCAGCCGGTCCTGAGCCTCGAGCTGAGTCCGCTCGGCGTCCAGCACCTGGAGAAAATCGGTGACTCCTTCGGTGAACCGGAGACGCGCCAGCTCGGCCGCGCGTTCGCTGGCGGCACTCGCCTCCTGGAGCCGCTCCACGCGCACCCGTGCCGTGCGATACTGCGTCAGCGTGGTTTCCACCTCTTCCAACGCGGCCAGCACGACGCGACTGTACTCCGCGCTAGCGGCTTCCTCCCGCGCCTGCGCCGCGTCGACTTCCGCTCTCACCCTCCCCAGGTTGAGAGCCGGCCAGCTGATGACCGGCCCCACCACGTAGCGAACCGTCCCGTGGCTACCCACCGTGTTGAATTCGGGCGCAGCATAGCCCGCGCTTCCTCCGATGGTGAGCCGCGGCAGGTAGCTCGCCTTGGCCGCTCCCACCAGCGCCCGTTGCGCCGCGGCCAGCCGCTCGGCGGCCGCGACGTCCGGCCGGTAGCGGATCACCTCTTCCGGCCTGCCGATCGACGTCACGTCGGGAAGCGTCGGGAACCGACCGGGCTGCTCGAGCTCCCGGGCAACCTCGGTTGGCGAGCGGCCCACCAGCACACCGATCCGGTATTGCGCCGCCGCCACCTGGGCCTCGCGGGCGGGAATCGAGGCCAGCGTGGAGCTCAACTGAGCCTGCGCCCGCTCGGTATCGAACGCGCTGCCACGCCCCGCGTCGAGGCGCTGCCGGGTGACGTCGAACGTGCGCCGCTGGTTCTCGGCGTTCTGCCGAGCGACCTCCAGCTGCTCCTGCGCTCCCCGCAGCTCGAAGTAGGCACGGGCGAGCTCGGCGGTGAGCGTCACCTGCACGTCGCGCAGGCCCTCCTCGGCCGCGCCCACCAGCGCGCCCTGCGCCTGGACGCTGTGGCGGATCCGCCCGAAGACATCCAGGTCCCAGGAGGCATCGAGGCCGGCGGCCCAGACGCTCTGGTCGGGAAACACGCCGGATACGCCGGGGAAGCTCGCGCTCGATAGCCGCTGTCTGGCGTAGCCGGCGGAAGCCGTCGCCGAGGGCGTAAGATCCAGCACGCTGCGGACCCGCTCGGAGCGAGCGGCGCTCACCCGGGCCCGCGCTGCCCGAACGTCCAGGTTGGCGCGCGGCACTTCACGCATCAGCCGCGACAGGGTGCTGTCGCCCAGCTGCTCCCAGTAGTCCGACGGGACGCCGGCCGAATCGGCCGGTGCGGTGAACCTCGGGCGAGCGGCTCGGTCGGCGTCCGTCATGCCCCGAAACGACGCCGGGGGCGCTACCGCAGGGGATCTGTAGCCTGGGGCCGAGGCGCATCCGTAGAGCGCGAGGAACCCCAGGAGAATCGCGCTACGCATGAGCCGCCTCCTCTGCCATGGCAGGTTCGAGCACGAGACCTTCACTTGCCGCCACCGTGCTGGGACGGTGCTCGGCGGCAATCAGCGAGTAGAACACCGGCACGACGAACAGGGTGAAGACCGTCCCCACCGTCATGCCCGCCACCAGCACGGTACCGATGCTGTTGCGCGCCGCCGATCCCGGCCCAGTCGCCAGCACGAGCGGGAGGTGCCCGAAGACCGTGGCCGCCGAGGTCATGAGCACGGGCCGGAGCCGGGTGAGCGACGCTTCGCGCAGCGCGGCCAGCTTCGCGACGCCGCGTGACTGGAGCGTATTCGCGAACTGCACGATCAGGATGCCGTTTTTCGCGATCAGTCCCACCAGCGTGATCAGCCCCACCTGGGAGTAGATGTTGATGGTGGTGAGACCGACGTAGCTGAACACCAGCGCCCCGGAGATCGCG
>QHUY01000131.1 GCA_003223415.1 Gemmatimonadota bacterium
AGGGTACGCTGGCGTCCTTCGGCGTCAGCGCCAGCACGTCCACGACGCTGGCGGACGCGAGGGAATCGGCGCGCAGCCAGCGGGCCGCGTAGCGCTCGCGGGGACGCTCCACGAACTGGGCGATGAGGTTGGGGCCGGTGGTGCCGGCGCTGGGGATGGCGGTGCGGATCACCTGGCCGGGAGTCGTGCTGGGGGTATAGAGCCAGAGCCAGCGGCCGTCGGCCACGATGCGATCGCCTTTCGGCGCGCTGAATCGCATGGCGAAGCGATTGGGCTTCTGCTGGTATAGCCGGCCGCGGGTGGTGTCCACGGCGCCCACCAGCGGGTTGTCGACGATCTGCACGAAGTCGGCGGACAGGGTGCGGATGGTGTCGTAGACGGCGGAGGCACGATCGAGGATGACAAGGGCGTCGGATTGTCGGATGGTCTGATTGTCGGATCGAACGGCACAGACGAGGACGATTGTCAATCCGACTATCCGACTATCCGACCATCCGACGATGCTCACGCACCCACCGGCGCCGGCTCGGCCACCCGCCGCCCGATGACCTCCGCGATCACCCGGACCTCGCGCATCAGCTGCGCGAACTGGTCGGGGAAGAGCGACTGCGCGCCGTCGGAGAGGGCCTGCTCGGGGTCGGGGTGGACCTCGACCATGATGCCGTCGGCGCCGGCGGCGACGGCCGCGCGCGCCATCGGGATCACCTTGTCCCGCAACCCCGTGCCGTGCGAGGGGTCGGCGATGATCGGCAGGTGCGACAGCTTGTGGACCACGGGGATGGCCGTCAGGTCAAAGACGTTGCGCGTGGTCGGGTCGAACCCGCGGATGCCCCGCTCGCACAGGATGACGTCCTGGTTGCCTTCAGCGAGGATGTACTCGGCCGAGAGCAGCAGCTCGGTGACGGTCGCCGAAAGTCCGCGCTTGAGCAAGATCGGCTTGCCGCAGCGCCCCGCCGCCTTGAGCAGCGAGTAGTTCTGCATGTTGCGTGCGCCGATCTGCACGATGTCCGCGACCTCGGTCACCCAGCGTACGCCCTCGGCGTCCATTGCCTCCGTGCAGATGAGCAGGCCGCTCTCCTCGCGCGCCCGCGCTAGGAGCTTGAGGCCCGGCCGGCCCAGACCTTGGAAGCTGTACGGGGAGCTGCGCGGCTTCCACGCGCCGCCCCGCAGGATCACGGCGCCGGCCTCCCGCACCTGCTGCGCCGCGGTGACGATCTGCTTCTCCGACTCGACGGAGCAGGGGCCCGCGATCGCCACGACCTCCGTGCCGCCCACCGTGACGCCTCCCCCCCCTCCCCCGCCCCCCGCCCCTGCCAGCCGGACAACGGTTGGCTCCACTTTCCATTCCCGGCTCACCTGCTTGTAGGGCTTGGAGACGTGGATCACTTCCTGGACCCCGGCCAGCCCCTCGAGTCGCGACGCGTCCACGCGCCCGTCGTTGCCGACGAGGCCTACGGCCGTGCGCTGCGCGCCCGGCATGGGGCGGGCCTGGTAGCCCATCTCCTTGATGACGGCAACGACCTTTTGGATCTCCGCTTCGGTCGCCCCGTGCCGCATTACGATCAGCATCTGGCCCCCCCCCCCCCCCCCCCCCCCCCCCCCCCCCCCCCCCCCCCCCCCGCCCCCCGGGCCGGGTCCGAGCTCTCGACCGGAGGATAGAAGTGCGTCAAGACGAGCCGGCGGGCCGCAGCCTCCCGGGCCAGCTCGCCGGCCCGTTCCGGCGTGAGATGGCTGTCGATGGCCATCGCTTCCGGGAGCGAGCACTCGGCCAGGAGGAGGTCGCAGCCTCGAGCCCAGCGCCCCAATTCGGATGAGGGGCCCGTGTCTCCCGTGTAGACCAGCCGGCCCTCCGGCGCGCTGAGACTCAACGCCACGCTTTCGGGCGTGTGCGGGACCGGGAAGGTCTCGAGGCTCAGCTCGCCGTCGAGCGGGAAGGGCTCGCCGTCCCGGACGTCGAGGATGCCGAGGGGGAATCCGGGGTCAAGCAGCCAGGGCCCGTACCCGTCCGCGAGGCTCTTGATCAGGCGCACGACCCCGGGGGGGCCGAGGATCACGAGTGATTCGGTCCGCGGCGGCACCGTGGTGTACTTGAGCGCGTACACCAGCAGCGGCAGCTCCCCCCAGTGGTCAGGGTGGAAGTGGGACAAAATCACGTGCGTCACCTGCTGCCACGGGAGCTCGAAGGACGCGAGGCGGTGCAAGGCGCCCGCGCCGCAATCGAGCAGGATCTTCAGATTGCCGCGAGCGACCCAGTGACATGCCGCCGTCCGGGTCGCCGAGGGTGCAACGGTGCCGGTGCCGACCGTGACCAGTTCCACGCTAGGGAGCCTTTCCGCTGAAGACGAGTCGCTTGAAGAGAATTACCCCGCCTGCCTGCAACTTGTACAGATACACCCCGGCCGGGACCAGGCGGCCGTCGTCAGCGCGGCCGTCCCACATCAGGCGGGCGTCGCAGGCCGGCCCGCCCGCCGGTCCCCGGCCATAGCGGCCGGCGTCCAGCACGCCTGGAAAGTCCGGGCCCGGGACGAGGTGGCGCACCGGGCCGCCGCGCACGTCCAAGATCACCAGCTCGCTGCGACTCGTCGAGGCCAGGTCGAACCAGATGCAGGTCGAGTCGTGCCCGCTCGTGGGGAACGGATTGGGGAAGTTCTGATAGAGAATGGTCGCGGGCGGAACGGTTGGATCGAGGACCAAGAACGTGCCTTGGCTCACCACCAGGCTGGTGTCCGTGCCGGCGTGGGCGACCAACCGCCAGGTGTGGGGCACATTCCGCTCCAGCGGCCGGAGGATCCGAAACGACGTGTCGGTGAACCCGCCGGCCGCGTACACCGGGACCGGGTCGCCGACGCGGAACACGAACAGATCGTATCGAAACGGCCCAGGCGGCGCGACGATGGCGGGCGAGGTCCAGACGAAGGTTGGCTGCGCGTCCACCGTGTTCGTGCCGCCCGGGCTGCTGAGCGTGAGCGGCGTGGCCCACGGCGGCGTGGTGATGGGGCCGACGACGCCGGTCGTGGCCGACACTCCCGTCGCCGACATCGCGTCCACGCGCCAGTAGAGCGGCGCGCCGGGTTTGTACGGCCGTCGCACGAGCACTGAGGTCAGGTCTATGACCGTCGTGTCGAGCCGGGGCGCGGCCAAGCCGGAGTCGCGGGCGACGCGCAACCGATACGTCACCGGCGTAGCGAAGGCGGGGATGTCGGGTGCCGCCCATTGGAAGGTGGGCGTCACGGACGCAAGGCGCGGCGGCAGGGGGGCCAGCGGTGCGACGCCCTGGGGGAAGGTGGCCGAAGCGGCGACGTCGGGGCGGCCCCAGCCGCGGACGGAGTCCGGGGCGGCGTGATTCGTGGCAAAGCGACGCAGCGCGTCGCGCAGCGCCACGGGGCCGAGCACGGGGTGGACCTGCTTCAGCAGGGCGGCCGACGCGGCGGTGAGCGGCGTGGCGAACGAAGTCCCGCTCAGCCGTCCCAGGCCGGCCCCGGCGATCGTGCACACCGCGACGCCGGGTGCGGTGAGGTCGGGCTTGAGGCGACCGTCCGCGGTCGGGCCGCGGGACGAGAAGGCGGCGATGGCGCCGAGCGAGTCCTCGGCCCCGGCGGTGATGATCGAATCCGCATCGCCGGGCGTGACGAGCGTGCGGAAGCCCGGCCCACTGTTGCCCGCGGCGGTAACGACGAGGATCCCCCTGGCCGCCGCGCTCTCGGCGGCGACGCTGGTGACGGCGATGTCTCCGGTGAGCTGGGACGGGAGGTAGGAGAACCCGTTGTCGAAGGTGAGATACCCCAGACTGGAGGAGGCGATGTCGACCCCGATCGAGTCCGCCCACTCGAGCGCCGCGACGTAGTTGTCTTCCTCGATGCGCCTCTCGGAGCGGACATCCTCGGTCTTGGCCAGGAGATAGGACGCTCCCCGCGCGATCCCGACGAGACGGCCCGGTACGGTCGCGGCGAACAGCGACCACACAGCCGTGCCGTGAAATTGCGGATCGAGGAGCACGGAGTCGTTGGGCTGGTTGCGGACCACCGAGTCGTGGAAGACGAAGTCGTATTGGGCGGTCACCGGGACACCGGTGAACGCGGCGTGCTGTGTGTCGAAGCCGGCGTCCAGGATCGCGATCCGGACCCCCGTCCCGTCGAGGCCACGGTCCGCGAGGGGCCGGAGGGTGAGCTGGCGGTAGGGCATCTCCGAGGGGCCGTACGTGGGATCGCCGCCCGCGGGGCAGGTGTCGGGTGCGAGCGCGGCCCCAGGGTGAGGGGCGGGTGCGGGGACCGTGGGGTCGGGGCCGGGGGGCCGGCGCCAGCGGCCGAGCGGCTGGATACGGCGCCAGGTGCGGTCCTGGGCCAGCGCGCGCAGCGTCGCCGCCGGCGCGTCCGCGCTCACCGCGTGGAGCCAGCGACTGCGCGTGCGCACCCGGGCTCCGGCGGTGGCCACCCGGGCGGCGGCCGTGTCGAGGGAGACGCCCGGCCTCGCGAACAGCCAGACCGTGAAGGTGGTGTCGCGCTGCCAGGCCCGCGCCAGGGGCGCGGACACGGCGGGCCGCTGCGCGGCGAGGGCCGCCGGGAGGGGGAGGGCGACGAGCAGCGCCACGGCCCGCTCCCGGAGCGGCCGACGCATGGGAATCAGGCCGGTTCCAGCTGACCCAGGCGGACCCCGACGATGGTAGAGACGCCGGGCTCCTGCATCGTGACCCCGTAGACCGCATCCGCGGCCTGCATGGTCCGAGGGTTGTGGGTGATCACGATGAACTGGGTCTGGTCCTTGAATTCCGAGAGCAGGCGAACGTAGCGCCCCACGTTGCTGTCGTCGAGGGGGGCGTCGACCTCGTCGAGCAGGCAGAAGGGGCTGGGGCGGGCGAGGAAGATCGAGAACAGCAGCGACACGGCCACGAGGGTGCGCTCGCCGGAGGAGAGCAGGTGGATCCGCTGCGTGCGCTTGCCCCGCGGGGCCGCGTGGATTTCGATCTCACTCTCCAGGGGCTCGTCTTCGTTGGCGAGCCGCACATCGCACTCGCCTCCGCCGAACAGGGTCTGGAACACAGAGCGGAAGTTCTCGCGCACCTTCCCGAACGACTCGAGGAACAGCTGCTTGGCGGTCTGGTCGATCTCGCGAGCCGCCTGCACCAGGGCCGTGCGGGCCGCGACGAGGTCATCGCGCTGGGTCATGAGGAATTCGAGCCGCTTGACCTCTTCGGCGTGCTCTTCGACCGCAAGGGCGTTCACGGGCCCGACGGCGTCGATCGCGGTCTTGAGACGCTCGTTCTCCTGCCGCAGCCACTCGACGTCGCCGGCCGCGTCGGGCGCGTCGCGCAGCAGCTGCTCCACGGGTTTGCGCCACTCCACTTCCACTCGCTCCGCCAGCCCGCGTTTGCGGCCGTCGATCTCGGTCCGCTCGAGCTGCAGGTGGTGTTGCTCCTCTCCCAGGGCGTCCAGCGCGCGGCGCACCTCTTCGAGGGCCGCTTCCGACCGGGCGAGTTCCGTCTCCGCCTGCGCGACTTGCCCCTCGGCCTCCTGGGCTGCGGTGCCGAGCTCGGTCTCGGCGAGCCGCCGCTCCTGCAGGGCGTCCTCCCACTGCGCCCGCTGGCCGGTCAGTGTCCCACTGTCCCGGTCGAGCGCGGCGATCTCGTCGACCAGGGCCGCCGCCGCCCGCCGGGCCGCCGCCGCCTCCACCGCCGCCCGGGCGGCGCGGTCGTGCGCGGCCGTCTGCCGGGCCTCGACCTGCGCCACCTCCACCTGCCAGTGGACCCGCTGCTCGCGCGCCGCCTCCTGCTGCGCCTCCAGGTCCACGAGGCGGGCGCGCTCGGCGCCGAGCTGCTCGTCGGAGCGCACGCGCGCGAGCTCGCCTTGCTGCAGCTCGCTCTGGAGCGTCGCGAGGCGCGTCTCCACCTCTGCCAGCCGGCGTGACAGGCGCTCGACCTGCCCGGCGGCATCGGCGGCCTGCCTCCGCGCGTGCACCACCGCCCGCTCCGCCTCACCCTTCTGGGCTCCGGCGTCCAGCTCCGCCTCGCGGGCGTGCTCCGCCGCCTGCCCGGCGTCGGCGAACGCCGCCTCCGCGGCGGCCAGCTCCTGGACTGTCGCCTCGATGGTCGCCACGGCGCGGTCGCGCGCCGCTTCGGCCTCGCGCACCTCCTGGGCGAGAGTCTCGAGCTCAGCGCGCCGCTGCAGCGGCCCGCCCGTCGTCGCGCCGCACAGGAATACCGCGCCGTTGGCGCGACGCAACGCGCGGCCCGCGTGGCCCTCAAGCACTTCGTGGCCCGCCAGCAGCGCCCGCACCCATGCGGCCGCCGGTCCCGCCACGCGCACCTCATCCTTGAGCGGGTGGCCGTCGGCGGCGACGCGTGGGCCGGGCACGCAGGGCAGGAGGACGAGCGGCCCCGGTTGCTCCTCCTCGTGCCAGCTGCGGATTGCGGGGATCGCCGACTCGTCCCGCACCAGCACGGCGTGCAGCCACTCCCCGAGCAACCGCTCGGCCAGCTCGGCGTCGCGGGGGCTCGTGCGCACGAAGTCCGCGAGCGGGCCGACCACCGCGTCTCCGAAGCGATCCTTCACCTTGAGGAGCTCTTGTGCCGCCGGGGCGAGCCCCACCCGCTCGCG
>QHUY01000132.1 GCA_003223415.1 Gemmatimonadota bacterium
ACTCGGCGCCGCCGGGCTGACAGCAACTGAAGCCACAGGCGCGATAGTGACCGTCACACCCGCCGTGCCGCTCTTGAACTCGCTCGTCGCCGTGATCGTCACGGCGCCCGCAGCCAGCCCCGTTACCAACCCAGTGCCGCTCACCGTCGCCAGCCCAGTGTTGCTGGTCCCCCAGGTGACCGACCGCCCGCTCAAGGGAGCACCGGTCGAATCCTCCGGGGTCGCCATCAGCTGCACCGTCCCGCTGACCTGGATGCCCGACGCGACCGGGCTTACCGCCACAATGGCCACGGGAACCGGGTTCACGGTGACCACGGCACTGTCCGCCTTGCCGCCCGGCCCCTGGGCGATAACCTTGTATTTCCCTGGCTGGGAACCGGACTTGTAGGACCCGTAATGGTTGCCACCGCTCGTGCTTGTGCTGGTGATGGCACCGGCGGTGACGCTCCAGCTCACCGTCATACCCATCGCTGTATCGCCGACGGCCGTGAAGCCGACGGCCGTGAAGGCCGTCGTCTGGTTGGGGAGTAGCGTGACGCTGTTCGGGGAGAGCTGCATGCGCGAAACCGAGCCAGGCTGGTTGGGACCAACAATCGTGGTCTCCGCCCCCATGCAGGCGGCGAGTGCCGCCGCCGAGGCAAGGAGAACCTGGCGGTGCATCTGCGCGAGGCGCTTCGACAGCTTGAACGTGAACGGCATAGATCCCCTTCCGCACAGCGGAGGTTCGGTAGCTCGACTGGCGTGGCACGCGCTGGCGTGCGGTAGCCTCGGGGCTTTGCGTCACCGGCTTTCGCCGGTTTTGCCTTTGTCGCGCTCCCTCTCGGGAGGGTGCGATCCTGCCGAATTGCAGGTGTTGCGACTGCCAAAAAACAAAGGCCGCCAGGAACTCGGTGCCTTCTCGAGTCGCTGGCGGCCGGGCTGACCTGGCGACCGCTGGTCGCCGTAGTCCCCTAGCTCTGCGTCACCGCCTTTCGGCGGTTTTGCTCTGAGCAGCGTTTCGTTGTCTGCCGTCGCACGGTCGCAACAGACGTGCCGTGCGAGCCACAAGTATGGCTATCGCTGCAGGGACTGAACGAGTTATAGGATTATCAAATCAGGAAATATCGCTAATATCACTATATCAAGCTATTGCACTATGCAAGTAATCGTGCGTTACGCAATACAATTTTGCCCTATGTCTTTGGGCGTCCAGTGGTGACCACGAGGTGATCCACGTAGAGCTGCTGGGTCGTTGGTCCCCCCCTGAGTCCACGGTTGAACGTCAATTGCACGGCGTTCAATCGCAGCACGTTGCTGCTCCGGAAGGCGAAGCCCGACCAGCTCCCTCGCAGCTCGCCGTCGAGCCAGAACAGCTGGCTGGCATTGCTCTGCCCCGGGGTGTTCAGCTTCACCCAAAACTCGACGTGATGCCAGACACCCGCGGTCAGAATCAGCGGAGGCACGTAGCTTTCCCGCCCGTCACCGTAGCGCCCCCAGCACGTCACTCCATCGGGTTCTCGGGCCATGGCGGGGTAGTACGCGTAGAGTCGCGTCGGCCCAGGGTTCCCCCCTGCCTCCGTCACAATCATCGCCGCGAAGAAGTCGGTTCCGCTCGGGCATGTCCCAGCCTTGCCGAGCGCCGACCACTGATTGTCCGTCCGGGAGCCGTAGAGGGCGATCAGCTTGGTCCCGCCCTGCCAGGTCGCTGGGAAGCGGACGTAGTAGCTCACGTAGAGGGAGTCGTAGCCGGGCATGAAGAACCGGGTGAGCCAGCCGCCGTCGCCACCGGCGAGGTAGGTGACTTCGAGGTACCGGCTCCCCGACTGGGCGAACCCGGGGTCCGTCACGACCCGCTGGCGCCTCGGGTCGACGCCGTCCGGCCACGCCGCCAGCGTTCCTGATTCGAAATCCTCGGCGAAGAGCGTGTCCACCTTCGGCGGGCCGGGCAGGGGGCCCGGAGCAGCACACGTCTGGCTCCCGCCCAGCACGAGGCCGAAACCGACCGCAGCGGCGGTACAAGCGAGACGGCGGGCCAAGGTACGGAGTGTGAGCGCCACGGGGATTCCGCCTTAGGGTCGGCTGATGTGCACGTGGTCGATCCGGTAGTAATCCATCCTCAGCTTGGTGACCCCGCTGTTCCCGCCCCAAGTCGGGGCAAAGCTGAAATCGATGAAATTCGGCGTGTCGAAGTTCACGTTCGTGTAGTCGCCGACCTGAGTCGGCGCCGCGTCCCCAAGCTTCGTCGCCCACCAGCGCAACAGCCCATCTTGCGAGGTCGCCGTCGTGCTGCCCTTGAAGTACAGCTCGATCCGATACCACGTGCCCGGCACGATCACGTAGTTCCCGCCATTGACATTGCCAAACAGATGCCAGACGGTTCCGCCGCCCAACGTGTTCACCAGATGCCCGTTGGCCGCCCTGTTGAATTCCAGGGCCACGGCCAGGGTATAGGCGGGCTGCCTCTGGTTGTTCATCATGACGATGAGATTGGCGCTGGCCGGCGCCGCGTCCTGCCAGAAGGTAATCTTGTTCACTCCGCTGGGATCCCCCTGCCACGCCTGGTTCGTCTTCCACCAGAACGCCGAGTAGTACTCTCGCCCCGAAACGTTGAAATACAGGGTCCACGGCGTCGACCCGCTGGGCAAACCTACCGGATAGGTGATCTGGGCCACGTTCGGCGGCGACAACGGGGCGCCCGGATCAACCACGACGGCTGCCGAGCCAGTCCCCGGCGATTGATGCCACACATTGCCGCCGCTACCACTCTCATCCGCCCCGGGCACCAGCTGATTGTAGGGCCAGTCCGTCAGGGTCGTGGACCCTGCCGGCTCGTTGGGCCAAGGACTGCGGCGTTCTCCTGCAAGGGCACTGAAGGTGACGGCCTCCGGGCTGCCAATGAGACTCGCTCTCACGCTGTCGGTCCCCGGAGTGGCACCGACCGTAAGGATGACCTGGCACACGCCCGATGCCAGCGATGTCGTAGTGTCGGCGCTAAGACTCCCGTCTCCGTGCGTGACGGTCCACGCCACGCGGGCGCCCTCGACAGGCGTGCCGCCGCCGTCGAAGACGCCCACCGTCAGAGGCTGTAGCAATGGCTGTCGCAGAGGCGCGCCTTGTTGATTGCCTGAAATGATCGCAATCCTCGCGCCCTCGCCCGACGATCGGACTGGGGGCGCAAGGCACCCGCTGAGCGGCACGACGACTAGCACGAAAGGACGCACCTGGCGGACTCCGCACGCCACAGGATCTGGCCTCCGAGGATGAGCTGTGCTAACAGAGTCGGCACAATGCGTGCCAAATCCAAGGACAGATTCGCATGGCACGACGGCACAAAAGTTGCTCCCTTGCGTGACGGCGTAACCGTGGGCGCACCTTGATGTTAGCATCGGCGTGATGCTCTACCACCACTGGCGCGGCTTATGACGGCGGTCGGCGCGGCCCGACTTCGCGGCGTGCGTTTGGCGCACGTCATAGAGTCCGACGGCCCGGGAGGTGCCGAGCGCATGCTGGCCAGCCTCGCCGCCGAGCTCCAAGCCGCCGGCGCTGAAAACGTGGTCATCCTGCCGGCCGAAGGAGAGGGATGGCTCGCCCGCGAGCTGAGCGGAACGGGGGTGCAGATAGAGCTGTTTCGCCTCGATCGCCCGATCTCGCCACCGTTCGCGCGCTGGCTCGCGGAGACGCTGCGCCGGCACCGCGTCACCCTTGCCCACAGTCACGAATTCACCATGGCGGTGTACGGGGCCTGGGCGGCCCGACGGGCCGGGATCCCCCATCTTTTCACGATGCACGGCAGTCGCTATTACGCCGGGCGACTACGGCGGCGCGTGGCCATGCGCCTTGCGGCCGAGCTGAGCCAGTCGGTCGTGGCGGTTTCCCAGAGCTTGGCGCGGCACCTGAGCCACGACCTCTGGATGCGCGCTTCCCGCATCGTCACGATCCCGAACGGTGCGCGTCTCACGCCGGTCGCGCGGTCCTCACTGCGCGAGGAGCTGAGGCTCAGCAACGGCGATCAACTGGCCGTCGCGATTGGCAACCTGTACCCGGTAAAAGGCCACGGCTATCTCTTGGAGGCGCTGGCATTGGTCGCCGAGCGCTTGCCGCGGCTGCACGTGGCGATCGCTGGTCGCGGTGAGCTGGAAGGTTCGCTGCTCGCTCGCGCGCATGCGCTCAAGGTTGGCGATCGCTTCCATCTTCTCGGCTTACGGTCGGACATCGGGAATGTGCTGGCCGGCGCGGACGTGTTCGTGTTGCCGTCCCTCTCCGAAGGCGTGCCGCTCGCGTTGCTCGAAGCGATGCTCGCCACTCGGCCCATCGTCGCAACCGCGGTGGGGGAAGTTCCCATGGTGCTCAGCGGCGGTCGAGTGGGCGTGCTGGTCCCACCTGGGGATGCGGCAGCCCTTGCGGACGCGTTGGCCCACATACTCTCC
>QHUY01000136.1 GCA_003223415.1 Gemmatimonadota bacterium
GCGAGACATACCTACGCCCGAACATCCAAAGGACTGCGGCACGCACTGCGATGACACCGAGAACGAGGCAGGCAAGGCCGAGCAACGCCTCAAGCAGCGGCCGCTCGGCGGTGAATCCTCGCTGCAGGGTCAGTGAACGGACGCGCGCAAGCGGCACAGATACCGCCTCGACTCGACCGTCCATGATGGCGACGTGGTCCGCCGTGACGCGAATCCCCTGGTACTCTGCGGACGGCAGGTCAGTCACTTGATGGTTGGTCGCGTTCGGGTGATGGGCTCATCGTGACTCGCCGGGCTGCGGGCAATCCTTGCGAACCACCAGCCATAATCCGCTCGCAGCATAATCCCCGGCCACCCAAGATCGTCGCTGGAGCGAATCGGCGGGGCTGCGGATGCCAAGGCCGCCCCACGGCGCCTCGGTGATGAAGGAGTCACGCGATCCCTAGTTGGCGACGATCAACGGTATCTGTTCAAGTCGTCGGCGAGTTACAGAGTCGGGGCGCCGGGACTTGAACCCGGGACCTTCTGGTCCCAAAACGGATCAAGCAGTGACCGAGTTACGACACAATGTAGCATTCATGCGGTGTTCTGGGCATCGGGGTCGTGACTCGGAATAGCGAATTCGACGAGAAGTAGCGGGAAACTCACAACAGAACTCACAACACGGCGACCCTCTGGACAGCGTCCAGAGGGTCGCGCCTGCTCTGTCTTGGCTCCCCTTCGCCACTCAGCGGCCCTCGCTTGACACCCTCTCCTAGGGATGCACATTGAAACCCGCTCAGATGCTATGAACCGCGAGGCGTCAAATCGTGATGAACGCCGACGGCAGCGGGATCCACGGCCTCGCTCCCGGCGGGCAACTGCCCACATGGTCGCCCGACGGTACACAGATCGCTTTTGCCAGCGGTGGAAGCCTGTACGTGATGAACGCCGACGGGACGGGCGTGGCGCTGTTGTACGGTGACAATCGCGTATACGCCGATAACCCGGCGTGGTCCGGGGCACCGGAAGCACCGAGCGGATCCCTCAGTCGCTCGGCGACCTCATTGCGCGGGCGCAACGTGCCTGCGGCAAGACTCCCATAGCAGACGGAGGTGATCCATGAGACCCCAATACCTCATTGCAGTCGGCTTGGCCGCGCTGCTCCCGGCCACCGGATGTGAGAGCCCAATCACGGTCGCCGGTCAGGCGCAGAGCGCGCAATTCGACTTCATGAACGGCCCGGCCGATCTGCCCAACGTCTTCCGCGGTGATTCGGTCCTCTTGTTCGTCTGGGCCGACGTGGCGAGCGACCTGGTCATCGTCGTGAATGCGCCGAGCGGCGGCGTCCACGCGCTGCGCCGTTGCGGCGGGTCGCTGACTCCAGAGCCCCAGCCCGTCCAGACCGTCGGGGAGATGCAGGATGTGTTGAGGCAGGTGCGCCTCCTGCGCGACGTCAACATCCATCTCTACAGCCCCGTGCCCGTACCGTTCAGGAACTTCATGGACCTCTGCCAGCTCACTCCTTTCGCCCAGGGGACGGGCGCTCTGACATCCACCGACAACGATCGGCACGTCACGGGCAACGGTGCGAACGCCTTTGGATTTCGCGCGCAGGGCATAGTGGATCTAGCGAGCGGCGGCAGCGCACGGGTGATCGCGGAAAGCGAGCGACTGATCGAGCCTGACGGGACGCTCACCGAGATACTGGTCAACAACGTGATGCTCGTTCCGCGGTGAGCTCGACACAGGTGCCGAGTGAGGATGTGTCTACTCCGCACCCAGCGGCAGATAGAGCTCGAGAAAAGGCACGCATCACGGCCGCCATCGGCAAGGATGCTGGTGGTGGTGGTGGCGGCGCTCGGCGGTGCCAGAAATGCTGCTCGAGGAGCTTAAGGCCCTGGCAAACGAACGGGACGTGCCGTACCAATCGTTGATGAAGGTCTTTCTGGCGGAGCAAGTCGCCCGGCAGCGTCGGGGGAAGCGCAAAGTGCCGGCTTGACGTGTTCACTTCGGCCGGCGGGCACTTAGACGAAAGCCCGCCGGTCCTGATGAGCATGGCCTGACCATTCACTCCACAATTGCACTGACCTCCGCCCCCCCTTTCGTTGTGCAAGCTAGTGGGGGAGATATCGGTGCACGTGCTGGTGCACGTGCCCCGAATCTCCCCAACCGCGCCCATTCGCGGCCTCGCGGCCGCTCAAGGGTAGGGCAAACAGCCCTTCCCCACCCCGTTCGGCGACCCCACCCCCCCGCCGGGACGCTCAGCCGGGCACGCTCGGCCTCATCCGAGCCTATTCCCTATGTAGAGGGACCTGCATGCCGCCCGTCCCGCCACTCGGGAGCCTTATGCCCGCCACGCGCCGCCCCGCTACCCAGTTCAGCCTCTTCAACGCGAACGAGCCCGACTCGGCCACTTCACCGCCCCTCAACGTCCCGCACGGCCTACCCCGGTGGCTCGAGCGCTTCGTCCACGAGGCCACCCACGAGACCGAGACCCTACGCCAGAACGGGGCGGCACAGGGAGCCGCCGCCCGGACTGCGCTCCTGACAAAGCTCGTCAAGGCCGCCCGGGCGTGGCTCGATGTCGAGCTCGACACGGGCGAAGCGGCGCGCGAGACCGGAGTGTGCGAGGAAACGATCCGCCGCGCCGTGCGGAGCGGCCGCCTCCCCGATCGCCGTGCCAACCCGAATGGCCGCATCCGCCTGCACCGGCGCGACCTCCTGAAGCTTGCCGCAGCCACCCGGGGATCGTATGATGCCACCGCCGATGCCCAGAGCATCGCCCAACTCCGGAGGAACCTATGAGCCGGAACTCGAGGCGGTGCTGGTCGAAATCCATCGGCGAGCGGGGTCACCGGGTGCGGCTTTATGAAGCCCGCCCGGGCGGCCCGATCATGCGGTCCGTCTTCGTTGCCGGAAAGGAGGTGCGCAAGAGTCTCGGGCATCGCGACAAGGAGCAGGCGGTGCAGCAGGGCTACGAGCTGCTCACGGCCCTGCTCGCGAACGAGGAGGCGCTGGATGAGCAGAGTCTCACGCTTGGGCTGCTCGCGGACCTGTATCACACGAGCCCCGCGCACCAGAGCAAGAAGCCGCGCACCCAACGGGCCGAGGGCCAGATCCTTCGCCGGGTGGTGGAGTTCTTCGGCCGCACGCGCCGCGCGGACACCATCTCTGAGTCGGATGTCAAGCGGTACACGATGGCCCGGCGGCGAGGCGACGTGGGCCGCCCGGTGGGCGATCGAACAATCGGGGCAGACCTGGAAATGCTGCTGCGGGCGATTCGGTGGGCAGTCCGCGAGCGCAAGCCGAACGGGGAACGCCTGTTGAAAGAGAACCCGCTCCTCGGGGTGCGGTTGCCGAGTGAGAAGAACCCGCAGCGGCCGGTGATGAAGCACGACGAGTATCTCCGGCTACTGGAAGTTGCCCAGCGGGTGCACCCGCTGCTGAAGCTTGCCCTGATCGTCGCGGAAGGCACGGGTCGGCGGCTGTCGGCGTGGCGGAATTTGTACTGGCATGACCTCGACTTCGAAGCGGGGACGATCCGCTGGCGTGCGGAGCACGACAAGAAGGGGCATGAGCAGGTGGTTCCGATGAACCAAGCTGTGAAAGACGCGCTGGTGGCTGCCCGGCGGGCACAGAAGAGTATCGGTGACACGCCCGTGTTCCCTGCTCCGCAGGACCCGAGCAGTCCGTGCAGGGCCGACTTGCTCGGCACCTGGCTGCGGAAGGCGTACGACCTGGCAGAGATCACGCCGCAGCCGCGCGGGATGTGGCATCCGCTGCGTCGGAAGTGGGCAACCGAGCGGAAGGGCTATCCCGTGAAGGACGTCGCGGCAGCCGGGGGCTGGAAGGACGAAGGGACGATGCTCAAGGCCTACCAGCAGGCGGACCCGGAGACGATTCGGAATGTCGTGCTACACCCGACCCATCGCCTCGTGAGTCGGTGAGTGGGGAGAAACTCACAACATTACTCACAACACACCGGATGGCGCAGAAAAAGCGCTGCACCGAAAGTCATTGCAGCGCTGATTCTTCGAACAATCGGGGCGCCGGGATTTGAACCCGGGACCTTCTGGTCCCAAACCAGACGCGCTACCGGACTGCGCTACGCCCCGTTCGCCCTGCGAGCCAGCAACTTAACCCGTCCCGCGCTCCCATCCAACGGCGTGATGTGCAGCGCTCCCCCGTTGTGCGGCAGGGTGCGCTGCGCTAATCCTTACACGACGCTCTCCAGCCGGGGATCCAAATGGCTCGCCTCTTTTGGCTGACGGTCATGGCGGCCTTCGCCGCCGCCCTGCTGGCCGGGGCCTCGTGGGCCGGCGCCTTCTTGGCCGTGGGCACACTGCTCGGCTCGCCCCCGCCCGAGATGGGGACGCAATCCACCTCGTTTCTGTGGGGTGGCATGCCCCGGCTGCCGGACCACCCGCGCGTGTGGCGCTTCACGTTCACGCCCACCGTGATCCCCGGCGCGCCCACGGTGCGGATCTATGTCACGCCGCTCGGGCGAGTCGTGGAGACCGAGCCGGCCGATCTCGAAGCACGAGTAAAGGCGCTGCACCCCTACTAGCGAGAGCGCCGCACCAGCACCTCGACCAGCGCCCGAATCGCCCGCCCGCGATGCGACACGCGCTGCTTCGCCGACATCGGCGCCTCGGCGAACGTCATCCCGAGATCACTGGAAAAGAAGAGCGGA
>QHUY01000137.1 GCA_003223415.1 Gemmatimonadota bacterium
TCCAGCGCACTACCATCCCACGACCCACGACTGGGGCCCGATGGTCGTGCCACCGGGGCACTACTTCGTGATGGGCGACAACCGCGACGAGTCGTACGACAGCCGCTTCTGGGGCTTCCTGCCGCGGTCCCACATCGTGGGCAAGCCGGTGATCATCTATCTCAGCGTCGCGAGCGATCCCTGGCGCATTCGCTGGAATCGGATGCTGCGCCATCCTCAGTAGGCGGGCACGAGACACCAGAATGGCAGGACCCGCAACTGCTCGTGGCCGTTCCTACATGCTCGGACCCAATCCCTGACCCGATCACCGTCGTAGCAGTCAAGGGCGCGTTGCGGAACTCCCGGGGGGGGACCAAGTTCGAACCGTGGCCAGCGAACCGGACCGCGCGCTCGTGGAGCGCATGATGGGGGGCGACGAGCGCGCGCTGGCGGAGGTGTACGACCGGCACGGCGGCCCGGCGTACTCCCTCGCCCTCGCTATCGTCGGTGAGCGGGCGGACGCCGAGGAGGTCGTGGCGGACGCGTTCGGCCAGGTGTGGCGCACGGCGGCGCAGTTCGATCCGAGCCGCGGGAGCGTCGCCGCCTGGTTGGCGACGATCACGCGGACGCGCGCTCTCGACCTGCTCCGGAGCCGGCGCCGCCGCGCGCGCGCGTTGGAGCGGGCGGCCCGGGCCGACACAGATGGGCTTGCGGCGCCACTGGGCGCAGCCGATGCCCCCGATCGCGGCGTCCAGCGCCAGGACGCGCGCCGGCTCGTGACCCGCTCGCTCGCGGAGCTACCGGAGCCGCAACGCCGCGTGATCGAGCTGGCGTACTTCGGTGGTCTCACCCAGACGGAGATCGCCGCCGAGCTGCAGGAGCCGTTGGGGACGGTCAAGACGCGCATGCGCGCCGGAATGGAGAAGCTGCGCGGCTCGCTCGCCGGCCTGCTCGCGGGAGGAGAGGCATGACCGACCACCGGTGGCTGGAGCTGGCGGCGCCGTACGCGCTCGGCGCCATGGCGCCGGCGGAGCGTGCCGGCTTCGAGGCGCACCTCGCCGAGTGCGCGACGTGCCGGAGCGATGTCCAGTCGTTCCGCGACGTGGTCGGGCTCCTGGGGCATGCCGCGCCGGCGGCGGCGCCCCCGTCAGGCGTGCGCGAGCGCATTCTGCGCGACGCGCGGCGGGCGCGGCCGCTCGGGACCCGGCGTCGGGTCCTCCCGTGGATCGCCGCAGCCGCGGCGGTGGTACTCGCCCTGGCGGCAGGGTACGGCTACTGGAGCGCCCGCGTCGCCCAGACCGCGCTGCGCACCGCCCTGGACTCCGCGCGGGTACGCCTCGACAGCGCGAACCAGCTCGTCACCGCGATCCTCGATTCCACGGTGGGGACTGCCGATCTCGCAGCCACGGGGAAACCGCCCTCGATGCGGCTGTTCTGGAACCGCGCCCGCAACGTGATCGTCGTCGCGGCGTTCGAGTTGCCCCCCGCCCCCGCGGGCCGGACGTACCAGCTCTGGGCTATCAAGAAGGGTCAGGCGCCCGTCAGCGTCGGCACCTTCAACACGCCACCAAGTGGCCGGGCCGTCATCACGTTGCGGATGCCCGCCGGATTCAAGCCCGACCTGAGCGCGGTGACCGAGGAGCCCGCGGGTGGCTCGCCGCAACCCACGCAACAACCGTTCCTCGTTGGAGCCTGGCAGGGCGGCTAGCGCGCGGCAATCCGAGTTGTCGGGGCGGGCGTAGAGACGATGTAGCTCTGCGCCCGTTCTCTTTTTCCAGGAGGGATGAACCATGCTCCGCTTTACCGCGCCCCGGTCGCGCGGCCGCGTGATCGCTTGGGGCGTGCTGCTCGCGACCGCTGCGGCGCTCGGCGTCACGCGATGGATCAAGGCGTCCGACCACAAGGACAGCGCGCTGCTTGCCGCAGATCCCGCCGCCGACATCGCCGACGTGTACACATTCCGAAGCCCCGTCAACCCGGACAACGTCGTCCTGGCGATGACCGTATCCGGCTTCATCCCGCCGCCCGAAGCGAGCACCACCTTCTTCGACCCCAACGTGCTGTACCAGTGGAAGATCGACAACAACGGGGACGCGGTCGAAGATCTGGTGATCCAGGCGTTCGTGACGGGGACTGGCGGAAACCAGGTGATGCACTTCCGCGGCCCGGCCGCGCCGTCCGTCACCGGCGCGACGAGCCGCGTCATCGACGGACCCGAGACGGCCACGGTCCGCGTCAGCAACGGAGAGACTCCCATTACTGCTTCACGCCACGGCATGACAGTGTTCGCCGGGGTACGCGACGATCCATTCTTCTTCGACCTGGTGCAATTCAAGCACATCATCGCCGGCGAAGCGACGAGCTTCCGGAACCCAGGCATCGACACCTTCGCCGGCACCAACGTGCTGGCGATCGTCGTCGAGCTGCCGAGCGCGCAGCTCGGGGGCACTAAGCTGGGTGTCTGGGGCACCACCAGCCGGCCGCAGTTCTAGACGGCCGGGCATCTCGAGGAGAACGAACCATGGAACGCATTGCAAGCATTCTCGGGCCCTTGTCGCTCGTCGCACTCGGGGCGCTCGCGGCGGTCGGCTGCGAGGACGCATACGCGCCCGTCTCGAGCCCGGGGGTCGACGCGAGCGTCTTGATGCACCAGGAGCTCCGGCAAGAAGACCGTTTCGGGTTGCCGGCGATCGCGACGGTGTTTATCCCGACGGATCTGAAGGACGCCTACAATGAGGCAGTTCCGGCCGGGGACGAGGCGAATTTCAAGAGCCTGATCGTGGCCAAGCTGATGGCGTTCGGGCAGGATGCCGGTTCCGCCAACGCCCTGGCGGATGCCCTAACGCCGGACATCCAGCCAATCGACGTCTCACAGCCCACCGGGTTCCTCAACGGCCGTAAGCCGGACGACGACGTGATCACGGCGGAGTTGCACCTCATCTTCGGATCGAACGCGGCGCTCAACGACGACCACGTGGACGCGAACGACGAGCCGTTCCTGGCCACGTTCCCCTACCTCGCCGGGCCCCACGTCCAGTGACGCGCGTTCGGTTGTTGTGGCTCGGTGGTGCGGTGGCGCTCGGAGTCGCGCTCACGGTTTCACAGGCCGTCGCGCCCCGGTCCGCGGCGGTAGCCGCGGGCGACACGGCCATCACGTCGAAGAGCATCGCCTTCTTCGAGCGTCGACTGGCACAGGATCCCGACAACTTCATGATCGGGGGGCAGCTCGTCGCCCGCTATCTCATGCGGTTTCAGCTCGCCGCGAACCTCGCGGATGTGCGGCGCGCCGAGGCCATCGCACGGTCGGTTCTGCCGCTCGTCTCGGATACCGCAGGTGCCTACGCCCGGCTCGGGGTCGTCTATCTCACTCAGCACAAGTTCGCGGCAGCCTACGCCGCGGCGCGACGGGCGGTCGCTTGGAATCCCAGGAATCAGGGGGCGCTCGGCGTGCTGTTCGACGCCAGTGTCGCCACCGGCCGATACGGGGTCGCTGAGTCCACGCTGAGCCGGCTCACGCCCGGTCGGCTGCCGTATCAATTACGGCTTGCACACATGCTCACCATGCGCGGCCGCATGGATGGCGCCTACCACGCGCTGGACCACGCCTGTCGCCAGCTCGCACGCTCTCAAGTCAGGCCGCAGTCAGTGGCCTGGTGCTTGACGGAGCTGGCAAAGATCCAGCACTCCCGGGAGGGCGAGGCGTCCGCCGCGGCCCTCTACCACCGCGCGCTGCGCTTCCAACCGGGATACCGAGCTGCGCTTGAGGGGCTCGCCGACCTGGCGTACTCCCGAGGCGACTGGGCGGAGGCGGCTGACCGGTTCCGGCAGATTGCGGTCGACGCCCATCCCGATCTCTACCTCCGGCTCGCCGAGGTGCACCGCGCGCTGGGCGAGCCGAGCGTAGCCGAGGGCTGGGAGCGGGCATTCCTGCGGGTCGCGCGTGCGCTGGGAGCGGAGGCGCTGTACGCGCACCCGCTCGCCCTGTACTACGCGGCCCGGCCGCTGACGCTCGATACCGCGCTTGCTGTCGCCCGACGCGACATCGCCCGGCGCCCCGCCGTCGAGAGCTATGACGTGCTCAGTTGGGTGCTGTTCCGGCGTGGAGACCTGGCGCAGGCGCTCGCCGCGTCGGATCGGGCACGAGGCTGGGGCGCGCCGAGCCCGACCATGGAATACCACCGTGCACGGATCCTCAGCGCGCTCGGCCGGGACGCCGAGGCTACGGGGTTCCTGCGACTCGCCCTGGCGCGGCCGAGCCTCCTGGAGCCCCAGGCACAGGCGGAGCTGCGCGACCGGCGTTAGCGCTCTCATGATCGCCAGTCATGGCAGGCTCATGCCGCGGGTGCAGCAGCGGGCTGACCATCCGCGACCTTGGCCCGGTGACCAGCGGCCTGCGGTACCGCCACATCGGCTCCCGAGCCGCGGACCAGGCGGACTCCATCGTCGCCCGCGGCTCCACGATCGTGGAGCTGTTTGGGACCTGGCAGATCGCGCGCGTGCAGCTGGTGGTGACGGTAGACAATCTGCTCAGCACCGTTTGGAACGAAGCCCAATTCGCCACGAGCTCGCGATTGCGGGGTGAGCCGGCTCCGGTGACCGAACTCAACTTCACGCCGGGAGCACCGCGCACCGTCCAGGTCGGCCTGGACTACCGGTTCTGAGCGCGCACCAAGCCGCTCCCTTGACGGGCCTGGGGGGACCGGTTAAAACCCAACTCCCGTCCTCACATGACCCAACGCCTCCTGCTGGTGTCGCAGCTCGCCGCCCTGTGCGCCGCACCCGCGGCCGTGGTGGCCGCCCAGCAGCGCGATACGACCGCCCGGCTGGCCGA
>QHUY01000138.1 GCA_003223415.1 Gemmatimonadota bacterium
ACCGTGTACCTGCTCACCGAGACGGCCGCACAGTTCTTCCCGAAGCTCGGCTTCCGCCCGATCAGCCGCGGGGACGTCGACCCGGCGGTCCTGCGCTCGACGGAATTCACCACCGCTTGCCCCGCGAGCGCGCGTGTGATGGCGCGGACGCTCGCCTGAGCGATCCGCAGCCGCCTTAACCGGCGGCGCACGGTGCACTTAAGGCCTCCGCAGGGCGCCCCGAACCAGGCTCGCCGCCAGCTGTCGCATTCCCACCCCTTCCTGCCGCATTTCCGCCCTAGTGCGGCCCCCGTCCAAGCGCCAGTTTACGTACGAGACGCAGCCGTCGACGTGCGGGCGTTCCGCGGGGGTCCTTTTGCCGCGGGAAGGTGCGAGGGATGGTCTCCGAAGGCACATCAAGAGCGGACGCAGCTACTGAGCCAACGGCGGGGTCCCAGCCGTCGGACGCACTCCTCAAGGCGTTACGCGAACTGATACGCGAGGAGTGGGGTCGTCCGCTGGAAGTCGCGGCGTCGCCCGGGCCGTCGGCTAGCCAGGCGATCGTACTCCTGTTCCTCGCCGTCGACCTCGCCTTGTTGCTCAACCTCTTCTCCGTTCCGGGCTTTGTCGGCGAGCGGACCATCGAGGTCGCCAAAACGGTCGTTCCCCTGCTGTTCGGCAGCGCTCTCGTGCTTTATCTCGATCGCATGCGCCACTGGCTGCTCACATGGTGTGGGCACACCCGGGTCAAGTGGATTACAATCAGCCTCGTGTTGCCCCTGCTCTTGCCTCAAATCCTTGACTACTCGGTCCCTGTCGCGTTAGTCCCCGAACGCCTCGAACTGTATCTCGACGGAAAGCCCGCCGCCGTCGAACGCCGCGGCACAGTGTACGTGCTTTCCGTTCCAGGGCTGCGACCTTTTCAACTCAAAGTTCGCGATCCGAGTGGAGGCAAGGAATCGGTCGACTCGTTCCCTCTCACCCGGTGGACGGTGTTGCAGGGAACGTTGAGCCAGGCACCCGTCATCGGCGGGTTATTCAGCCGATCAGCGCTGACGATTAGCACGAAGTATCCCGTCGAAATCGAGTGGAGCGGCGGGGCAGCCGTACTCGAGATCGCCGGCACATTCTCCGACCGGTTCTTGGCGCAAACGACACTGCAGCTCCAGAGTCGCGCTGGAGCCCGGATGACATTGCGACACGATACCGACCCTGACCCGGAGATGAGCTCGGACGTACTTGATCTCCCCCCGGGCCGTTACGACTTCACCATGCGGCGAGCTCGGGAACTGTGCGGAGTGTCCGACTCGACGAAAACGCAATCCAAAGAGGTGGCCGCTGCGACGACGAATCGGGTTCACTTCGACATCGCGCGGTGTCCAGCGAGACGCTGATGCACGCCGGCCTCACCGCGACCCGAATCTGTCAACTGCTCGCACTCGTTCTGGGTGCCCATTTGCTGAGCCGGCACTCGGCCGCGTCCGCAGTCAGAAGTCGCACTCCGCCTGCGGCCAGCGCTCGCCGGACGGCGAGTGCTCCGGCCGGGCTCTCCGCCCTCACGTATGTGGTCGCGTGTTACAGACTTAGGCGCCCCGAGTCGACTTCCTGCGCGGGAGAAGAACTGTCCAGGGATTTCTACAAGGCACTCCTGCGGGAATTCAAGTTCAGATTCCCCGGCAACGCCACCATGCTACGCTACTCGCCCAAGAGTCCCGAGGAGATCGAGTGCCAAGGTGGCGAGCAGTGTGAGGTAGTCTCACCCCTCGAGTGGTCCGAACGAGGTGGAGAAGTCATTCGCGTCTCGGTCCGAGTTGAACCCCGGGATACCGTGGAAGGCGAAGAGTATCACGGGGAGATCGGAGCCGACAAAAAGCATGTCGCCGAACCGACCGAGGTCAGCGACGTCTCGAGGGTAGAGCACGAGACTTTTCCCAGGCTCACCAAGTGTGTCAGCGCTCATCACGAACACGTGCATGTGAAGAAGAAAGACCAGGTGGAGCCTTGCTAGCTCCGCCTCACGCGCCCGCTCGCCACAACGGAGTATGAGATTCCCTCTGGTGGGGCTCGCTCTGCTGGCCGCGTTCAGGGCCGCCGTGGGCCAGGCGTACGGGCCCGGCTCGGGACCGACCCATCGGGTTCAGCTGTTCGTCGAAGACTTCACGCAACCTGACTCGATACCGGTGCTCGGAAAGCTGGGTGCCTTCACCGCGGACCTGCTGCGCCTCGACCTGCTGCAAGTGTCCATAGCGGACGTTAAGCGCACCTCCCGCGCCCCAGCATGCGGTGGTGTGCTCAGTAGTGCCGACTCGGTGAACAGGCCGAGGGCGGGTGGCGACTTCTACGTGGTTCGCGGCTCGATTACCGCGCGCGGCACCGACGCATACCTGGACTTCGCTTTCGACAGGTGCCGAGCCGACACGCTAACCACGCTGCTCCACAAGACACAGCCGCTGTCTCTGTCCGAACCACTCGAGGACCTCACGCTGATCGGCGGCTACGTGACCTCGACCCTCAGAGCACAGCTTCCCAGAATCGGTGTGGCGGTCCTTGCGCTAAAGCCGGTTAGGCCGGAGGATGCCGAGGAGCGGAGGCTTGCCGCCAGCGTCCGGCAGCGGTTGGTGGAGGCAATCTGGAGGTCGCCGGACCTTCGGCCCGCGGACTCGGGCAGGAGCGCATACAGCATCTCGGGCTCGATAGCCTTCGACACGAGGAGGCCCGCGCCAGCCGCGGAGCCGTCGCGCGACGTGGAGGTCCGGCTCAGGGTCGGCGTCGCCAGGCAGCCGAACGGCTACCCTCTCGCCGCAGTGCGTGGCAGTCGCGGTAACCTCGAAGCGCTGTACTCCGACGTGGCCGATCAGGCCCTCCGCGGGCTGGGCGAAGTCGTGTACGCCGAGTCGCATAGCCTGACCCAGCGGCTCGACGCCATGGAAGCCGCTGCCCTCTTGGAGCGGGCGCGCCAGTTGATGTGCGACGGTGCGCCCCAGGCGTGCACTCCGGACAGCGCCGGCGCCGTGGCGGTGCTGACCGCGGCCGCGCAGAAGAGCCCGGATAACTGGCACGTTCTGCTGCTGCTAGGCCGGGTGCAGGTCGGCTCACGGAACCCTTCGACCGCGATCACCGCACTGACGCGGGCCCAGGAGCTCGTCGACAGGGATCGCCGCGCGGGCCGAGCCGTTCCGGCCGATGAGCAGTCCCAACTGCTGAACGCGCTCGGCGATCTCTATCGGAGCACCGGTAGCTACGAGACCGCCGCTGCGGACTACGGCGAATCGTTGCGACTTCGGCCGTCCCAGATGGACATCTACGTCAAGCAAGCGCGCAGTTTGCGGTTCGCCGGCGCCAGAGCGCAGGCGTTACGAGTCCTAGCAGACGGCCTGCGCTTGGAGCCGGGCTCCCTGCCTCTGAACCAAGAGGCAGTGGACGTGATACGGGATTTCGGCGCAAAGGACCTCGATTCCGTCGCAGCGACCTTACGCGCCCTCGGTACCACCGTGCGCAAAGCGCCGTCGGACATACGCCGGGAGTACACGGATTCGCTGCTCGCGCTTGGCCAAGAACTCTTCGATGCCCGGGCCGGAACAAGGCTTCAGGTAGTGTTCGAGACCGTTCTCCAGATCGGGCCAGCGAATTCAGCCGCGCGGGCCCGCGCCAACGGGTACCTTGGCGCGATTTTCCTAGGGGACCTCGACGCCCAGCCACTCACCAATGGTTGTCTCGCAGCGCTTGTCCCGGGGTTTCAAGCAGGCTTGGTCGATCAATATCTCGCTTCCGCGCCGGTCGAATCGGAGGACCTGCCGACGGTGACTCGCGAGTGGCTCCTGCGCTTGCGGGCCTTGTACTGGGAGCGCCAAGCGGACTACGCGAAGGCGATGCCGTTTGCCGAGCGAGCGGTGCGAGTGCAGCCCACCAAGAACGGCTCCCTCGTGCTCGGTGAGATCGCCTTCTTATGGGCGAAGCAGCAAGACTCGGCTGCTCACACGTGCGAAGATGCCACCCGGCGAGCGCCCGGCACCCGCCAGCTCTACCTACGCGCCGTCGAGCAGTTCCGTCCCCTCGTGGAGCAGCGCTACGACGCCGCCGACTGGTATCTCCGCGAGGCGAATCACGCGCTCGGTCGGGACGAGGAGACGAAAGAATTGATGGCGTCGCTCCTGAAGCAGACCCCGAGAGATTTCTCCGCGCTCCATATCCTCCAGTATGTGTGCAACGAGTATCTCGGCGACATTCAATGCAGCTGGGGTCTCGTCCGTACTCGGGATAGCTTGCACCTGATCGCTCCTGACGACACAGGCTCAATCCTGGACGCGGGCGAAATCGCCGTGCTGGCAGGCGAGCTGCAGCGAGCCGAGGCGTGGTTCGGCCGCCTGTCGCGCGTGCAGCTGGTTCCGCGGCGGCAGATCATCACAACCTTCTATCGCGTCTGGATAGCGATTGAGCGTCGTCAGGCTGACGCGCTCCCGGGCGCATACGGAGAATGGCAGGCCAGCGCCGAGCGATTCAGGCAGAGTCAGTCGACCCTCAGCTGGTCGTTCGAAGGCGCCAAGCACGTGCTCGCAACGACGGGCAATAGCCGGATCGGTCGCCCGTGCGTCGACCTCTTGCAGCTGATGATCGATTCCTTGGAGCAATCGGCTCGGCCGATCCCAGTGTTGACGCCGTCCTGTCAGCGCGCTTCAGACTAGTACTTCATCCCCGCCTTCTCCGCGAACGCCTTCGCCGCGGCTTCCTGCTCCGGCGTCAGCTGCTCGGGGACCTCGACGCGGATCTCCACGTACTGGTCGCCGCGGC
>QHUY01000146.1 GCA_003223415.1 Gemmatimonadota bacterium
TGACGGTGACCGACAACCAGGGGGCGACCAGCGCCCCGACCTCGAAGTCGGTGACGGTGACGGCGCCGAACCAGCCGCCGACGGCCAATTTCACCTCGAGCTGCAGCGCGCTGACGTGTGACTTCACGAGCACGAGTAGCGATCCCGATGGCTCGATCGCGAGCTACAGCTGGGCGTTTGGTGACGGGGGGACGTCGATCGCCCAGAATCCCTCCCACACGTACGCGACCGGTGGCAGGTACGGCGTTACGCTGACGGTGGCCGACAATCAGGGAGCGACCAGCGCCCCGGCCTCGAAGTCCGTGACGATCGTAGTGCCGCTCGTGTTCACCGTCCAGCCGAGTAACGCGCCGCCCTACCCCTTAGGGACCATCCAGCCACCGGTGCAAGTCACGGCGGTGGACGCCCTGGGTAACCGGGTCATGAGCTACACCGGCCTGGTGACGATCGCGATCGGGCGCAACGCCGGAGTTCCCGAGGCTGGCACGCTGCGCGGCACGAATCCGGTCGCTGCGGTCAACGGCGTCGCGACCTTCTCGGACCTGAGCATCGACCGGCCGGGGATCGGGTACACGCTCCTGGCCACGGCCTCGGGACTGACAGGCGCGGAAAGCGGCTCCTTCACTATTCTGACGCCCCTCGGCGTGCCTTGATGCGCCGCGAGGAGACTCGCGCCCCGGTAAAGCTGGAAGGACAATCCCGCCCGATCCTGTGAAACCGACCGCCGCGAGCGAGGTGCGATTGTGAGCGAGTCGGCTGAGTGGTGTTGGTGTACCAGTGGCGCATGCGCACAAGGGGGTTGGTCTGCGGTGGTCTCGCTCTGCTCGCGGTAATCGCACCGGTCCGCGCCCAGCGTCCCGCACCGATTCCCCCCGCGCGCCTGGTGCGCGGGACGCTCAGCTTCGACGGCCACTCGACCCTCGGCGATTTCGTTGGGACGACCGACTCAGTGCGCGGCGAGATGACGGGGGGCCCCGAGCTCGCCGCCGTGCGCGGCTGGGTGGAGGGTCAGGTCGCGACGCTGCGCACCGGGAACGGGAGGCGCGACAGGGACCTCCGCAAGTCTATGGAGGTCGACACGTTTCCCACAATGCGCTTCGACCTGGCGGATGTGATCTCAAGTACCGCCGACGGCGACAGCATCGCCGCGACCCTGCACGGCCAGTTGACCATTCATGGCGTCACGCGCGATGTCGACCTGCCCGCTCGACTGTGGGTGGGGACCGATACGATCCGCGTGCGCAGCGACTTTCCCCTCAACTTGAAGGACCATCGCATCGGCGGGCTGAGCAAGATGCTCGGCGTCCTGAAGATGCACGAGCATATCGAGGTGCACGTGGACCTCGTGTTCGCACCGGCTGATTCGCAGTAGCGCTGCCGCGCTGCCGGGGGGGGTGGGGGGAGGGGGGCTATTGGGCGACCCGGTTGCGTCCGCCCTCTTTGGCTCGGTACAACGCGCGATCCGCGGCCTGCACCACCTTGTCCGGGGCCAGATCAGTCTCCTCGTGGTCGGAGATGCCGATGCTCACGGTGATGCTGAGGTGCCGGCGCTTCTTCCCCGATCCCTTGGGCGCATCGGGTTTCTTGCGCGGCCGCAGCCTCCCGCGGAGCGTGAAGCGGGTCTCCTCGACCGCAGTCCGCAGCTCTTCCAAGACCGGGAGGCACTCGTCCACCGTCTTGCCGGGGAACAGCACGGCGAACTCCTCGCCGCCATACCGGAAGCTCCGCCCTCCGCCGCTCACCGCCCCCAGCCGCGCTGCGACCATGCGCAGCACCTGATCCCCCGCATCGTGGCCGTACGTGTCATTGAACTTCTTGAAGTGGTCCACGTCCACCATGGCGACCGCGTACCGGCCGCTGAGCCGTTGCAGCTCCTCTGTGAGGGAGCGCCGTCCGGGCAGTCCCGTGAGGCCATCCTGGTAGGCCATGGTGAAGGAGGCCTCGACTACGGCCACGACGAGCAGCAGGCCGGCAGTGGCCACAGTGACTGTCGCTGCCGGGCCCGGGCGGGCCGCGCGCAGCGCCAGAAATGCCAGGGCCACGGTCCACAGGAAGGCCCGGCTCGGCGCGGGCGAGGAGGAGAAGAACAGGAAGACGGTCAGCGCCGCGGCTGACGCCAGGAACGCCGCCAGCACTGGCTGGCCCAACCGCGTCCAGCCGAAGAGCGCGCCTGGCAGGAACGCCGTCTCGAATACCGCTCGGGATGCCAGCGGGGCGCGCTGGGCGAGGGCGGCCACGAGCCCCACCTGGAGCAGGATTGCGCCGACGCGGGCCAGGCCGGCCGGCGTGAGGATGCCGCGCTCGGACCCGATGGAGATCGCGGCGAGGTTGAGCGGCAGCAGGAACGCGGTCGCCTGCAAGATCACTTGGGTGGGGGGAGGCGCCGAGGCCGCCGGTGGAAAGGCGCGCAGCGCCCAGTTTGCCAGGGCCAGCACGAGCAGCGCGAACACGAGGCGACTGCGGTGGAAGCGCCAGCCGAGCCACAGCCCGGCCGCGAGCACCGCGACGGGATAGAAGTCCGCAAAGGCGGCGAGGGTCGGGCGCGGAGCCCAACGCAGCAGCGCGAGCAGACCGGCGAGGATCGGCCCCTCGGGCAGCACGTGCCCGGCCAGCTTCGTCCACACGCCTCTGCCCACGATCGGCGACCCCCGGTGCGCAGCGATTAAGGCTACCTCGGCCGGCGCGGCGGTCAACCGGTTGCGGGGAGTGCGGGCGGATGGTGATATTGTGCGCCCTTGGGCATGCGGCGGTATCGTCTAGGGGACTAGGACGGAGCCCTCTCAAGGCTCAAACACGGGTTCGAATCCCGTTACCGCTACTACGTAACTGCTGACGGCGTCTAGGAGAATCGTCTAGGAGAACCGTCTAGGGGAACCGTACACACGATGCTCCTTGACGTCTCTCCTCGACGCCTCTCCTGGACGATTCCGCCGTTACGATGTTGGCCCCCATCGTCTAACGGTGAGGACACCACTCTTTCAAGGTGGGAACAGGGGTTCGATTCCCCTTGGGGGCATCTGAACGTGAACAGCGTCGAGGAGAAGCGTCGAGAAAAAACGTCAAGGAAAGGCGTACCGTTGTCCTCGACGCCCTGTCCCTCGACGTAGTGCCTCTCGACGTAGTCGTAGTTACGGGTTTGGGCGCCGATAGCTCAACTGGCAGAGCAACTGACTCTTAATCAGTAGGTTCTCGGTTCGATTCCGAGTCGGCGCATGGGGTTAGCTCTCCGCAGCTCAGCCGATCAGCTCGGCGAACTTCTTCAGATCGATGTTGCCCCCGGAGACGATCGCCACGATCGGGCCCGGACCCGCCTTTCCCGTCAGCGCGGCGGCGAGCGGCAGGGCCCCCGCGCCTTCCGACACAATGCGCGCCTTTTCCGCCATGAGCCGCATGGCGCGCTTCGTCTCCTCCAGGCTGACCACGATGCAGCCGTCCACCACCGGTCGCATACGCTGCCACATCCGTGGGAACACGCTCTGGCCCCCGGCGCCGTCCACAAACGACGCCTGCCATTCCTTGAACACCTGTGGACCTCCCATGGCGAACGACCGGGCGGCGGGAGCCGCCGTCTCGGGCTCCGCCCCCCAAACCTTGATCCCCGGCTTGAGCGCCTTCATGGCGCTGCCGACCCCCGTGATGAGCCCGCCGCCGCCGATGCTCGCGATGACCCCTGCCGTGTCGGGCGCGTCCTCCAGAATCTCCAGCCCCATGGTCGCATGACCGGCGATGAAGTTGTGGTCGTCGAACGGATGCACGAACGTCCCCTCAACGCCCGGAAACGCACGCTCCTCGAGGGCCTTCCACGCGACCTCGAACGGCACCGGCACGAGCTTCGCGCCGAGCGCCCGCATGCGCTCGATCTTCGACGCCGGCGCCGTCTCGATCGCCACGACCGTGCACGGCACGCCGGCCTGCCGCGCCGCGTAGGCGACGCCCTGTCCCGCGTTGCCCGCGCTGATCGTCCACACGCCGCGCCGGCGCTCGGCCTCGGGGAGCAGCGCGACGGCGTTGGCGGCCCCCCGCAGCTTATAGGCGTTGATCGGCTGCAGGTTCTCGAGCTTGAGCCGGATATCCGGGTGGTCCGGTCCCAGCTCCAGGCGAACTAACGGCGTGCGCACGATGATCGCCGCGATGCGCGCGCGCGCCTCCCGGACTTCGGCCAGCGTGATGGGGCGGACGGCTTCCAGAGTCGTCGGCATCGCTCGCTTTCCTTCCACCGCGGATGAAGTCAGGACAAACGCGAACACACTTCCTGGTACGCTTGGCACTTGGTCACGCGCATGGTTCATCTCGCCGCGGCGATATCCTGGAACCGGACGTTCTGGATCCCGTACTCGTGCCAATCTTTGTAGTCGAAATGCCACCACTCGAACTGGTTTACGGTGAACCCCTCCGCCGCCATCGCCGAGCGCAGCAGATCCCGCAGCCGGCGCTGCTCCGCAGTCCCGCCCGCATAAGTGGGGTAGGCGCGCTCCGACATCTCGTCGTACCCGCTCGGCATCTCGACCGGCCGACCGTCCTGCAGGCGATACATCGTCAGGTCCACCGCGCAGCCGCGGTTGTGCCGCGAGCCGTCGGCCGGTTTCGCCACGAAGTCGTGTTTATCGGGCGGCGTCGCGTCCCAGAACACCTTGGTGATGTACCAGGGCCGATAGGCGTCGTGGATCAGGAGCCCGTAGCCCTGCGCCCGGAGTGCGCGGTTCACCCGCACGAGCGCCCCGGCGGCCGGCCGCTGTAGGAAGGCGCGCGCCTCCTCGTAGAGCGGCGTGCCCAGGAAGTTGTCGCTCGTGGCATAGCGGATGTCGAGCCGGATGGTCGAGTCGAAATGCACGACCTCCACTAGATCGGACGGTCGAAAGGGACCGGCCTCCGCCGGCGGAGATGCCCGGAGCGCCTCCGCACGCAGCTCCGCGACCGGCCGGACCGGCGTGATGCGGAAGACCGCCGGAGGCGCGGCACCGGCCTGCGCGAGCAGCGGCTGCGCGCCGATCGTGCCGATCAGCACCTGGGCGGCGAGACGCGCGAACGGCTTCATCGTGGCCCGAAACGGGCTGCGGCCCTGGCGCGCGCCCTGGCGGCTTCGACCTCGCGATTCCGGGGCGGAGCGCTGGTGACGAGCGAATCGAGCAGCCGCCTCACGGTGGCCGCGACCTCCCGGACCGCGCGGTCACACGCCACTTGGTTCGCGGCCGACGGCTTGGAGAAGCCCGTCACCTTGCGGATGAACTGGAGCGAGGCCGCCTCGATCTCCTCGCCCGTGACCGGCGGGTCGAAGTGATAGAGCGTCCTGATGTTCCGGCACATGACAGACCTCCGTCTTAGGTCCTCCCCCTCCCGGAATCCTCCACCAGCAACGCCCCCCCTGCAACCCTTCGGCCATTACTACTGGCCTCGCCACGAGTTGCGGCACTCCGGTTCGCGCCATGCCTCAGAATGGTGCGCTCGTAGCTGTTGGGCGCGCGCAACGCTTCGGCGCAATCTCCCGCGCGACTACGAGTTAATTACGCACCCCGCCCCTCGAGCTGCTTGGCCCGCTTGTTGCGTCATTGCGACGTGGTAAAGTCTGCTCGGGGGTTCACTTGGCCCAGCCCAAAGGTTCGCCAGCGGTCGTTCTCACTGCGGGTCTCGAAGAGCCGTCGCTCGCCAGTATGCTCGGGAGGGATCGGTACGGAGTGGTGCACGTGCCAACTGGCACGCTGGCGCTCAAGTGGGCGCGTGAGGTCCAACCAGACGCCATCATCCTCGAAGCCGAGCTGCCGGACATGTCGGGAATCGACGCGTGCCGGTTGCTGTACGACGATCTACGAATCGGCGGCAAGGTGCCGATCCTCATTCTGGCTCCCGAGGAGCCGTCGTCGGAACAGCGAGTGAGCGCCTTACGCGCCGGCGCCCGGGACTGTCTCCCCCCGCCGCGTGACCCTGAGGAGCTCCGGCTCAAGCTCGACACCTACGTGCAAACCAAACGGGCGGCCGATGCCGCCCTCGGAGAGGGCACGGTCTGCGCCACGGCGGGAATGCACAGTCGGCCGGGCTTTGACCGTGCCCTCTCCGAGGGCGGCAACCCCACCGACCCGCAGGCGCCGACTCTGGTGGCCCAAACCGCGAAGGTGCTGCTGTCCACTGAGCGGGTGTCCGACGTCATCGGGGCGCTGGGTCCGACCGAATTCGCCGTGCTGGCACCCGCGACCGACCACGCCGGTGCGGTGAAGCTCGCCCAGCGGATTGGGAGTGCTCTGCAGAGCGTGGTCGGCGACGGCGGATCGGTCAAACCCGGGTCCACCCTGCGCGTCGGCTACGATGCCGTAGTGAACCTCAGGTACTCGCCGATTGATCCCGTAGACCTGCTCGCGCATGCCACCGCGGCGTTGCGCAGCGGCCAACCAGAGCCGGGCTCTCCGTGGGTGCGACGCTTCGACGCCAGCGTCGGATCGCGTGAGAACCGTGTGACGGCGCCGCGGCAACTGGTCGGATGAGGAGACCTATGAAGGCGACGCGTCTCTTGCCCGGCGTGCTGCTCGGCGGCGCCATGGTGGCGCTGCTCAGCTGCACAGAACCCGCACCGCTCGGTGTCGCCCGACACGAGCTCGCGCCACCGTTGCCGCCGGGGGGCTCGCTGGAGCCCAGCCTGCTGCCCTGGTGCGCCCCGCTCCCCTACGACTCCGTCACCGCCACCATTGGGCCAGCGGGTGGGGTGCTTCCAGTCGGTGCGCATGTGCTGGTGTTCCTGCCGAACTCGCTCGACTCCGCAGTGACCGTCACGGCGGTGGCGCCGTCGGACACCGTGAGCCGGGTACGCCTGGAGCCGCAGGGGCTCAGCTTCCATCAGCCCGTGCTCCTCGTCATGAGTTACGCGACGTGCAACTTGCTCGGGTCGACCCATCCGCTGAGCCTCGTCTATACGACTCCCGATTTGGCAGCGATCCTCGACTACCTGCCGTCGATGGACGATGCGGATTCCAAGACGGTCACCGGACACCTCAAGCACTTTTCCGACTATGCTGTCGCCTGGTGAGGCTCGGATGATGCCGCACGGCCATTCCTCCAGTGCGCCTCCCCTGCGGACGAGCCGCCGGGCTGCCGACTTGCTCCATGAAGCGCGGGGTCGGGAGCGGGCCGGTTGCATCCCCGAAGCGATGGCGTGCTACGAGTCCGCGATCGCGGCGGCGGAGAAGACCCGGGAGCACGCGGTGCTGGCCGAGGCGCTGCGGCGCCTCGCGGTCGTGCGGTACCAGCGGGACGACTCTGCGCGGGCCCGCGAGCTGTGCCAGCGGAGCTACGACGTGGCGCGCCAGATCGACAACGATCTGCTCGCCGCGGAAGCGCTGAACACCCTCGGCGTGCTGGATCTCAAGACCGGCTCGCTGGAGGGTGCGCGGATGAACTTCCTCCGAGCGCTGGAGCTCGGGGGGCAAAGCCGCGAGCTGTGGGCGCGCGTGGAACAAAACCTGGGGATCCTCGCGAACATCCAGGGTGAGCTGTACGAAGCCCTCACGCGGTACGGGCGCTCGCTCGAGGCATACCGCGGCGCCGGCGACGAGCACGGGTGCGCGATCGCCTACCACAACCTCGGGATGGTGAGCGCGGACCGGCAGTTGTACGACGAGGCGGACCGCTATTTCGGCGAGAGTCTCGAGATCGCCGAGCGCGTGGGCGACGTGTACCTCCAAGCTCTGTGTCTGGTGAACCGCGCCGAGCTGCACGTCGCTCGCCAGCGGTTCGAGGACGCGCGACGGGACTCCGAGGCGGCCCTCGCCCTGTACGATCAGCTGGGCGCGCAAGGCGCCAAAGCCGACGCCTATCGGGTGATCGGCATGCTGTACCGCGAGACCGGCCGCTTGGCGCTCGCCGAATCCCGACTCCGCTCGGCGATCGAGCTGGCGGTCACCTCGGGCTCCGTGCTCAACGAGGCGGAGGCCTCGCGCGAGCTCGCGCTGCTCTATCAGGCGACGGGACGGAACCAGGAAGCACTGACGTTGCTGAACGCCGCCTACCGGCTGTTCCGCCGGGTCGACGCCCGGCGGGATCTGGTCCACTTGGGAGGGAAGCTGGCCGAGCTCGAGGGCACCTATTTGGCGGTGGTGCGCCAGTGGGGCGAATCGATCGAATCGAGCGACAGCTACACCTTCGGCCATTGCGAGCGGGTGGCGCGGAACGCGGTGGCCGTGGCGCGCGCGCTGGGACTCGACGAACTCGAACAGACCACGATCCGCCTCGGCGCCTACCTCCACGACGTCGGGAAGCTGCGGGTGCCGCACGAGATCCTGAACAAGCCCGGGCCCCTCACGCACGAGGAGGCGGAGGTGGTGCAGATGCACACGGTCTGGGGAATCGAGCTGCTGGCCGAGGTCGAGTTCCCCTGGGACTTGAAGCCGATCATCCGCTGGCACCACGAGAAATACGACGGCAGCGGCTACCCCGATCGGCTGAAGGGTGACGAGATCCCGGTGTCGGCACAAATCGTGGGGATCGTGGACGTCTACGATGCGCTGACGACCACGCGAGCGTATCAACCGGGATCCCCGCCGGATGGGGCGCTGGAGCAGATCACCCGGAGCCGGGGCTGGTGGTCCGAGCGGGTGTTCGAGGCGTTCCTCAAGGCCTGCGCCCAGCTATCAGGGGAATCACATCGAGCCGACGGGGTTCCCGTGGTCGGCCAGAGCCAGTAAGCGGGCCGGCGGTTCCCATTTGTGGCGACTTCAGCGTGACTGAGGTCGCCTTTTTGTTGATGCGCGTGCTGTCGGGCGCGACGGTTTCATCCGGTCCGGCCGTCCGCGATACATGCTGCGGTGCCCCCGCCGGTCCTCCCGCGCGAACCGCGCGGCCTTCGCCTTCGAGCCGAAGATTTGCGTCCACTTGCCGCTCTGAAACACGGACATGTAACCCCCGGGCAAGATCTGGAACGGCCGGGTGACCCGCTTCAGGTGGTCGAATTGGGTGGACCCCGGCTTGCGGAAGATCTCGAACCACGACGGGTACACGAAGTCGCTCAGGGGCACGCCCGCGAGCACGAACTCCTCTTCCTCCACCGCGTCCGCCGTCTCGTAGGCGTACAACCGGTTCTGCGGGCCGGTCGAGCAGAGGTTGATGGCAGGGTCCACCAGCATCTCGGCCAGCTCGTGGGAGGCGGTCACGCTCACCTTCTGGCCGGCACCCAGCGTCGTGCGGACGAACACCTTGGACAGCGGCAGCCCGTCGGGGGTGAGGTCGTGATAGCCGAGGGCGTTGGCTACATCGGCGGTGTCGAGGAACGCCAGAGCCCACGCCCCTTTCTGGAAGCCGGTCGTCCTTACCAGTCGGGCGGGGGTGCCCCACACGGGCACGAAGATCTGGTCCAGGAACTGCTGCAGCGTCGCGATCAGCTTGTCGAAGCCCAGCCCTCCCCCCAGCGGCACGGTGGCCTGGTTGAAGCAGGCGATGGCGGGAATCTGACCGCGGTCGAACGCCGCAGCGATGATCGCGGACCGTCGGGTACGCATGGGTGCTCCTCCCCCGGGATCTTGGCTGAATCAACCTTTCGTGTCTTCCCGTTATCTAACTCGGAGACCACCCCCCGGGGACCATCATGCCGCTTGTCGTCGTGCTGCTCGCCGCCGTCACGCTTACCGGACAGAGCCCCGACGGACGACGCCCACCCCCCCCGCCGCCGCCGACCCCCATGCGCGCGACGGCGGTGCGCGCGCTGCGGCCCCCGGTGATCGATGGGCGGGACGACGACGAGGTCTGGGCCCAGGCGCCCGCCATCATGGACTTCCGCGAGTGGCAGCCGGTCGAGGACGGTAATCCGCGTTTCCGTACGGTCGCCAAGATCGCCTACGACGATCGCAACCTTTACGCCTTCGTGCGGGCCTACGATCCTCACCCCGACAGCATTCTCAAGCCGCTGTCCCGGCGGGACGTCTTCGGCCCGTCCGACCGCGTCTGGGTAATGATCGATTCGTACCACGATCGCCGCAGCGGGTACGAGTTCGGCGTCACCGCGGCCGGGGTCAAGATCGACATCGCCATCTCCAACGACGGCAACGAAGACATGGCCTGGGACGGCGTGTGGTACGTGGCGACGGCCATCGACTCGCTGGGCTGGACAGCGGAGTACCGCATTCCGCTCTCGCAGGTGCGCTATCCCCGGGCCTCGACTCACACGTTCGGGATCATGATTCTCCGGGACCTCTATCGATACACTGAGCGTCTCAGCTGGCCGGTGCTGCGGCAATCCCGCTCCGGCTTCGTCTCCCAATTCGGTGAGGTGACCGGGCTCGACGGCCTCGCGTCGCCGCGGCGACTCGAGGTGGCACCGTACGTCGTGACGAAGAACGTGTCCGTCCCGACGGCCGGCGGCTTCGGCCGCAACCAGAACGTCACGGCGGGCGCCAATATCAAGTACGGTATCACATCGAACCTCACGTTGGACGGCACGGTGAACCCGGACTTCGGCCAGGTGGAGGCCGACCCGGCGGTTCTCAATCTCTCGGCGTTCGAGACTTTCTTCCAGGAGCGGCGGCCGTTTTTCGTCGAGGGCGCGGGCATCTTTCGCTTCGACGTCGACTGCAGCGCGGTCAACTGCAACGGGGAAGGGCTGTTCTACTCGCGCCGCATCGGTCGCGGGCCCCAGCTCGGGCGCCGGTATGGCACGCCGAGCTCGGCGACCGCCACGACGATCCTCGGCGCCACGAAGCTCACCGGCCGGTTGCCGAGCGGCCTTTCGGTCGGCGTCCTCGAGGCGCTCACCCAACGGGCCGTGGGCCGGGCCGATACGACCATCGAGCCGCGCAC
>QHUY01000080.1 GCA_003223415.1 Gemmatimonadota bacterium
AGTCCAGCGTTGGGGCAGCGCGGTTACGAGGCACGGACCAGTGTGCGGCTCTTCGGCGGCGCAGCCGTGAACCAACCGCTGCTGTGGAGCGTGCCCAAGCAGCCGATCCTCGTCCGTGGCACCGAGGCGTCCCCGCAGTACGACACGCTCGCGCTGGCGCGTCGCATTGACGCCGGTCTCGTCTTCGGGGTCGCCTTCATTCACTTCCCCACGTCCCACTCGGGCGTGGCCGCCCGCGTCGCCTACCTCGGGGTCGAGATGGCGAGCCGATGCACCGGCGTCTACTACAACAGTGTGCAGCGCGACAACGAGACGCTGTGCGCGACGATCCAGGGGCAGCGCCGCGGACTGAGCCTGGTGCTGCTCGACCTGCAGGGGATCGCCCGGATATTGCCACGCGCCACGATCAGCCCCTCGCTGCACGCCGGGGTGACGGCGGCGACGTACGACGCCTCGACCGTGTACGTGGAGGGTGAGTACCCAAGCGGCATCCGCATCGTCATCGACGATCCGACTCCGGGTTCCCTCGCGAAGGGGGCCACTGTGGGACTCACCCTGACGACCGCCCTCGGCTCGGGATACCAGTTCGCCCTGGACCTGAGCGACACGTGGTTCGGGTTCCCGGCAGTCGCCGGGCCCGCCAACGCGGTCGCCCACGCGCCCACCACCACCCGCTACACCCGGCACGCCGTCTTCAGCCTCGGGCTCGACATTGCGCTCGACGGCCGGCGGGGCCGGCGCTACTAATGCGCGGTGCGGTGCTCGCCGGCGGCGCGGCCAGCCGCTACGGCGGACGGCCCAAAGGGCTGCTCGCGATCGGTGATCGGCGCATCCTCGATCGGGTGGCGGACGCGGTTGCGGCAGCGACGGGGGCGCCCCCCCTCCTCGTCGCCAACGCGCCGGACGCTTCGAGCTGGCGCCCCGACCTCCACACTATTCCTGACGCGCGGCCGGGGCTCGGCAGCCTGGGCGGCATCTACACCGCGGTCGCGGCCGACGCGGAGCCCGTGCTCTGCGTCGCCTGGGACATGCCGTTCGTCACGGCGGCGTTGCTCCGCGCGCTGGTCGCGGGCTCGGAAGGCTACGATGCCTTCCTTCCCGAGAGCGACAGCCGCCGGGGGCTGGAGCCGCTGTGCGGCGTCTACGGGCCGGCGTGCGCGAAGGCGATCGAGCGCCAGCTCGCCGCCGCGGGGGAGGGGGGGGGGGGGGGGTGAAGGTCGGTACACTACCGCTCGACCGGGTGCGGACATTCGGGGATCCGGCCGAGCTGTTCTTCAACGTGAATCGACCCGAGGAGCTGGCGCGGGCGGAGGATGTGTGGCGGCGTCGCGGCTGATCTCGATCATCGGCAAGAAGGACGCGGGCAAGACCACGCTGGTGGTGGCCCTCGCGGCCGAGCTGGTGCGGCGCAAGTTCCGGGTGATGACCATCAAACACGGCACGCACGCGGCCGACCTGGACCAGAAGGGCAAGGACACCTGGCGTCACTGGCACGAAGGGAAGGCCGACCGGGTCCTGCTCGAGGCCCCCGGCCAGCGGGTGCTGTGGGAGCGACGCGAGCACGAGGCCGACCCGGTGTCGCTCGCCCGGCGCTACTTGGACGGCGCGGACATCGTCCTGGTGGAAGGCTTCTCGGCCCACCCACTCCCCAAGATCGAGGTGTACCGGCTGGCGTGCGGCCCCGATCCGATGTTCCAGCCCGACGCCGCCCACGCCGATCAGTGGGTGGCGATCGTCACGGACAACCGGACGTTCCGCGCGCCGTTCCCCGTACTCCGCTTCAGTGACACCTCGTGGCTCGTCACGCTCGCGAACCTCGCCTGGGACCGCGCCAAGATTCTCCCACCCTGACATGCTGACTCCCGCCGAGGCGGCGCGGCAGATCCTCGCGCACATCCGGCCCCTCGATCCCGAGCGGCGGCCGCTGCGCGAGGCGCTCGACCGGGTGCTCGCCGAGGACGTGGCGAGCCCGATCGACCTGCCTCCCTGGGACAACTCGGCGATGGACGGCTACGCGGTGCGGGCGGCGGACGTCGGCACGGACGTCCAGCTCCAAGTGATCGAGACGGTGGCGGCCGGGCAATTTCCGCAGCGCCCGCTCGGCGCGGGCGAGGCGACGCGCATCTTCACCGGCGCGCCGCTGCCGAGCGGCGCCGACTCCGTGATCCGTCAGGAAGACACCGAGCCGGGCGACGGCACGCGCGTCCGCGTGACCAATCCCCGCGACGCGGGCAAGAACGTCCGCCGACGGGGCGAGGACATCCGCCGCGGCGCGACGGTGCTCGCGGCCGGCACCGTGCTCGGCCCCGCCCAGCTCGGGGTGCTGGCGTCGATCGCCCACGCGGCGCCGCTGGTGCATCGCGCGCCCCGCGTCGCCTTCCTTGGCTCCGGGGACGAGATCGTGGACCTCGACCGGCGGGAGGAGATCCTCGCGGGCACGAAGATCGCCACCTCCAACTCCTACATCCTGCATGCCGCCATCCGGCGCGCGGGCGGCGTCCCCGTGGAGCTGGGCGTGGCCCGCGACACGACGGAGAGCCTGCGCGAGCACTTCGCCCGCGCGGCAGGCGCTGACCTGCTGGTCACCACGGCCGGCGTCAGCGTCGGTGAGCACGACTTGGTGCGCGCCGTGCTGACCGAGCTGGGCGCGGAGATGAAGCTGTGGCGTATCCGGATGCGCCCCGGCGCGCCGGTCGGCTTCGGGCTGCTCGGGACCACGCCGTGGATCGGGCTCCCCGGCAATCCGGTCAGCACCATGTGCACGTTCGAGCTGCTCGTGCGGCCCGCCATCCGTCGCATGCTCGGGCACGCCCTGCCCTTCCGGCGGACAGTGCCCGTCGTCGTCGCGGAGCCCATCACCCTCGGACCCAAGCTGCGCCACTTCCTCCGCGCCGTCGTCGCTCCCCGCGCGGGCGACGGAGCGCTCGAGGCGCGGTTGACAGGGCCTCAGGGCTCCGGCATTCTGACATCCATGGCACGCGCGAACGCGCTGCTCATCGTCCCCGAGGACCGACCCGCCGTTACAGCCGGAGAGGTGTTATCGGCCATCCTCCTCGAGGATCCCCACCACGTCGCCGCCCCGCCGTTCTGATGGCGCCCCCGCGGCGGCGGTTCGTCACGCTGGGCGGGGCGGTCGCCCTGACCGCGCTCATCTACCTCGCGAACACCCTGACCCCATCGGCCATCAAACTGGGGCTGCTCTACCTCATCCCGGTGCTGCTCGTCACCTGGTACGAGGGCGTGTTCTGGGGCGTCGCGGTGACGGTGGCCACCGCCGTCCTGCGCCTGATCATCGAGGTCGAGCAGGTGCCGGAGGATACGATCGGCGTCGCGGTCTTGAACCAGCTGTCCTTTGTCGCCGTGGCGGGCATCGCGATGTTCGGGTTCCGCCACATCCGCCGCACCCATGCGCAGCTCGAGGACCTGGCCATTCGCGATCCGCTGACGCGGATGTACAACGCGCGCGCGTTCGCCGAGCGACTCGGGCAGGAGTTGAAGCGGACGCGCCGCTACGGGCGGCCCCTGTCGGTGCTCTACCTCGATCTCGACGACTTCAAGCGGGTGAACGATTCCCACGGCCACCAGACGGGCGACGCCGTGCTCAAGCTCGTGGCCGACGCGATCGGCCGCGCCGTGCGCCAGGCCGACGTCGTCGGTCGCATGGGCGGCGACGAGTTCGCGGTCCTGATGCCGGAGACCGACGGGGACCTGGCGGACGCGGCCGCGGCCCGGCTCGCCAAAGAGCTGCGGGACGCGTTCAAGGGCACGCCCGCCGTCACCGCGAGCGTCGGAGTCGTCTCCTGCACCCGCGCCGAGGCCGGCGTGGACGAGGTGTTGCGCCAAGCCGATCAGGCGATGTACGAGGCCAAGCGCAAGGGGAAAGACCGGGCAGTGAAGGTCGCGATCTGAGCCATCGGCCGTCAGCCATCAGCCGTCAGAGACTCCCCGCTTAGCTTTCCGTAATGCGACTGACGCTCGTGGCAGCGCTGTGCGCCGCGACAGTGCCCGCAGGCGTGTGCGCCCAGTCGGGATCCTCCCCGCCCTGGATCCGACTCGCCGGCGAGGCGATCCCCGTCCTCACGGGCACGAACGCCGTCCCAGGTGGTGCGGCGACCGCTGAGGCGCGGCTCGTGCAGCCGGTGCTGATGGTGCAGGCCGGAGCGCTGGCGGACCGGGTGCGCCTCGACGCCATGGCCGACCTCGAGGGCTGGACGATTCCGAACGGCGAGCTCACCGCCGGCGCCTACGGCGAAGGCTTCTACGATCGCCGCCACCCGCACACCTACGTCCACGAGCTGATGGTCACCCTGCCCGACGTACTGCGCGATCTGGGCGGGCCGGCTGGGTTGGCGCTCGCGGCGGGTAAAGGGTTCGCGCCGTTCGGCACCGACGACCCGATGGGCCGGCCGCCCATGTTGTATCCCGTCAATCACCACCTCAGCCAGCTGCTGGAGCGTGCGGTCGCGGTGGCCGCCCTGCGAACGGCGCGGGACCACGTCACCATCGAAGGCGGCCTCTTCAACGGCGACGAGCCGGAGTACCCCAGCGAATGGCCCAACTGGACCCGCTTCGGCGACTCCTGGTCGGTGCGGCTCACGGTGGCACCGGCGGCAGGCCTGGAATGGCAGGGCTCCCGCGCCCACGTACACTCGCCCGAGCACCGGCCGGGCGCCGGGACCGACGCGGAGAAGTGGAGCACCTCGCTCCGCTGGGAGCGCGGCCCCAGGTACGGGCTGCTCGAGTGGGCGCAGACCAGCGAAGCGGGCGGCCTCTACGTCTTCCACACGCTGCTCGCCGAGGGCGCCTGGCGCATCGGTCGGCACCGGCCTTACCTGCGACTCGAGCGCACCGAGCGCCCCGAGGATCAACGGGTCTCGGACGACGAGTTCCGCTCCGCGCGTCCGCATCTCGACAACAGCATCGTGGGGGCCACACGCTGGAGCATCGGGACGATCGGGTATGGCTATGGCGCGCCGGTCGCCGCCGGGCGGCTCACCGTGCAACCGACGATCGAGGCGGCAATCGCACGGGTCGCCCGCGTCGGAAGCGGGCTGTTCGACCCAGCAGTGTTCTACGGGCGCAGGACGCTCTATTCCATCAGCTTCGGTGTACGAATCGACTGGGGCATGGCCGGGCACCGCATGGGGCATTATGCCGGCGCCCCCATGCCGCCGGGAATGGCCATGCCCGGGATGGAGCACCAGGTGAGCGAGGCTCGATGACCCGGCGACAGATGCCGTTCCTCTTCCTGCTCGCCGGCGTTGCCTGCCACAAGGACGCCGTCGCGCCGCCTCCGCCCCCGACCTGCAGTCAGACGAGCCTCCTCGATACGGTACCGATCGCTCCCAACTACGGCATTCACGACATGTTCGTTCGGGACGGCATCGCGTTCGTGTTCGCTTGGAATAGCGGGGTCTTGATCTATGATGTCGGCAACGGCGTCAAAGGGGGACTCCCGTTGTGCCCTGTGCTCATCAGCTCGCTCGTGACAAGTGCCAGTGGGATCAGCGGCGGCCCCGCGGTGCACAACGGCTGGTGGTTCTGGAACCCGAACACCAACGAGAAGAAGTATCTGTTCATCGGGCAGGAAGGCCCGGCGATCGGCGGCATCGGTGTCGGCTCGGCCGGTCTGATCCACGTGGTAGACGTCTCCGACCTGAGCAATCCGCACGAGGTGGCCTACTTCCACAAGGCGGGGACGGACAGCACCGGGACGCACAACTTCTGGATGGACGAGCAGAAGCAGATCTTGTATGCCGCCTACTACAACGGTGGCGTCGTAGCGCTGGATGTGTCCGGAGCTCTTTCCGGCGATCTGTCGAGCCGCCTCATCGACAGCCTGCGTATCGGCGGCAAGGGCAACACCTACACCTGGGGCGTCCACCTCTACAACGGCTCGCTCTATGCGATCGACATGCTGAGCGGGCTGTGGCAGCTGAATGCGAACAGCGGCGCGCTCAGCATCGCCGGCGGCGGCAACAACGAGTCGGCCCGCTACAGCTCCGATTGCTGGGTCTTCGGCGGATACGCCTACTCGGGCACCTGGGACTGGATCAGGCGCACGAGCCAATCGGGGGCGATGCTCAAGGTGTGGCAGCTAGGCGGGACCGGGGCGCCGGCCCCCGTCGACTCCATCATCACGCCCAGTATCTCGGCCGTCAGCGACGTGGAGGTCAGCAGCAACGGGAAGGTCGTGATGTTCAGCGCCGAGGGCGGGACCAACAGCGGACTGTACTTCTACAGCCTCACCAACCCTGCTCACCCGACGTTCCTGGCGTACTATCCCGTCAGCGCGGGGTTGCACACGGCCACGTTCGGCTACATCAACGGCAACGTCTACGCCTTCGCGGCGAGAAACCCCGGCAGCCCGGCGCTGATGATCTGGGACGTGACGAGCTTGGTGCAGTAAGGGCTCAGGCGACCAATGACTTCAGTTTCAGGAATGCCTCCCCCGACCGCTTGCGCGCCCGCTTGAGCTGGCGCCGGGCGTTGGTGGGATCGCCGATGCCCACGAGGCGACGCGCCACCACCAGGGGCAGCCGCTGCCGGGCCATCAGCTGTTCGAACGCCACCATCCGCACGCACACGATGAAGTGCTCCACCCGGTGGAAGCCGAGGTGGGCGAGCGTGCGCTTCAGCCCGTCGATCCGCTGGCCGGTCAGCACCGCGAGATCCTTGGGGCGCCGCACTCGCCAGGGGTGCTGGCAGATCAGCTCCACCAGCGGCTCCACGGGTCGGAACACCGGCTCGTGCTCGAGCACCAGGCGCGCCAAGCGCCGCCCCGTTTGTCGCGAGAAGTCCTCGAGCAGCGCCTCCGTCACGGGCGTGTAGCCGGCCGCGCGATCGGCGGCCCCACAGCCCACCACGCGCGAGGAGGTTCGAGCGGCGAGCTCCACCCACGCTGGGTGCACCGGTGCCTCTCCCGTCACGAGCCACAGGGTGGCCCGCTCGAGCAGCGGCGCGAACCCGTCCGCCGCGAACTCGGCCGGCAGGCTAGTGAGGTCCACGACGACGAGATCCGTCGCCTCGACGCCTTTCGCGGTCGGGACCCTGTCCCAATATCGCAGCTGGACGAACCCGGCGAGATCAAGGGAGAGCGCGTGAAACAGCCCAGTGCGGTCCCCGGCGACTACGTGAATGGCGGCGGCCTTCGACATGCGGCCCACAGTAGCGGGCGGGGACGCGTTGTGCAAGTTGCGGCGCCCCACTGCAGGGGCCGCCTCAGGACTCGGCGATGACCCGGTTCCCCCCCGCCGCCTTGGCCTGGTTCAGCGCGTGATCCGCAGCCTGGAGCAGCCCTTCGACCGTCGCGCACCCCTCGCCGTACGTGGCAATCCCCACGGTGACTGTGAGCGCCAGATAGCACCCGCCGACGCTGCGTTCCGCAAAGTACCGACCCGCGTCCACGCTAATCCGTTCGGCGGCGACCCGGGCGTTGCTCGGATCCGTGTCCGGCAGGACGACCGCGAATGCGTCGCCGCCGTAACGGCAGGGGATATCGACGGCGCGCAGGTTCCGACAGGTCAACTCGCTCAGCGCCTGCAGGGCGAGGTCGCCCGCGGGGTGACCGAACCTGTCGTTCGTCGCCTTGAGGTCGTCCAGGTCGAGCATGAGCAGAGACACCATCACCCGGTGACGTCGGCAGCGCTCCACCTCCCGCTTGAGCGAGGCCTCAAGGAAGCGGCGGTTGAAGAGCCCCGTGAGCGGATCCCGCATCGCGTTGCGCTCGATCTCATCAAGGGCAGCGCTCTCGATGATCGTCGGCTGGGCGAGCCGCGGGCTGATGTTGACGAAGTAGTCAAGCGTGGCGACTTGTTGGCCTGCATCCCGCCCCAGCCGGTCCGAGAGGTTTCTCCGGTGCCGGGCGATGGCCCGCCATTGGCGCTCCGCCTCGGCCTCTGACATCTCGAGGTGTGCCAACTCTAGGAGGTGGCGGGCGAACGGCGGCGCCTCCGCGAGGAAAGGTACGGGCGACGGCCGCGCGCGCTGGCGGGGGGGGGCCATCGCCTCCGCTCCCGACCCCCAGATAGACTGGGTGTCGTGCCGTTGGCCCAGCGGTGCGCGGCGGTCGCGGAGTGTACGCCGGTCGAAGCCGATCCGACGCTCAACGGGGACCCGGTGATTCGATTCCCGCCGGTCGCTTCCCCTGCGCCGGTCCTTCGTCACGCGGCGTTCCCGCCCGCTGCGCCCGGTCTCGTCTACCTGGAATTCTCCAGCCCCGCGCTCCCCCATCAAGCTCCTCCGCCTGAGTGGCCACGTCTCAAGGGCGCTTTCTCCAGGGGAGCGCAGCAGGAACCGGACCGGCGTTCTTGCTGGTCCGATGAGTGCTAACAGATTGATTAACAGGCAGTTGTCATTTGACCCGAGCTGATGGTCACCTTCCCTTGCACTGTCCTGGTGCAGGATCGTCGTTCGGGCGTCTCTGAATGGGGCGTCGGGGCTACAACGTTATCCACAAAGCCGTGCGGTCACATCCTTTTGTACCTGGGCCCGCTTCCCCCCTCGCGGGGGGTCCAGCGCGGCCCAAGCACGTCAGTGGCCTTGCAGTCGACGCAATTGGGCGGGTTAACCCTGAGCACACCGTCGGCCAGCTCGTATACCCCCGCGGGGCACATGTGCGCATAGAACTGGGCGACTGGGGCGGGGACATCGCGCCCCACGACGAGGTGCGTCGGGATGGTGTCGCGCGTCGCATTCCCCGACTTGAAGACGGCGTCCACCTTACTGACGGTGAGCTTGCCGTCCGGTGCGAACGGGTCGCTCGCCCCCCACCCTCCCCCCCGGCGGCGCGGGACGGCGGCGTCCGGCTCCATCGGGATCCTGCTACCGGGGAAGCGGCCGCCGGTGAGCGTCATGAGCGCGGCCTTCACGCCGCCCCAGTAGAAGCCGTCCTTGAAGGCGAGCCGCATGTTCCGGGTGCGATGCAGGTCGGCCATGACGTACGACTCGTCTACCATCCGGTCATACGCCGCGAGCCGCCCGGCCGAAAGGTCATTCGCCTGGAGAGCCTGGAAGATGGCGCGCGCCGCGTAGATCCCCGACTGCATGGCGTAGTGGATCCCCTTGAGCGATGGCACGTCCACGAAGCCCGCCGAGTCGCCGAGGATCACGACGCCGTCGCCGGAGCGGCGCGCCGGCACCGCGTGGTAGCCGCCCTCGGGGATGGTCTTCGCGCCCCACTCCACCAGCTCCCCGTCTTCCAAGTAGCGGCGGAACAGCGAGTGCTGCTTCAGCCTCTGCAACAGCACGTGGACGTCGAGCGCCGCGTTCTTGTAGTCAAGCCCCACGACGAGGCCGAGCGCGACGAGGTTGGCGGCGAGGGGATAGCAGAAGCTGCCGCCGAAAGCGTCGTTGGGGAGCGGCCACCCCATCGTGTGGATCACGGTCTCGAGCGGCCGCCTGGTCTCCCAGATCTCTTTCACACCGAGAGCGAAGATCGGCGGGTTCTCCGACTCCACCTGCTGCCACTCGACCCACGCCTGCGACAACATGCCGCGCGTGCCCTCGGCGAGGGCCGTTACTCCGGCCACGAGATCGTTGGGGGCCGCGTAGGACGGCAGCGGCGCAGCATCCCGGCCCAGGCCGGTGGCCGCCGTGCGCACTCCGACGACCCTCCGGCCGGCCACGAGCAGGCCCGCCGCCGGGAAGCCGGTGAACAGGTTCACGCCCAGCGCCTCGGCCTTGCTCCCCAGCCACCGCACGATCTCGCAAATGGAGGCGACGTAAAAGCCGTGGTTCCGCATGGTGGGCGGCGTCGGCAGGCGCCACTGGCCCTTGGCCCGCAGCACATACACGGCCTCCTTCCCCACGGCACCCCGGAACGGGAAGTCGGCGTCTTTCAACTCGGGGAAGAGCTCGCGGAAGGCGCGCGGGTTCACCACCGCGCCCGACAGAGTGTGCTCACCCAGCGCTGCCGCTTTCTCCAGCACGCCGATGGTGAGCTCCCTGCCGTGTTTCTTAGCGAGCCGCGCCAGCTCGATCGCGCAAGCGAGGCCGGCGGGCCCCGCACCGACGATCAGCACGTCCAGCTCCATGCGGTCGCCCGCGCCGGGGGAGCCCTCCTGGAGGATCAGCCGATCCAGCGGCAACGGCGGTTGGTACCTGGCGGGGATCACGCTGACGGCTGATGGCTGATGGCTGATGGCTCACCCATGGAGCTTCCTGATCTCTTCCGTGAGTCGCGGCACGATTTCGAAGAGATCCCCCACGATCCCGTAGTCGGCCACCTTGAAGATCGGCGCGTCCTTGTCCTTGTTGATGGCCACAATGACCTTCGACGTGCGCATGCCGGCGAGGTGCTGGATCGCGCCCGAGATGCCAACAGCGATGTAGAGCGTGGGGCTCACCGTCTTGCCGGTCTGGCCCACCTGGGCCGAGTGCGGCCGCCATCCGGCATCGACGACGGCGCGCGAAGCGCCGACCGCCGCCCGACCCCCGAACGACGCCGCTAGCGCCTCCAGCACTTTGAAGTTGGCCGGCTCTTTCAGGCCGCGGCCGCCCGAGATCACGATCGGCGCCTCGCCCACGTCCAGCGCACCCGCCTCGGCCGCCTTCACTTGCTTGACGCGGACGCGGCCCGCCGACACCTCCACGGCGACGGTCTCCGCCGCGCCCGCCCGGGGCCGCTGCACCGGCGTGAAGACGTTGGGCCGCAGCGATACCACGACCGGAGTCCCGGTGAGCTTCAGCTTGAGGAGCGCCTTGCCGGCGTAGACCGGGTGGACAACAATCACGGCGCCGCCCTCCACCGCGAGGTCGGTGATGTCCTGGGCCAGCGCGACGCCCAGCTTCGCCGCCACACGGGGGGCGAGGTCCTTGCCAGTCGCGCTCGCGGTGAACACGACGGCGTCGTACCGACCCGACGTGGCGCGAGCCGCGATCGCCGTCGCGCAGCCTTCGGGCGCGTAGGTCCCGAAGGCACCGTTGGTCAGAGTGATCACCTTGTCGGCCCCGAAGCCACCGAGCGCGTCGGTGCCGCGCACCGGTCCGGCCGCGAGTACGACCGCGTCCACGGTCCCGGCCCCTCCCGACGCGTCGGCCAAGCGCCGGGCGCCGGTGACGACCTCGTGGGAGACCTTTCTCAGAACGCCGTCGCGCTGCTCCAGGACGGCCAAGACGCCGCTCACAGGACCTTCGCTTCCTCGCGCAGCAACCGGATCAGCTCCGGCACCGCCGCCGCACCCTCCCCGACGATCCGGCCTTCCTTACGCTCGGGCGGCGGCACCCTCGCCACGACCTCGACCCTCCCCCCCCCCCTCCCTCCCCCACAGCCCCCGCCCGGCGTCACTGGCTTCACGTCGAGCGGCTTCTTCTTAGCGGCCATGATTCCCTTCAAGGCGGGATAGCGTGGCTCGTTCAGACCCTTCTCGATGGTCAGCACCGCCGGGAGCGGGAACTCCACGACTTCGACGCCGCCCTCGATCTCCCGTTCGGCCGTGCCCGAGTCGCCGGCGATCTCGAGGTGCGCCACGGTGGTGACGCACGGCAGGCCCAGCAGCTCGGCCACCATCGGGCCGACCTGATGGTTGTAGTCGTCGATCGCCATCTTGCCGAACAGGATCAAGTCGTAGCCGCCGTCTTTCAGCTCGGCCGCCAGTACTTTAGCCGTCTCCAATCCGTCGGCGGGCACCTCGTCGGTCTGGAGGAGCACGCCGCGGTCGGCGCCCATGGCGAGCGCGGTGCGGATCGTCTCCTGCGCTTGAGGGGGGCCGAGGGCGATCACGACTGCTTCGCCGGCACCGGCCTTCTCCTTGCGCTGCAGCGCCTCTTCGACCGCGAACTCATCATAGGGATTGAGGATGAACTTGACGCCAGCTTCATCGAGCGACTTGCCGTCGGCGCCGATCTTGACGCGCGTCTCGCTGTCGGCGACGCGCTTGATGCAGACGGCGATCTTCACAGTGGGGGCTCGGGGCTCGGGGCTCGGGGACCTGGCGGCCGGAAAGGTAACCTGGCCGCTCAGGTGCCGAAACTGCCACAGCACCCCCGAACCCCGAGTCCCGAGCTAGCCGAACGCACTGATCCCCGTGATCTCCTGCCCCAGGATCAGCGTGTGAATGTCGTGCGTCCCCTCGTAGGTGTACACCGACTCGAGGTTCGCCAAGTGCCGCATCGCCTGATACTCGGCCAGGATGCCGTTGGCGCCGAGCAGTCGCCGGGTCTCGCGGGCGACCTCGGTCGCCATGTTCACGTTGTTGCGCTTGGCCAGTGAGACCTGCTGGGGGGTGGCCTTCCCCTGGTCCTTGAGCCTGCCGAGCTGCAGGCACAGGAGCTGGGCCTTGGTGATCTCCGTCAGCATCTCGGCGAGGCGCGCCTGCTGCAGTTGGAAGCCGCCGATCGGCTTCCCGAACATGAGGCGATTCTTGGCGTAGCTCACCGCCTCGTCGTAGCACGCCATGGCCGCCCCCACCGCGCCCCAGGCGATCCCATAGCGCGCCTGCGTGAGGCACAGCAACGGCGACTTCAAGCCCGCGGACTGGGGCAGGAGCGCCTCCGTAGGCACGTGCACGTCCTGAAGCACGAGCTCGCTCGTGTCGCTCGCGCGCAGGCTGAGCTTGCCCTTCTGGTCCTTGGCCGAGAAGCCCTTGGTGTTGGTGGGGACGAGGAAGCCGCGGATCGACTCCGGGTCGTCGATCGCCCCAGTCTTGGCCCACACGACCGCCACGTGCGCCGTCGAGCCGTTGGTGATCCACATCTTGGCGCCATTCAGCACCCAGCCCGCCTTCGTCTCCCTGGCCAGGGTGAGCATGCCGGAGGGGTTGGAGCCGAAGTCAGGCTCGGTGAGACCGAAGCAGCCTATCACCTTGCCGCTCGCCATCTGCGGCAGCCACTGCTTCTTCTGCTCCTCGGAGCCGAAGGTGTAGATGGGATACATCACGAGGGCGCCCTGCACGGAGGCGAAGGAGCGTAGGCCCGAATCGCCGCGCTCCAGCTCTTGCATGATCAGGCCATAGGCGACGTTGTCGAGCCCGGCGCAACCGTACTCCTCCGGCAGATTCGCGCCGAACAAGCCCAGCTCGGCCATCCCCGGGACGAGCTGCGTGGGAAAGTGACCCGCGACGTAGGCCTCGCCGATCACGGGGATCACGTTGTCGTCCACCCAAGCGCGAACGGTGTCGCGCACGGCGCGCTCCTCTTCGGAGAGGAGGGCGTCCACGTCGTAGAAGTCGACGCCTTGGAACTTCGGTGCCATGTAGGCCTCGGGAAATTAGCCCTGGTGCGGGTGGGTGAACCCCGGGGCCATGCCGGGGGGGGGGGGGCACACCAAAACTAACCCGCCGGCTGGGCCAGACGAACGGACACGGAATCCCACCGCTCCGCCGCCTGCGGACGCGCGAACGCAAAGGTGTCTGAGGGGCGGAACTTTCCCCGCTCGGCTTCCCAGCGGAAGAACGTGACCTGCACCGCGGTGGGCTCGATGGTGACGAAATTGAAGCACGACGGCCGGCCGCCGCGGGAGCGGGTGCACAAGGTCCCGGCAGTGGAGACCACGACCCGTCCCCCGAGGAGGTCCGCGCCCTCTTGGTGATCGTGGCCGCACAGCACGACATCGGCGCCGGATTCGACGATCCGCCGCTGGGCGGTGCGCCAGCGCGACAGGCCCATGCGCCGCGAGATCTCCCCGCGCAGCACGTTGTGGTGCACCACCAGCACGCGCGTCACCTCGGGCGAGGCGGCGGCGAACACCTGCCGCACCCGCTCCATCTCCTGCTTCGGGAGATGCCCTTTTACCGCCAAGTCGCGGAGCGTCGTGGTGAGCGATCCCCAGGCTACGCCGTGCGAGCTCAGCGCCCCCGCGATCACGGCGCCGGGAATCGCGAGCGTGGGCGCGAGGTCATCGCCGAAGTAGCGCCGGTACTTGCCGTAGAGCGGGTCTTTGGCGAACGGAATCAGCGGCCGCCACCACCACTCGACGTCGTGGTTGCCGGGTATGACGTACACGGGGGCGGTCGCGCGGGCGAGGCTCGCGAACGCCCGTGCCCGCTGCAGCTCGCCGTGCCGCGCGCGCTGCGAGAGGTCGCCGGCGATCACGGTCGCGTCGGGTCGGAGGTCGGGCAGCATCCCCTCCAGCGCCTCGATCTGCCGGATGTCGGCGAGGCCACCGAAGTGCAGGTCCGCAAGGTGCAACAGCTGGACGGTCATTGTTCGAATTGCACGCTGTAGGTGAGCGTCGCTTCGCCGCCCACCGGCACGGTGACGCGGAAGCGCTGCTCGGTGGCCGAGAGCTTTTCCGGCGGCGCGCTACTCTCCACGATCCGCCACACGCCGTAGCGCGACTCGCGTACGTCCACGGTGACCGGCTCGCTCTTGACGTTCGTGATCGTGACCTTGTACGCCGCCGTCACCCGGCGACGCGGGGGCAGACCGCGCTGCGCGGGTGGGAGCTGTTCCTGATTGTATTCCGTTTGCACCCGCAGGTCGCGGCCCGGCGCGGTGTGATTGTTCGTGGCTTCCCCGACGAGCAGCAGCCTCCCGGCCGAGTCTGCTTGGAAGAGCTGCACCGTTCCCGCCGGGAGCGGGCGGTCGCCGAACGGCACCCCGCGGCCCCGCTTCAAGGTGTACCACACCTGCACCGGGACCCGGTTGGGCTCGGCGGGCGTCTGCTGCAGCCACCCCTGCCACGGCAGCACACCCGGGACAATGAGCTCGCGCGTCACAGGGACGCTCGTGCGCGGGAACAGCGCGGTCGCCACCGGCACGCCGGGCTCGAGCGACAGCCGGTCGGGCAGCAAGTAGACGTGCGTCTCGCCGACAGCCTGCTCCTCCGGGGCCCCCACCCCGCTCACCGTGACCGCCTGGAGGCGTATCGCGTCCGCGCGCTCGAATGCGGCAGCGGCCGCGCGGGGTGGGCGCGCCCGATTGATCGCTCCCGCCACGAGCTGCACCTCGGCGCTGTCCACGTTGACGTTCTGCGAGGTCACAGTCGCAGTCCCGGACACCTGACCCCTGTCCCCGGACACCTGCACCTGATACAGCGCCTCCCAGCTAACCCCCTGCGACACGTAGGCGAGTTGCGTACGCGGTCGCGCGCTCGCGGCGTCCACGACAACTGACACCTCCGCGGCCGTGCGCACCAACTTTGCCTCCGCCGGGAACAGCGGCTCGCCCGGCTCCGAGAGCAGCAGCCGCCCGTCGGCCAGGCGGTATTGCGGCGGGTCCACCCGGATCACCGTCGCCGACACGGTGTCGCCCTTGGCGCGCACGAACGACAGCGTCCGGCCCACCGCTGCCCGGAGAGCGGCGGCGCGGTCGGTCGGGGGACGCAGGGTGGCGGACAGGATTGCTACCCCGCTGTCGGGCGAGAACAGCGTCGCCGGGTCGAGCCCGTCGACCTTCAGGCTGAGCGTACTCCGGCCCTTGGCGAGTGGCTGCGGCAGCGACTGCCGCACCACGACCCGACCGTCCTTATAGATGGACAGGGACATCTGGCCGGCGAGGGGTCCCGCCGCCGCGCACAGCAGCACGCCGACGAGGTGGCTTACTGACGGCTGATGGCTGATGGCTGATGGCTTCATTTCATCCACTCCCAGGCGACGCGTCTGGCGATGAGAGACGTCAGAACGTACCAGATCAACACCGCCGCCGCCCCCACCAGCCGGGCCGTCTTGTCGTGCGGCAGCGTCCACGCCACGTACACCGCGAGTGGCAGCGTCGTGCCCATCGCCACCCAGCGCGCGATCCGCGCCGCGCGGCGCCGCACCCGCTGGGTGCAGTCGGCGCAGAGACCGCCGACGGGGATGCCGGCGACGAACTCCCCGCACTTGGCGCACGGGTGCTTAGGCCCGATGGGCCACGGCGCGAGCAAACTCGGCGGTTGTAGCACTGCCCCCCAGATCCTTGGTCCGCACGTTGTCCTTGACGATGGCGGTCTCGACCGCCCCGCGCAGCCGGTTGCCCGCCTGCCCTTCCCCGACGTGGTCGAGCATCATGGCGGCCGCGAGCATCTGGGCGGACGGATTGGCGATTCCCTGGCCCGCGATGTCCGGTGCGGAGCCGTGCACCGCCTCGAAAATCGCCGCCGCGGTGCCGATATTCGCGCCCGGGGCGAGCCCCAGGCCGCCCACGAGCCCCGCGGCGAGATCCGACAGGATGTCCCCGAACAGATTCGTGGTGACGATCACGTCAAACTGGTCGGGCCTGATCACGAGCTGCATCGCCGTATTGTCGACGATCTTGTCGTCGCAGGCGATCGTCCCGGCATACGCCTCGGCCACGCGCTTCCCCGTATCCAAGAACAGGCCGGAAGTGGCCTTGAGAATGTTCGCCTTGTGGACGATGGTGACCTTCTTGCGGCCATGCGCCTTGGCGTACTCGAACGCGTAGCGGCAAACGCGCTCGCTCCCGGCCCGCGTGATGATGGACATCGCCTGCGCCATCGCCCGCCGCTCCCCCCCGATCCGGAACGTGTGATCCAGGCCGACGTACATCCCCTCCGTGTTCTCACGCACGATGACGAGATCCACGTGCTGGAAGCGACCGCCCGGAACGATGGTCTTCGTCGGCCGCACGTTGGCGTACAGATCGAATTCCTGGCGCAACGTGACGTTGACCGAGCGGTACCCGCCGCCGACCGGCGTCGTGAGGGGGCCTTTGAGGCAGAGGTGCGTCCGCCGGATGCTGTCGAGCGTGGCATTGGGGAGCGGCGTACCGGCCTTGTCGACCGCCGTCATGCCGCCGTACTGCTCGTCCCAGTCGAACCGCATCCCTAGGGCGTCCAGCACCTGGAGCGTGGCTGCGGTGATCTCGGGGCCGATCCCGTCACCCGGGATCAGCGTCGCTGCACGCGTCACGGCAGCCCCGGCGTCAGGTTCTTGACGGCGCGCGTCAGGGCGGACCAGGGATCGTCTCCTCGCCCACGGGCGATGGTCCGCCAGTCGATTCGGCCGAGACGCACGTCGACCATCACGATGCTCAACTCGGCCGTGGCCACAGGGGGGTGGGGGAGGGGGGGGGGAGCGGTGGGGCCGGGGACCGTGCGACCGTCCCCCGGTGCGACTGTCCGCCGAAATACGAGCGCCGCCGGCACCAGGGCGTACCGACCGCCCGCGATCGCGGCGAGGGTGCGCAGCTGGCTGCGCAGCGGGTCGGGGACGATCGCGACGTTCTCGGCGCGCAGCAGCGCGGTGCTCATCTGGTCCGGGTCGGTGGCAACGCTGGGCGCCCGGCGCGCCGCGCGGCGGAGCTCCTCGGGCAGCACCCACGTCACCTCGGGCGCGCGGGCTTTGATCAACGTGCTGATGACGCTGTCGGCCTTCGCGAGCGTGGCGTGCCGGTCGCCGAGCTGCGCTTCCCAGTGGAGCGAATCCTCGGCGGCGACCAGTGTGAGGGGGAAGAGGCTCACCGGCTGGCCCGCGAGCGCGGCGGTGGGTAGCGGCGCGGTGGGCCGTGGCACGGGGGACTGGTTCGAGCCGTGGCCGCAGGCCAGCGTCATCGCGACCACCCACCACGCACCACGCACTAAGTATCTGTCTTTCAAAGGATTAGTCACGCTTTTCAAGAAGCGAGCGTGAGGCCGCCGTCCACCACGATCACTTGCCCGGTGATGTGCCGCGCCGCGTCGCTGCACAGAAACACGATCACGCGCGCCACGTCCTCCGGCTCCGCCACACGCCCCAGCACCGACTCACGCTCGGCGCGCTCCAGCACCTCGCGCGGCAGCTTGGTGAGCAGCTCGGTCTTCACGAAGCCGGGGGCGATCGCGTTGACGTTGATGTTCGAGGAGCCCAAGTCCACCGCAGCCGACCGCGTGAGCCCGATGATGGCCGCCTTGCTCGCCGCGTAGTTGGCGATCCCGAAGCCGGGTCGGAACGCCTGGTGACTCGCCACGTTCACGATCTTCCCGTAGCGTTGCGCGCGCATCGGGGCCGAGACCGCCTGGATGCAGTTGAACGAGCCGGTGACGTTGGTGTCCATCACCTCGCGCCACGCCTCCTCCGTGAGCCGCCACAGCGCGCCGTCGTGGGTGACGCCGGCGTTGTTGACGAGGCAGTGCACCCCGCCGAGCCGCTCCTTCACCTGGGTGACGAAGCGCTCGACCTCGTCGTGGCTGCGCACGTCGCAGCGCGCCGAGTAGACGGGGACGCCCAGCGCCTTGATGGCGGTCTCGGTGAGCAGCGCCTGGGCGGTGACGTCGCGCCCGGGCAGGTCGAGGTAGTTGAAGGCGATCGCGGCGCCGCGCTGCGCGAACTCGAGGCAGGCCGCCCGGCCCAGCCCGGTGGCGCCGCCGGTCACGATGACGACGCGGCCGGACAGGCTCTCGCCGACGCGCTGCGGATCGGGCCGTTCCTGTGTCACGGCCGCCCCTGCCGTCGGGGGGGCCGGCGCCTCCCGCGCGGCCAGCGACCACGTGTATGGTGCCAAGGAATTCGAACCTATGTTCGGATTTGAACATCGGCAAGTCGCGGCGTAACTTAGCCCGCATGCGACGGCTCGCCTCCATCCTGCTCTGGGGCGGGCTCTCCGCCCTCGGTGCGGCCGCCTTCGGGGTGCTGGCGACGAGGCGCGGCGAGACGATCGGCGCCGCCTGGCTCCTCATCGCGGCGGTGTGCACCTACGTCGTCGCCTACCGCTTCTACGCGAAATTCCTCGCCGCGCGCGTCTTCGGCCTCGACGACCGCCGCGCCACCCCGGCCGAACGGTTCAATAACGGGCGCGACTACGTCCCCACCAACCGGTGGGTGCTGTACGGACACCACTTCGCCGCGATCGCCGGCGCCGGCCCGCTCGTCGGACCGGTGCTGGCGGCGCAGTTCGGGTTTCTGCCGGGGACTCTGTGGCTGGTGATCGGCGTCGTGCTCGCGGGAGCGGTACAGGACTTCACGATCCTGTTCTGCTCGCTGCGCCGCAACGGCAAGTCACTCGGCCAGATGGCGAAGGAAGAGATCAATCCGGCGGCGGGCGTGACGGCGATGCTGGCGGTGCTCTTCATCATGATCATCCTGCTCGCCGTCCTCGCCTTGATCGTGGTGAACGCGCTCAAGGCCTCGCCGTGGGGGTTGTTCACCATCGCCTGCACGATTCCCATCGCGTTGCTGATGGGCTGGTGGATGAAGGCCTGGCGGCCGGGCCGCGTAGGGGAGGCGTCGGCCGTCGGGGCGCTGCTGCTGCTCGCGGCGCTCATCGGCGGGGGCTACGTGGCCGGAAACGCCGGCCTGGCGCGGGCCTTCAGTCACTCGGGTCCGGCGCTCACCGGCATGATCGTGGCGTACGGCTTCGTCGCGTCCGTCCTCCCGGTGTGGATGCTGTTGTGCCCGCGCGACTACCTTTCGACCTTTCTCAAGATCTCGACCATCCTGGCGCTCGCCGTCGCGATCCTTGTGGTCCTGCCGCCGCTCCGGATGCCGGCGCTCACCCCGTTCGCGACGCTGGGCGAGGGACCGGTGTTCGCCGGCAAGCTGTTCCCCTTCGCGTTCATCACGATCGCCTGCGGCGCCATCTCGGGGTTCCATGCGCTCGTCGCGTCGGGCACGACCCCGAAGATGATCGCCCGCGAGGCGGACGCCCGCTTCATCGGGTACGGCGGCATGTTGATGGAATCGTTCGTGGGCGTGATGGCGATGGTCGCCGCGTGCACGCTCGATCCCGGCGTCTACTTCGCGATGAACACCACCCCCGTCGCGCTCGCCCAGGCGTCGGCGGTGCTCCACCAAGCGGGCTTCGTCGTCACGCCGGACATCATGCAGCAGCTCGCCGGCCAGATGGGGGAGCAGACCCTCGTCGCGCGCGCCGGGGGCGCACCCTCGCTCGCGGTCGGCATGGCCCAGATCTTCGCGAGCGTGACCGCCGCGCTCGGCGGCAAGACGCTCACCGCGCTCTGGTACCACTTCGCCATCATGTTCGAAGCCCTGTTCATTCTCACCACGATCGACACCGGGACGCGGGTGGGGCGCTTCATGCTGCAGGAGATCGTCGGCCACGTGTGGCCGAAGTTCGGCGAGACGTCGTGGTATCCCAGCGTAGTGGCGGCGAGCGCGGTCATCGTGGCCGGCTGGGGCTACTTCCTCTACCAGGGGGTGGTGGACCCGCTCGGCGGGATCAACTCGCTGTGGCCGCTGTTCGGGATCGCGAATCAGCTGCTCGCGGCGGTGGCGTTGTGCGTCGGCACCACGATTCTCCTCAAGATGGGGAAGGCGCGCTACGCCTGGGTCACGCTCGCGCCGCTCGCCTGGCTAGTCGCGATCACCATGACCGCGGGCTGGCAGAAGGTGTTCTCGGCGGACCCCCGGCTCGGCTTCCTCGCCCACGCCGCCTCGCTCGCCGGCTCGGCCGCCCTCAACGCCGGCAGGCTGATCTTCAACGACCGGTTGAACACGCTCGTGGCGTTGCTGTTCATGACGGTGGTGGCCCTGCTGATCGTCGTCTCGATCCGGGAGTGGTGGCTAGTGCTCTCCAAGCGCAAGCCGGCCGTGACGAAAGAGGCGCCCTTCATTGAGCGAGCGTATGCGACGGGAGACTAACCGGGAAACGGGAAGCGAGAAACGGGACACGGTCGTCCCGGGCTTCGCTGCCCGGCTGCTCCGAGTCGTCCGTCGTATCGTCGGAGCGCCCGATTACGGGGCCTACCTGGAGCACTGCCGGCAGGTAGGGCATCCCCCGCGGCTGACGGAGCGGGAGTACGTCGCGCAGTTCTTCGAGTCGAAGGGGAACGGCGTACGGTGCTGTTAGCCGGGGCCCGGCGGTGAATTGGCACGGGCTGCGGGCGATTGATTCCTGGTGGGGCCGAGCGTAGCGTTACAATTGTCACCGGACCAACCTGAGCGATCCATGCTGGTGACAGCCAAGCTTTCCCGAATGTTCTACGAGAAACTCGGGGACGAGATCACCAACGAGCTGGTGGAGTGGTTCAATCAGGTGGACGCGGCCTATCGTACGGAATTCCGCGAGCTGTTCGAAGTCCACTTCGCCCGCTTTGATGCGAAGCTGGAGCAGCGCATTGCCGAGGTGAAGGCGGAATCCGAGGTGAAGTTCGCGGGGTTGGAGGCACGTCTCGCCGCGCTCGAGGCGCGGTTGATCAAGTGGATGTTCCTCTTCTGGGTGGGGACCCTCGGCACGCTGATCGCGCTGCAAAAACTCTAGCCGCTCAGCTCCCCACCGTCGCGATACACTCGATCTCCACCCGCGCGCCGAGCGCCAGCCCACTGCCCGCGACCGTCGACCGCGCCGGCGGGTCCTTCGGGAAGTAGGTCGCGTACACTGCGTTCATCGCCGCATAGTCCTTGATGTCCAGCAGGAACACGGTGCACTTCACCACGCGCTCGAGGGAGCTCCCCGCGGCGGCCAGCACGGTCTTGATGTTCTCGAAGGCCTGCTTCGTTTGGCCGGCAATGCCCGTGTCCGCCAGCTGCCGGGTGCCGGGCGTGTTGCCGATCTGGCCGGACAGAAAGAGCATTTTCCCGACGCGCACCGCGCTGGAGAACGGCAGGCCCACCGACGCGCCCGGCGGGTTGATGACCTGATGATCCTGCGCCGCCACGGTGGCGGCGCCTCCCCACAGCAGCGCCGCGACAACGATCGTGATCCGCATAACTCACTCCTTGTTCGACGTGACAGCTGCTTCGATTCGTTGAGATACCATCGGCCAGGCGAGCACAAGTGCGGCGCCGCCCGCCGCGCTGACGCCGAACGCCAGCGCGGCGCCAAGGCCCTGGAACAGCCAGCCGAGCACCACCCCGCCAGCCAGGGCCGCGAGGCCGGTCAAACCGTGGTAGCCGCCGAAGCCGCTCCCTTGGTGGCCACCGGACGCCCGAGCGACCAGGGCGCGCTCGGGGCTCTCAGTAAGGCCGGCGACGAGACCCAGCGCCAGGAAGAGCGCCCATGCCTGTCCCGGCCCCCGTGCCAGCGCGAACCCGGCCGCGATCAGCGCGTACGCCACCCACCCCAGCCACATGGTGCGCGCGGGACCGATCCGGTCCGACAGCGCGCCGCCGGCGAAGCTCGAGGACGACCGCACGACGTGCAGCGCCGCCCACAGCAGCAGCACCGACGCCACCGAGACGCCGAGCTGCTGGGAGCGCAGGATGACCAGGGTCTCGGGCATGCGAAGCAGATAGAAGGCAACGATGGCGTACAGGGCGGTTGGGCGGACCGGCGGACCGGCGGTCGGTTCCGCCGCAGGGTGGGCATCGGGGGCGCCACTGTCCGCCCGACCGCCCCACCGCCCGACCGCCATCATCGCCAGCACCAGCACCAGGATCCCCGGCACCACGCTGGCCGTGATGACGCCACGCACGTCCGTGCCGCGCGACGTAAGCAGCCAAAAGGCCACGAGCGGCCCCAGCACCGCCCCCGCGTGGTCCATGCCGCGCTGCAGGCCGAACGCCCGCCCCCGCAGCTCGAGCGGAGTGACGTCGGCGATCAGCGCGTCGCGCGGCGGGGTGCGTATCCCCTTGCCGACTCGGTCAACGACGCGCAACCCGATCACCTGCCACGCCGCGGCGGTGACGGCGATGACGGGCCGCACGACGACCGCGATCACGTAGCCCAGGACGATGAGCGGCCCGCGCCGCGTGGAGCGATCGGACAGCCGGCCCGACCCGAATTTCACGAACGCAGCGGCGAACTCCGCGGCGCCGTCGAGCGTGCCGAGGGCCACGGCTCCCGCCCCAAGCACCCCGGTGACGAACGCCGGCAGCAGCGGGTACACCATCTCGCTCGCGAAATCGTTGAGGAGCGAGACGAACCCGAACAGGGTGACTTGGCGCGGCAGCCTACTCACCGACTCCCAGGCCCCACCGGATCAAGGTGACGGGGAGACCCCCATACGACAGGATGGCGTCATGGAACGTGCGGAGGGTGAAGGCGGCCCCGCGCGCGGCGTGGAAATCCTCGCGCAGCCGCAGCAACTCGCGCCGCCCCACCGCGTAGCAGAGCTGGTAACCCGGCGACGCGCAGTAGCGGCGCACCTCGTCCTGCGCGTTCGCGCGCTCCAGATGCAGCTCGCGGACCATCATGTCCACGGCCTGCTCGACCGTCATCCCCCGCGTGTGCAGCCCGACGTCGAGCAACACTCGCACCGCCCGCCACAGCAGGTGCACGCGCTGGAAGAACCGCTCCTCCTCGCTGGCGTAGAACCCCTCCTCCGCCATCATGTCTTCGCAATAGAGCGCCCACCCCTCGATGGTGAGGGGCGTCGTCAGATTCTTGCGCACGTGCGACGCCTGGGCCTGCGCCTGCACCAGGTGCAGGTGATGGCCGGGAAAACCCTCGTGCAGAGCCGTCGCCGCCAGCTCGTGCCGGCAGTGGTCCCGCAACAAGCGCTCGCGCTGGACTGCGGGCAGGGCCGGATCGGGCACGGTCACGTAGAACCATCCCGTGCGGTTGCGCGAGTAGGCGCCAGGGCTGTCGTAGGCGGCGAAGGGAATCACCGGCCGCATGAACGCGGGCGTCGGCACCACTTCGAGCGGCGCGTCGGGGACCCGAACGAGGCCGCGCGCCGCCACGAAATCCCGCGCCCGGCGCATCTCGGCCGTGTACGCCGCCACGAGCTCCCCTGCCGCCGGGTGCTCGGCCCGCAGTCGGTCCACCAGGTCCGGCCACGACGTCCCCGCATCGAGCCGCCGCGCCCGCTCGGTCAGGTCCGCCTGCACCTCCTCCTTCAGGCGGTGCCCGTAGCGCCACAGCTCGGGCGCGGTGTCCCGCAAGGCATGCTCGTAATGCAGGCGGAAGTTGAAGCCCTCCTCGCCCAGAGCGAAGTGCTCGGAGCCCGTCTCAGTCCAGCGCTCGAGGTCGTGAGTGAAGCTGGCCAGCGCCGCCACGGCGGCCTCTCCGGCCGCCTGCAGTCGCTCCGCGAGCGCCGGCACGTGCGCCCCGCCCCCTCCCCCCGCGCCGGCAGTCGCTTCACGGATCAGCGCCAGCCCGCCTTCGGCCATCCGCAGCCCCGTCTCGGCGAATACTCGGACCGGCTCGGTCAGCGTGGCGCGCGCGTCCTCGATGAGTTGCGGCACCTGATCCAGCCGCCCGACCAGCGCCACCGCGCGCGCCTCCGGCGCGCCTTCTCCCCCCTGGTCGGCCCGCAGCAGGAGTTGGTGCAGCCCGCCCAGCAGGTGCGACAGCCAGAACTCGGGGCTCCGGGCCTGCGGCCGCTCGACCTCGTAGACCCGTAGCGTCACGCGGATCTCGTTCAGCAGCGCCGTGCGGTCGATTTCGTCATCGACGAGGTCGGAAGTGGTTTCTTCGAGGGCCGTGGCGAGCGACTTGAGAGCAGAGAGGTGGGCGGCGAGGGCGGGGACGGTGTACTGGCCATATCGGTCGTCGTAGGAGGTGACCCCCGCCTGGGTGGCCGCCACCGGATCCATATGCCACCGCAGGTCGAAATAGGAGCGCGCCAACTCCCGCAGGGTGCCTACCGCCATGCGTTCAGCAGCCGGTGGCACTCCTCGTCGGTCAGCGCGCGGTCCGACTGTTTGGCGGCCTCGAACAGGGCTTTGCAGGCGGCCTCGTCGTCCGCGTCATAGCCGTGGGTCTCCAGCCAGAACTTCACGTTGGAGAGACCGGAGACGGGCGAGATGTCAATCTTCTGCTCGAGCCCGAGCTCCTGCGCCGGCACCGAGCTGTACACCCGGTCCGCGAGCCAGGTATGCCCCTTTTTCTTGGCCTTGATAATCGCCGCCGCATGCACGCCGGTGGCCGTGCGGAAGGCGTCGGTGCCCATCACGGGATAGTTGATGGGAATCGGAATCCCCACCGCGTCCGCCACAGTGCGGCAATACTCGGGGAGCCTGGAGAGGTCGTGCCGGTAGGCGCCGAGCAGCTTGAGGTTGACGATCAGCAGGTCCATCTCGGCATTGCCCACCCGCTCCCCTACGCCGAGCGCGGTGGCATGCACGCGGTCCACCCCGGCCTCGATGGCCGCCAGGCAGTTGATTAGGCCCATCCCTCTGTCCCGGTGACCATGCCAGTCGATCTGTACGTCTCTTTTCCCTACGATTTCTCTCTTTACGAATTCGACTAACGCCTTTACCCCATCCGGCGTTGCATGGCCAACGGTATCCGCGAGGCATATGCGCGTGGCGCCGCAGTCGATGGCGGCGCCGTACAGCCGCTGCAGCGTTTCCGGTCGCGCCCGCGTCGTGTCCTCGGTGACGTACATGACGGGCAGGCCGTGCCGGACCGCGAACGTGACCGCCTCCTCGGTGGACCGCAGGATCCGCTCGACGGTCCAGTCCTCGGCGTACTGGCGGATGGGCGAAGAGCCGATGAACGTGGCCGCCTCGATGCGGATCCCCACCTCCTCGGCGATCCGCACGACCGGCTCCACGTCGGCGATCATCGTGCGGGCGGCGCAGTTCGGGAAGATCGGCAGGTTGTGGTCGCGGATCTCTCGGGCGAGTACCCGCACCTGCTCCACCACCCGCGGCCCAGCGCCCGGCAGCCCGATGTCCGCCGCCACGATGCCGAGGTCGGCCATGAGGTGGAGGAGCCTCCTCTTGACCTCGAGCGAGGGATCGCGCACGGAGGGCGACTGCAGCCCGTCGCGCAACGTCTCGTCATTCAAGTCCACGCGGGCGCGCGCCCAGTCGAACCTCCCCCCTCCGGGCGCCTTGTTCCAGTCGTAGATCAGCTCGCGCTCGTCCATGGAACCAAGCTAAGAGAAAGGAGGCTAAGGGGCTAAGAGGCTATCGTTGAGCTATCTTAGCCCCTTAGCCCCTTAGCCCACTAGCCCCGTGAATCTCGACTACCTGCTCTCGCATCCCCGCATCCAAGCCGCCCGCGCCCACCTCGAGCGGACCGACGAAGTGACGCTGGCGCGCCAGGTCGAGCTTTCCGGCCTCGCCGCGCCGACGGGGGCCGAAACACGCCGCGGCGCGCGCGTCGCCGAGCTATTCCGTGAGATCGGCCTTCGAGACGGGCTGATCGACGACGTGGGGAACGTGCACGGGTGGTTCGGGGAAAGCGGAATGGGGAATGGGGAACGGGCCGTGGTCTTGTGCGCACATCTCGACACCGTCTTCGGGCCCGACGTGGACGTCGCGGTCCGGCGCCCCGGGGGAGGGGAGGGGGGAGGCGGGGGAGGACGGCTTGAGGGCCCCGGCATCTCCGACAACGCCCGCGGTCTGGCGGCCCTCGTGGCCGTCGCCGAGGCGCTGTGCCAGGCCCGCGTCGCCTCGACACGGCCGGTGCTGTTCGCCGCCACAGTAGGTGAGGAAGGCTCGGGCGACCTGCGCGGAGTGAGGCATCTCTTCGCCCGCGACGGGCTCCGGCCCGCCGCCCTGATCGCGCTCGACGGCGCCGGGGTCGAGCGCATCGTGCACCGGGCGCTCGGCTCCAGGCGCTACCGCGTGACCTACCGCGGGCCCGGCGGACACTCCTGGGCGGCGTTCGGGGTCGCCAACCCTGCCACCGCCGTCGGCCGCGCAGCCTCTCTCCTCGCCGATCTCCCTTCCCCCCGCTCCGCGACCGCGGAGCCGCGCACCACGTGCGCGGTCGTGCGCCTCGGGGGCGGCACTGGGCTGAACTCGATCCCGCAGGAAGCCTGGCTCGACCTCGACCTGCGCAGCGAGGACGCCGGCGCCCTGGCCCAGCTCGACGCCGCCGTCACGTCCACGCTGACCCGCGCGCGGGACGAGGAGAACCGTCGCCGCGCCCCCCACACGCCGGCGCTCACAATGCAGCGCCAGCTGCTGGGCGACCGTCCCTCCGGTATTACGCCGCGCTCGCATCCCCTGGTCCAGGCCGCCATCGCCGCGAACAAAGCGCTCGGCAAGCCGCACGAGCTCACCTGCGCGTCCACCGACGCCAACGTCCCCATCGCGTTGGGCGTGCCGGCCATCGCGCTCGGGGCGGGCGGCAAGGCGGGCGACACGCACCTCACGACGGAGTGGTTCGAGAACAGCGAAGGGGCGCTCGGACTGGTCCGCGCGCTCCTCGTGGTGGCGGCGATGGCGGAAGTGGTTTAGGCCGCGGTCAGCTCGATCAGGGTGATCTCAGGCGGCGCGCCCAGCCGCAGCGGCGGCCCCCAGTAGCCCGTCCCCCGGCTGACGTAGAGCCACATCGATTCCAGCCGGTGCAATCCCGCCACGAACGGCTCGAACAGCCGGACCAGGAGGTTGAACGGGAAGTACTGCCCGCCGTGCGTATGCCCGGAGAGCTGCAGGTCGAACCCGGCCGCGCGCGCGGCGAAGGCGCTCCGGGGCTGATGGGCGAGCAGGACCCGCACGTCGCTCGCTGGTGCGCCCCGCAGCGCCGTGGCGGGGTCCGAGGGCACCGAGAGGTCCGGCACGCCAGCGACCAGCAACCGCGCCGTCCCCTGCCGCACCATTCGGTGGGCGTGGTCCAGGACCGAGAGACCCAGCCGCTCAATCTCGCGCGTCCACGCGGAGGCGTCCCAGTAGTAGTCGTGGTTGCCCGACACGTAGAACTTGCCGTGGCGCGCGGCGAGGCTGGCGAGCGGCGCCACCTCGGCCCGCAGCTCCGGCACGAAGCCGTCGGCCACATCCCCGGTGAGGGCGACCACATCGGGATCGAGCGCGTTCGCCGTCGCCACGACCCGCTCGATGAAGGGGCGCTTCAGCGTGGGCCCGACATGCAGATCGGAGAGCTGCACGATGCGGAACCCCTCCAGGTCCCGCGGCAAGTCAGTGATCGGGACCCTCACCCGCACCACGCGGGGCTGGCGCGCCTGCAGAACCCCCGCCACCGTGACCACGGCGGCGAGGCCGAGCACCGTGAGCGGGGAGACCGGTAGGCGCAGCACGTCCGACACGAGAAAGAAGACGATCAGCAGCGAGGAGAGGCCCATCGCCGTGAAGCCGATCCAGCCCACCACCGCGCGCCGCGGCATCCAGCCGCGCCGCGCCGCCACGAAGGCGACGAGCGGCGCAGCGGCCACCGCAAACACCGCCGCCCAGACGAGCACCCGTGGCGCACCGGCAAGCCCCACCGTGAGGTGCCGGCCTATGTACAGGTGCAACAGGGTCCAGATCGTGCCGACGATCGCCATCCACAGGGCGAACGCCTTGGTCACGTCGGCCGCTCCGCGAGGGTGGCCAGCACAGACAGGGCTTCCCGGCTGTGCCGGGTGGCGAGCAGCTGCGAGGAGTACACCTGTCGGACCACGCCCGCCTTGTCGATCACGTACGTCACCCGCCCCGGCACGAGGCCCAGCGTCCTCTCGACGCCGTAGAGCTCGCGCACGGCACCGTCACGGTCGGACAGCAGCAGGAACGGCAGAGCGTGGCGCTCGGTGAACCGCCGGTGCGACCGCACGGAGTCGGAGCTGACCCCGACGACCTCAGCGCCCTGCGCGGTGAACTCCTCATAGCTGTCGCGGAACGCGCGCGCCTCCAGCACGCACCCCGGCGTCTCGTCCTTGGGATAGAAGTACAGCACGACGGTCTTGTGGCCGAGCAGGTCCCGCAGCCAAACGGGCTTCCCCCCCTGGTCGGGCAGGGTAAAGTCCGGGGCGATGTCCCCGACGCGAACCTTGTTCCGCTTCCTCTTCATGCGTTCCCCTTTCGCTCCGTCAATGCGCCATGTCACCACCCGGCATCCCCTTGCTCTTGTGCATGAGCAACAGCAGCGGGAGCGACAGCACGAAGCACGCGCCGAACAGCAGGAACAGCTGCTCGAACGAGAGCATCAGCGCTTGCCTGGTCACGAGCCCGTCCAGCACCGCCAGCGCCTTGGTCTGGGCGAGCGCGGGAGGCGTACCGCGGGCCAGCAGGCCGCCGGTGATGGCCGCGACGCGCTCGCGCGTGATCTCGCTGTACTGGGTGACGTTGGCGATGAGGTCCGCTCGGTGGATCGCGGCGAAGCGCTGCAGCAGCGTGGCCGACAGCGCGATGCCGACGCTCCCGCCCAGCTGCCGCATCAGGTTGAAGAGCCCGGTGCCGTTGGGAATCTTGCTCATCGGGAGATCGGCGAGGGCGAGGTTCGTCAGCGGCACGAAGATGAGGCCCAGGCCGACCCCTCGAAAGATGAGCGGCCAGAAGAAGTCCGCCATCCCGCTGTCGGTCGTGTAGTGCGCGTGCTTCCACATCGACAGCGCGAAGATCCCGACGCCCGCCGCGATGGACCAGCGCCCGTCGAATTTCCCCTGCTGGCGCCCCATGACCGCCATCGTGAACGCGCTCGCCAACGCGCCCGGCAGGATCACGAGGCCCGTCTGGTTCGCGGTGAAGTTCTGCAGGTTCTGCAGGTAGACCGGCAGCACGAACACGGTCGCGTACAGGCACACGCCCAGCACGAGCCCGAATACGACGCCCACGGCGAGCTGCCGGCTCTTCAGGATCCTGAGGTCCACGACGGGATGCGCGGTGCGCAGCTCGTGCCAGACGAAGGCCACGAGCGAGACCGCGCTGACGATCGCGAGGATCGTCACTTCACGTGAATCGAACCAGTCGAGCCGCTCGCCGCGCTCGAGCATCGTCTGTAACGTCCCGATGCCCGCCGCGAGCAGCAGCAACCCGACATAGTCCACCCGCTCGGCCTTCTCCTGGTGGAGCGAGTCTTGGATGAAGGTGAGCGTCAAGGCCAGCGCCAGCATGCCGAACGGGATGTTGATGTAGAAGATCCACGGCCAGCCGTAGGTGTCGGTGATCCACCCGCCCACCGTGGGTCCGAGAGTGGGGCCGACCATCACGCCGACGCCGAAGATCGCCATCGCCGTGCCGTACTCCTCGCGCGGAAACTCTTCATAGAGGATCGCCTGCGAGGTCGAGAGCAGCGCGCCCCCGCCCAGCCCCTGGATGATCCGCCAGATCACGAGAGACACGAGCGAGTGGGCGTTGCCGCACATGAACGAGGCGATCGTGAACAGCGCGATGGAACCCGCGAAGTAGCGACGCCGCCCGAAGTAGGCCGACAGCCACCCCGTGATCGGCAGCACGATCACGTTGGCCACGATGTAGCCGGTCGACACCCAGGCGATCTCGTCCAGCGTCGCGCCGAGGTTCCCCATCATGTGGGGGATCGCCACGTTCACGATGCTGGTGTCCAGCAGCTCCAGCACCGACGCGAGCGAGACCGTGATCGCGATCAGGTACCGGTACTGGTAGCGGTCCTGGGCGGCGCCGAGCGTGGCGCCACGGGGCAGCGCGGCGGTCGTCACGGGTCCCTTACTTGGTCGTGATGGTGACGTTGACGCTCATCCCCGGCCGCAGGGGGTGGGCGGCCTCGTTCGGTCGATCCAGGCGGATGCGCACCGGGACGCGCTGCACGACCTTGGTGAAGTTCCCCGTCGCATTGTCGGGCGGCAGCAGCGAGAACTTGGCCCCAGTCGCGGGTGACAGGCTTTCCACCCGCCCGGCGAAGTGACGACCAGGATAAGCGTCCACGGTGAAATCCACGGGGTCCCCGGACGTCACGTCCGCGGTCTGGGTCTCCTTCAGGTTCGCCACCACCCAGACGTCGTCCAGCGGCACGACGCTCATCAACGGCTGGCCGGGTTGCACCAGCTGGCCCACCTCGACGGTCTTCTTGCTCACCACACCGCTCGTTGGCGCGAGCAGCCGCGTGTAGGAGAGCTGCAGCGCAGCCTGGTCGCGTGCCGCGCGCGCGGCGGCGACCCGGGCGTCCGCCCCCACGAGGGCGGCTTGGGCCGAGGCGAGCTGCGCGTCGGCAGCCACCGCCGCCGCGCGGACGGCGTCGAGCTGCTGCTTGCTCACGATGTCCTGCTGCGCCAGTGGCTCCAGCCGCTCCAAGTCGGCGTGCGCCTTGATCGCGTTCGCTTGGGCCTGGGCCACGGCCGCTTCCGCCTGCCCCACTCGCGTGCGCGAGCTCACCGTGGCGAGCAGCGCCGCGAGGTCCGCCTCCGTCTGGGCCAGCCGCGCACGGAAGTCCCGGTCGTCCAGGACGACGAGGGTGTCCCCCGCCTTGACGTTCTGGTTTTCCTGGACCCGCACCTCCGCGACGAAGCCGCCGACCTTGGGCAGGATCGGGATGATATGGCCGTCCACTTGCGCGTTGTCGGTAGAGACGTGGCTGCGGGCGAACCACCACTTCTTGGCGCCCAGGCCGATGAGCCCGAGGAGCGCCAGCCCCAGCACCGCAAAGACGATCCGCCGCCGGCCGCCAGGCGCGGCGGCGGGGCGCTCGACCGCCTGTGGAACGCTGTGCCGGGGGCCGGCGGCAGCAGGTTTGGTGGTCTCAGGTTCGACGATCGTAGCCATTGCTCAAGTCCTCTTCGCTGTTAGGTTGTCGGTCCGACTGTCCGACCGTCCGACAGTCCGTCTAGTGTAACGTCCGCGCCACGCCGGCCGCGCGTGCCAGGGAGACCCGCGCCGACGCCGCGGCGAAGCGCGCGTCGATGTCGGTGTCCCGGGCGCGCAGCAACGAAGACTGCGCGTCGATCACCTCGATGTTACCCGCCACGCCCGCCTTGAACCGCTCGCGGGCCTGCGCCAGCTCGTCGTTGGCGAGCTTCAGCCGCTCGGCCGCGATGCCCTGCTGCGCCGCCGCCGAGGCGAGGTCCAGCAGCGCCCCGTCCACGTCCGCCACGATCTGCTGGTGGAGATCGCGCACCCGCACCTCGCTCTCCCGCACCTGGGCCCTCTGCTCGTCGGCCCGACGCTCGCGGCGGAAGCCGTCCAGGATGGGCAGCGACACTTGCAGGGCCACCTGGCCCGTCCCGATGGAGGAGCCAGGGGTCGGCCCGTTGCTGCCGTAGTCGGCTTCCACACCGATGCGTGGGAGCCGCTCCGCGGCAATCGCCGCTTGCGCCGACCGCGCCGCATCCCCGAGCGCCACCTCGGCCCGTAGGTCCGGGCGGCCCTTGAGCGCGAGCGCCACGATGGAATCCCGGGACGCGGGCACGTCGGCCCCGGGCAGCGTCGCGCTCAGCGTGTCGGCGAGCTGGAGCGGCGCGGCGGGGTCGAGCCCCAGCGCGCGCGCCAGATCGATGTGTGCGCGGTCCAGTTGGTTGCGCACGACCAGCAGGGCGCCTTCGGCGGCGACGAGCTGCGTCCGGGCCCGGGTCACGTCGATGGCCGCGCTCACGCCGGCAGCCTTCTGAGCCTGGGCCAACCCGACCAGCTCGGCGGCAATACTGGAATCCGCCACCCGGGCCGCGACGACGGCCGCCGCGCGCGCTGCGCGTAGGTACGCGGCGGCTGCCCCGGCCGCTGCGCCTTCGGAGACCGCGCCGCCCTGGGCGCCGGCGCTGGACACCTGAGCCCGCGCCGCCCGAACCCGCCCCATGCTGGAGAAGTCGAGTAGCGTCTGCGACAGCTGCAGCCGCGTGTCGTAGGTGTTGAACGGCCCGATCAGCTCCGGCAGGCTGAACCCGCCGAACGCCGGGAACTTGATCCCCAGCGAGTTCTTGTTGAAGGTGCGGTTCACCCATCCCGCGCTTGCGGCCAGACTCGGCAGCAGGGCGGCGCGGGCTTGTCCCACACGGGCCGACGCTTCGTCGGTGCGCAGCCCCGCCAGCTCGACTGCCGGCGCCGTCCCGGCCGCGCGGCGTACGGCGTCTGCGAAGGTGAGGCGCACGGGGGCGGGAGCGGGGGCAGGCGCCTGCGCCGCGAGCGGCGCGGCGACGAGCCAGGCGAGCACGGCGACCAACGGACGACTAGTGCTTTGCGATGCCATGGAGATACAGGTCGATGTGGGTGTCGAGGTACTTGCCGACGTCGAAGCCTTCGGGCATGCAGGAGGCGAAGGCCCGCCGGACCACCGTAGCGTGCATGAGCGGCGACATGGCGAGCTTGGCGGCGATCATGACGTCCACCTTCCGAAATTCGCCGTTCTTGATGCCCCGCTCGATCACGCCGGCCATGAGGCGGTGCCCGCGGGTCACGACTTCTTCATAGTAGAACCGCGTGAGCGCGGGGAAGTTCGCCGCCTCGGCGATGATCAGCTTGGGGATCCCGGCAAGCGCCGTCTCCCCGACCAGCCGCCAGTACTCCCGCACCAGTCGCTCGAGCAGTTCGCGGGCGCTGCCGGTGAATGCCTGCGCCAGCGCTTCGCCCTGGGCGATCGCTGGGACGATGGTCTGCCGCACCACCGCTTTGAACAGCGCTTCCTTGCTCTTGAAGTAGAGGTACACGGTGCCCTTGGTGACGCCGGCGCGACGGGCCACGTCTTCCAGCCGCGCTCCGGCGAAGCCATGCTCGACGAACACGTCGAGCGCGGCCGCAACGATCTCCTCGGGGCGGGCGTCCTTGCGGCGCTGCCAGCGGGGCTTGGGTTTGCGCGGATGGCGTGCGACAACGGGCATGCGATTCCTCCGGATTAATTACTGAACGGTCAGTAAATAAATCCGGTTCCCGCCCCGGTCAAGGGGCCACGTAACTCCCTATCATGATTGGCGTTATGATGTCGAGCCCGGGCGGGCCCGATAGTAGAGAATCAGCCCCGTACTGGGAGGCTGCACTCCCAACTGACGCAACAACGTCACCACCTGGCCCCGGTGATAGCTCGAGTGGTCGATCGCGTGGCGGAACATCTCCCGAAACGTGTGCTGGAACTCCCCGCCCGTGGACGGCTTGATCCCCCGCCGCTCGACCAGAGTCGCGTCCGTGACTCCCCCCAGAAACCCCGCTCGCTCCGTCTCCACGTCCTCCCAGCGCGCCCGCAGCTCCGCTAGCGTCCGCAGGTCTCGCCCCTGCGCCGCCGCAGGATTGGGCTTGCCCAGCCAGCGGCACAGCCACAACTGCTCGGCCCACACGATGTGGGCCAGCGTCCCGTGGATCCCGCCATGGCTGCTCCGCAAATCCCGGAAGTAGTGTTCCTCGGGCAGCGTCGCAGCGGCGTCAAACAGCTTCCGGTTGGCCCAGGCGTTGTAGGCGAACAGCTCGCGCACTTCGTCGGCAGTCACCCTGCCCTCCCCCTGAATGCTAGTGCCGTTCCAACTTGTCCCGCCACACTGACGGGCGGTGCCGGGCAAGCGTGTCCGGCTTAGGCAACGTGATCCGTTCGGAGAGACGAGTTGGAACGGCACTAGCGCGCCGCAGCGAGCTCCCCCGCGTCGAGCACGCTGCCCATCACCGTCTTCCCCTCGATCACCTGGTCGTCCCCGACGAGCGAATCGGTCACGGTCGCGCCGTTGAGGCGCACGCGGCGGCCCAGAATGCTGTTCACCACGGTGCTCCCGATCAGCTTGCTTTCCGCGCCGAGGGAGACGTTGGGGCCGATGACGGCGTCGCGCAGCGTCACGCCGTCCTCGATGTAGACCGGATCGCGAAAGGTGACGCCGGCGAAGGAGCCGGAGGGCCGCCGGGCTCGCCCGTGCTCGAGCAGGTGGCGATTGGTTTCTAGCAGGGTGTCCACCTTGCCGCAGTCGTACCAGCCCGTCACGGGCGCCACGCGGAGGCGCTTGCCGCGGTCCACCATGTACTGGAAGGCGTCCGTCAGATAGAACTCGCCGCCCTTGCCGGGCGGTTGCCGCATCACCGCGGCGATCCCGTCGAACAACGTGCGCCACTCCTTGACGTAGTAGAGCCCGATGTTGGCAAGCTTGGAGATCGGCGTGTCCGGCTTCTCGACGATCCGGGTCATGAAACCCGCGGCATCGGTGACGATGACCCCGAAGCGCTGGTAATCTTCGACTTCCTTGGCCCACAGGATACCGTCCACGTCGCTCGTGCGGACGAGCGACAGGTCGGCCTCGAACAGCGTGTCCACGAAGATGATGAAGACGGGCCCGTCCACCCACGGGCGCGCCAGGTTGACGGCGCCGGCGGTGCCGTCGAGCGTCCGCTGCTCGACGAACCGCGCCCGGACCGGGTAGTGCGTGGTGATGTAGCGCTCGACCTGCTCTTTCAGGTGCCCGGTGATGACGATCAGCTCCTCCACGTCGAGCCCCGCCAGCATGTCCATCACGTAGTCCATCACGGGCCGCCCGGCGACCTCCACGAGCGGCTTGGGCACGCGCTTGGTGAGGGGCAGCAGCCGGGTACCCTTCCCCGCGAGCGGCACGATCACTTTCACCTAGACTCTCCCGTATCGGTCTTTGAGCCGTACCACGTCGTCGATTTCGGGAGTCGACGCCTCGAGCAGGTCGCTCGCTTGCACGGCCTCGAACTGGTGGATCAACTTGGGCTGGATGTGGAACGCCTCCCCCTCGCGTATGCGGCGCTCGGTCAGCGCCTCGCCTCCCTCCGGCTGCAGCCGCAGGACGATCTCGCCCTTCAGGACGTAGATCGACTCGTCCTTCTTGTGGTGGTACTGCAGGCTGAGGACGTGGCCCGGCTCGATGTGCAGGATCTTGCCGACGTAGCGGTCGGTGCGCGCCCAGATCAGCTCGTAGCCCCAGGGCTTCTCGACACGATAGGGAAGCTCGCTCACGCGACGCTCGCAATGCGGAATGCGGAATGCGGAATGCGGAGTTTCGAGGTCGCCTTCCTGGCGAACGACTTCACCCTGCAATTCCGCATTCCGAATTCCGCACTCCGCATTCCTTTCATGAGAGACTCAGCTTCAGCGACGACGGTATCGTCACACACGCCGTGACGCACACGCCGCAGCCCACGCATCCCTCGGGCTTCAGCACGGGATGCCCGGCGGCGTCCAGCGCCAGCGCCCGCTCCCCCACGGGACAGGCGCGGGCGCACACCCCGCAGGAGGCGCCCTGGAACGTGATGCAGCGGCCGGGATCGAGCTCGAGCCGCCCCATCGCGATGGATGCCCATCCGTCGGCCGGCAGCACCAGCGCGCCCGTCGGGCAGGCGCGCGCGCACGGCATGTCCGGGCACACGACGCACGCCTGCACGGCCGGCTCCAGGTGCGGCGTCCCCGCGGCGAGCCCTGCGGAGGGCGGCGCCTTGATGATCGCGTGCACCGGACACACGTCGATGCAGGCCCCGCAGCGCGTGCAGGCCGCGAGGAACCCGAGCTCCGGCAGCGCGCCCGGCGGCCGGAAGTAGCGCACCGGCGCCACCCGCTGCTCGGTGCGGGCCGCCACCTCCCGCACCAGCCGCCCGATCGTCTGGCGGAAGAACCCGCGCCGGTTGCTCGGCGTCCCCGGCCCCGTGTCGATCAGAAGCTCGGCTCCAGACTCACCTGCCAGCGGAACGTCGTGCGTCGCCCGCGCCCGTGCGTGTCCGCCGAGAAGGCCCAGCGGTTCACGACCAGGGGCATCTCGAAGCGCATCGTCCAGGATCGGTCGCCCAGGCGCTGCCGGGTGACGAGCCCGACGCCGGCATCGTAGAGGGGAGTGGCGGCCCCGCGGCCGTTGTAGTCGGGAATGGCCAGGGAATCTGCGAGCCCGCCGTCGAAGAAACCACCCAGCTCGACCCCGCGCAGGAACCCCGTCTGCCGGGCCCACAGGGACTTCGCCGCTTCGATATTGAACGCCGTGGCCCAGCGCCCCGCGGCGGCGTTGGTGAAGCCCCGCAGGTTGGCGCCGCCGGGGGCGTGATAGAAGAAGTCCGGCCGCACGAGCAGGGCCCCGCGGCTCCGCAGCAGCGGGTTGGTGAACGTCTCGTACGGGTCCGCCCCCGCCACGCCGATACGCCGCTGGCGCAGCGGCAGCGACGGCGCGGCGTAGCCGCCCGCGAACACCCGCACGCCCAGGGTCGTCCCCAGCCAGAACGGCGTACGCACACTCGCCTCCCCCGTTGCGCGGACGAATCCTTCGACGTCGTACCGCTGCTTCGCCACCATCCCGGGGCCGGGCTTCCAGTAGGCCACTCCCACACGGGGATCAAGGCGCGCCCGGAGCGTGCCCCGGCCGTGGGGGACAGTCGTGGCCATCCAGGGGCCCACCTCCACCGTACCGCCGTCGTCCCAGAGGCGCTGGTCCAGGTAGCCGAGGGCGCTGGTGGCCATCCAGATGGCAGCGAACCCGGCGTGGGGGTCGGCCTGGTCCACGAACCGCCGCCGCAGCGACCGGTCCACATGCAGCGCGACGCCCGCCCGCCCCTCCACCGACCACGCCGCGAGGCTGGTGGAGGCGCGGGGCTCGAAGCGGACGACGGGGCTCTCGATGCGAGCGTAGACGCCGTAGCGGTTGGCGGCATCGCCGCGCAGGCCGGACGACCAGAGGAACAGATTGCGCTCGAAGCGGCCCAGGTAGTTCTCGCGTGACCTCACGCCGAGCGTGAGTCCGCCGGCATCGTTCGACCAGGCGACGGGGAGCCACGCGGAGACGAGCTTGTCCCGTCGGGCGACGTCACGGGTCGGATCATCTATACGCCACTCCACACCGCCCCGTCCCCACACACCACGTCGTTCCCGGTTGTTCAGCATGTTCCAGTCGTGGGTGCGCAAGCGCGGGTCGAGCATCAGGCGGCCCGGCTTGCGGGTCGTCGTGAACCCGACGTGCTCCACCTCGGGCTGACCGGTGGCGCGGGTGTAGATCGTGTCCCGGTCGCCGATCTCCACCGGCATCCAGCCGTCCCCCAGGCGCTCGATAGTGACGGCCGTCCGCCAGGTCCCGTCCGGCTGGCGATGGCGCTCGACCTTCTTCAGACGATAGTCGATCAACGGCGTGCCGTGCAGCCACTGACCGAACAGCCATCCCAGATCCTGCCCCGAGACTTCCTCGCACACGGCGCGGAAGGCCTGCTCGTCCACGTGCTTCAGCTGCCAGCGCGCGTAGTAGCTCCGCAGGATGCGGCGCATCGCCTCGTCGCCCACCACGTAGCGCAGCTCCTCGTAGAACAGCTGCGCCTTGGTGTAGATCATGGCGTTGTACGTGGGGAAGTCACGGAAGCGCTCGCTGACCATGGACACGGGCTCGCTCCAGCGGTCGAGGTCGAGGTCCAGGATGTACGACTCGATCCCCGGGTAGGCCGGCCCGGCGCCGTGGGTCTCGAAGTACCAGCCCGTCTGGAAGCTGGTGAAGCCCTCGTCGAGAAACCCCTCGCGCCACTCGTTGTTGGCGAGAATGCCCATCGTGTAGTTATGGCCCACCTCGTGCAGGATCAGGCCGAGCCCGGCGCCGCCGTCCATCACCATCATCGGGAACTCGGTCCCGCCGCCCTCGATGCGGTGCACGTTGGTCAGCTGCGGCCAGGCGAACGGCCCGTACAGCGAGTCGAGCCAGGCGAGCGCCGCCACGGTGCGGCCGACCGCTATTCCGTTCCCCCAGGTCTGGCGATCCTGCGGCTGGTACAGCACGCGCACCACCACGGCGCCGTAACGCCCCTCTTCATAGATGTACTGCGGGTTGAGCGAGAAGGCGAAATGGTGGACATCTTCGGCGTGGAAGCGCACGCATTTCCGCCCTTCCGCCTCCCTGCACCCGGGACCCGTGGTCCGGGGCCCGTACCATTCGCGCTGGTAATCGATCCGCAGCGCCGGGTCGGCCTTCGCGCGCTCCCACCCGGGATCTCCCTCGACAGGTACGCCCGTCGCGCCGATCACCTGGTCGGCGGGCAGGTTCAGCGTCACGTCGTACGTCGCGAACTCGCCGTAGAACTCGCCCGCGGGATAGAGCGGGTGCGCTTCCCAACCGTACCGGTCGTACACCACAACCTTGGGGTACCACTGCGCGAAGTCGAAGCGCCGCCCCTGCCGTCCCTGACGCCGTGGCAGCGTCGAGGGCCGCGCCTGCCAGTCGAGCTCCAGCACCAGCGTGTCCCCCGGGGCGAGCGACCGCGTCAGAGACCAGTGCGCCACCGTCGAATCGGCCGCGAAGGGATAGCTGGGCATCATGACCGCCGCGCCCGGCACCCGCGCCGCGGTGATCCGTTCGAAGGCGTAGTCCGGATCCTGGAGGTGCTGGAACCGCTCCCGGCCTTCCGCCTGGTCCGCTGCCGCCCAGCGCGACCCGGGTCGGAACGCGTTGAGATACTGGTGCACGTAGAAGTCCCGCAATGTGTGCGGCGAGCGGTTCACGTAGGTGATGCGCTCGTGCCCCGTCAACGTGCCGCTGGCCTCGTCGAGCGAGGCGGTGATCTGGTAGCTGACCTGCTGCTGCCAATAGCCGCCGGTGTCGGCCGCCGCGAAAAGAAGCAGCAGAGGGAGCATGGGACGTGGAAACTACACCGGCCGGCCCAGCCGGGGGAGGCGCGCGCGCGTGGAACGGAGCCGGCGCGCGCGATTCGGATGCCGCTCCCCGCCATGGAAGCCTCAGGTTGAGCGTCCCGGCGACCCCCGTCGCCGGCTCACCCTGACAAGGAGCAGTCCCATGAAGCCCTACTTCTTCCTCCTCGGTGCGGTCGCGCTGGTTACCGCCTGCGACCGCCGCGCCGGTCCTGGCCAGACCTCGGCACGCGCCGTGACCGGCGTCCTCGAGGTCCGCCTCGGCGCGATAGCCGCCCCTCAACGGTTCGATCTGCGCGTGGACCGCACGACCGCCGGCTTCCTGCCGGCGCTGCGCCCCCTGAGCGGCAGCGGCAGCCTCGGGCCCCTCGGCGCGGGGCTGGTCGCCGTCCCGTTCGTCCGCGAGAGCGACGGCCCGCCGGGACCAATCGCGGTCGAGACGCCGGCGGGCACCGTGACCGCGCAGTTCACTTACCGGACCCTCGGCCCCTGGAAGGTGCTGGACCAGGCTGTGCTGTCGGTTGATGGCCACCCCGAATCCGATCTGCGGGTCGCGGTGCTGGACCCGCGGCTCGAGCGCTAAGGGGGGGGGAAACATGAACACCAAGATCCTGCTGGTCCCCTGGGCGGGGCCCGCCATCGCCGCCGCACTGCTCTGCGGCGCGCTCGCGGGGGGGGGGACGCCCAAGCGGGCCGCCGCGACACCCGCGGCCCCCGTCGCCGCCATGACGGCGGCGCGCATCCAGATCATCTGCGCCAAGGAAGCGCTCGCGTATCTCAACGCGTGGAAACGCTATATCGACGCCTGGAACAACTACGAGCTCGCGTTGCCGGGCGGCACGTATGACGAGATCATGGACGCGGCGTTGCTCCTGGACCAGGCCGCGACCGAGGTGGGCACGGCAGGGTTCCAGCTGATCGCCTGCCTGGCCGGTTATCTGGGCGGGGGGGGGCCCGCCTGACGGTCCCTCGTTCCATGTGACGCCAGCGGCCCGGGTCTCCCCGGGCCGCTGTACTTTTCTCGCGTGCCCCTCCCCTCCGATAGTCTCTCCCTCAGCGAGGCGCGCCGCATCGCGCTCGGGGCGCAGGGCTTCGATCGCCCGCGCCCCAGAGGCGGCGTCGGCACGCCTCAATTGCGGCGCACCATCCGCCTGCTCGGCCTGGTGCAGATCGACTACGTCAACGTCCTCGTGCCGGCGCAGTATCAGGTGCTCTTCTCGCGGCTCGGACCGTACGAGACGTCACGCTTCGACGACCTCGTCTACCGGCGGCGGGAGTTCACGGAGCAGTGGGCGCACGAGGCCTCGATCCTGCCGGTGGAGCACTGGCCGCTGCTGCGCCACCGCATGGCGACGCACCGGGTCCGCCCGTGGGGCTTCGAG
>QHUY01000081.1 GCA_003223415.1 Gemmatimonadota bacterium
CGCGGTGGACTGGGTCGCGGCGGTCATCGCGCTCTTCATGGAGCGAAGCGAAGAGCGCTCCCTGGCCTGGCTCGTGCTGTTGCAGCGCTTCGCCTACCGCCAGGTGATGTACTGGGTGGTCGTGCAGGCGGTGGTGGCCGCTCTGCAGGGCCGCGCCCGGGGATGGGGAAAGCTCGTCCGCAAGGGCACGGTGACCGTCGGCGCCGGGTAGCGTGACCGAGACCGCGCCCGGATGGTCTTCTAACACACCCCTGTCGAGGACTAGCCGATGCGGATGTCCATCGTCCCCGTTTGCCTGCTGCTCACCGGCCTCGCGGCCGGCGCCGCACCGGCCGCAGGCCAAGACAGTACGAGCGCCGGCGCCGGCCTCCTCGCCGGAATCGCCGTCGGCGCCGCGAAGATCACGACCGTGCGAACCGAGCGGGCAGTGAGCGGCGACCTGGCTTACCAGCCGCGTGCCTGGCTCACCTTCTCCATCACCCCGACATACATCCGTGCCACCAACGACACCAATGGCGCGAGCCTCACCAGCAGCGGGTTGGGTGACCTGCCGCTGGGCGTCGCCGTTGAACAAGAGCTGCCCGGCCCCTGGTCGCCGGATTTCGCCGCCTCCTTGAGCGTCACGCTGCCGACCGGGAGCACGCAATGTGGCCTGGGCAGCGGCGAGACCGGCGTTGGGCTCGACCTCGGAGCGGGCGTCTCCCCCGTGGACCCCCTCCATGTGTCGTTCGGTGCCAGCCGGGGCCTGTCCGGGCTCTCGAGCCAGTCGGCGCTCACTGCACCGCAGGCGACGTCGCTCAGCATGGACGCGAGCGTCGACCTCGCGAAGGGATGGACGGCGAGCCTGTCGATTTCAGGGGATTTCGGCCACGCGGATTCCACTCAAGCACTGAGTCGCGACCTCGGCTTCGGCGCTTCGCACAGTCTCGGCAGGCGTCTGACGGTGACGCTCGACGGCAGCGCCGGTCTCACCACCGGCTCTCCAAGATGGGCGTTGTCGCTGGGGATCGGGACGGCCTTCTCCGGCGTGTCGCCCGTCGGGCCGAACTCCCCGTTTCGCCGGCTCAAGAAAACGTTTGTCGGCAGCGTAGGCCGCGGCAACGGCCACGGCAAGATCGGCGGCGGTAAGACCGGCTCGACGAGCTGCTGAGCCGCGGTCGGGGTCGGGGGCTACTGTTCCGTGAGAGACGACCTGGCGTCCATGCCGCGGCCGGTGAGGGACATCTCCGAGCCGTCGGTGAGGTGGGCCTTCACGATGCCGAAGGGAACGTCCGCGGAGACCCACGCATCGCCCTCGGCGCTGCGGACGTGCAGGGCGCGGAATCTCCCGGCCGGGACGCTCACGGATTCCGGGCCGACGACCTCTCCGCTCGAACAGTGTCGGACGATCTCGGAGGCGACACTGCGCGCGATCTGCCTGCCGGCCACCGCGATGAGCATGTCCGGCACACGGATCTGGGGCCCATTGCCGGTCTTCGTGACCAGCCCTCGAACGTCGGGCGTGGCCGTAAAGAGACCCGCGACGAGCAGCTGCCCGATGAAACGGTCCGCACCGCGCGTCGTCGTCACCTCGTACCAGTAGAAGGTCGAGTCGCCTCGCTGCTCCGACCCGACGATGGCGAAGCGCAAATGCGATCCATTCGACCGCCCGCCGGCCACGTCGTATTCCGCCCACTGCCCGAGCCGCACCACCCGGACCGTGCGGCAGAACTCGGTAAACGACTGCGCCTGCAGCGCCGTGGCGGCGGGAATGACGAGCACGAGGATGAGCAGGCAGCGGGCACGAATCGACACGGTCGGACTCCCGGCAGAAAGGTAGAGGAACAGATACCCTTCAGACGCCCGACCGGCCAGGAGGTTCCATGGGGACCGCGGCCCTGACGGCGAGGGCGGTTCGCGCGTGGGCAGCCCGCGAGGCATCATTAGGCGAGCAGGCAGCGAGACTTCGATCCTCTGGAGGACACCGCATGGCCGCGCCGGTCTCAGTCGAACGGTTCGTCAAGGAGCTGGAAGCGCTGAAGGCGGAGATGGACGCCGGCAAGCTCGCCCACGGCGAGTACGACCGGCGGCTGGCGCGCGCCCTCGGGGAGTTGCGCGAGCGGGGACTCGATGCCGATCGCGGCCGCGTGACGGCGGCGATCGACGATGCCGCCAAGCGCGGCATCATCACGCCGGCGGTGAAGGATCACCTCGTGAAGCGTCTGGGGCTGTCGTAGATTAGCGAGGTGTTCGGGTTCGTCCGCGCCGGCTCCCCCTCCCTGGCGCTCGGCCTGCTCGCCGGCCTGTATGTTTTCTGGCTGACCGCGACTCCGGGTCCCGGGCTCGAGCCGGACTCGATGTCGTACGTGGGCGCCGCCGAGTCGCTGGTGCGGCATGGGACGCTGCGAGTGCCGTGGACGTACTGGCCGGAAGCTGACAGTACCTCCCCCCTTTCGGACTTTCCCCCCGCGTTCTCGGTTGCCATCGCCGTGCCGCTCGCAGCAGGCGCGCCGCGAGTGCAGGCCGCCCGCTGGGTCATGGTGCTCGGCCTCGCCGTCGCGATCGGCGTGTTCGCCGCCCTGGCCGCAGACGCGGCCGGGGCCGCGGCGGCCGCACTGCTGACGGGGCTCGTGCTCGCGACACCGGCGGTCGTCGGCGTCAACACCATCGTGATGAGCGAGCCACTGTTCCTCGCCGTCCTCGCGCTCACCTTACGACAGATGGTTGCGGTCCCCGAGCGAGCGTGGCGCTACGGCATGCTGGCAGGCATCGGCGCCCTCGTCCGCTACGCCGGGGTCGCCCTGATCGCCGCCGCTGGACTGTGGGCTTTCGCCCAACCCGGCGACCGGCGGGCGCGCCTGCGGCGTGCCGCGGCCGCCGGTCTCCCCGGCATCGCCCTCCAAGCGCTCTGGGTGGTGCGCACGGACCTCGAGGGCGGCGACACGCCCCACACCAGCTTCGATTTCTACGGCGGGCTCTGGCGCACCGTGCGCGGCGGACTCGGCGTGGTGTGCGGGTGGCTCGTGCCAACGGTGCCGGCGGGGGCCGCGCGAGACGGCGTCGCGCTCGTTATCGCTGTCTTGTTGCTCGCCCTCTGCCGGAGCGCCGTCCGCTCCCGCGACGCGGCAGCCTCCGGGTCACGCCGACTGCTCGCGGCTTTGGGACTGGTCGCCGTGTGCTACGTCGGCGTCGTAGTGTACGCGCGCCTGATGGTCGGCGGGGACATTGAATTCGACGCGCGAATTCTTACGCCAGTGTTTGTGCTGGTCGCCGCCGGCGTGGCGGTTGCGGTGGGCGCGTCCGGGCCGTCGTGGACCAGGGCAGGCCGGCTGGTGACCGGAGCGATCGTCGCGGGATGGCTGGCGCTGGCGCTCCGCGCCGACGCCGCCGCCATCGGGGCCCAGCGCGAAGAAGGCTACGGCTACGAGGCGCCGGACTGGCAGGCCTCGGACTTCGCCCGCTGGCTGCGCAGCGAGGAGGGGGGAAAGCGCTACCAGCTCTTCACGAACGATCCGGCGGCAGCGTACTTCCTCACGGGCCGCCCCGCCCGCCTGCTCCCCGACGGTCTCGACGCCCAGACGGTGCGTGCATTCGCCGACGTGATACGGGCGCGGCACGGCGCCGTGCTCGGCTTCGAGAGCTACTTCGATCCGGTCGCACCACCCGAATCGCTCGCCGCGCGGCTGGGGCTGCGCGAGGCCATCCGCTTCGATTACGGCGTCGCCTGGACTCCTGCCGACTCCACGGAGCGCCGACCATGACCGCCCCGTCGATCGCGGTGCTGCCCTTCGCCAACCTCAGCGGGGAGCCGGACAAGGACTACTTCACCGACGGCCTGGCCGAAGGGGTCGCGCACACGCTCGCGCCGCTGCGAGCCCTGCGTATCGCCGCGCACGCTTCGGGCCTCGTATTCAAGGGCGGCACGCTCGAGCCGAGGGAGATCGCCAAACGGCTTGGGGTTGAGACGGTGCTCGAGGGGGGAGTGCGACGCGCCGGCGACCAGCTGCAGGTGACGGTCCGGCTGGTCGCCGTCTCGGACGGAGCCGAGCGCTGGGCGGCGCGCCACGACCGTCCTCTGGCCGACGTGTTCGCCGTCTTGGCTGAGATCTCCGCCGAGGTCGCTCGCGCGCTGGGGCTGTCACCGACCGACGCCGAACAGCGCGCCATGGCGCGTTCGCCGACGACGGACGTCCTTGCCTACGACAGCTACCTGCAGGGCCGGCAGCTCACACACCAGCTGCTGCGGCGCAGCCAGGACTCCGCCCGGATACTGTTCGAGCAAGCCATCGCCCAGGACGCGGCCTTCGCGCGGGCTCACGCTGGCCTCGCCAATAGTCACGCGATGATGTTCCAGTACTGGGACTCGAGCGAGGCCAATGTGCGGGCCGCCGACCGCGCGAGCGGGCGGGCGGTAGAGCTCGGGCCGGACCTCGCCGACACGCACGTGGCGCGCGGGCTCGCCAGCTCGCTCGCCAAGCGCTTCGAGGAGGCGCATCGGGAATTCGCGACGGCCCTCGAGCTGCGGCCCGACTCGTTCGACGCGTGCTACTTCCTGGCACGAAGCTACCGCGCCGAGGGCACTATGACGGAGGCCGCGCGCTGGTTCGAGCGCGCGTGCGCGCTGCGCCCGGAGGACTACGCCACCCGGCAGCTCATGTCCAGCGTGTACACGAGCCTCGGCCGCACCGAGGAGTCGAGGGCCCTACAGCGCCAGGCCCTGGAGCTCGCCGAGGAGCAGCTGGAGCGCAACCCCGACGACGCCCGCGCGCTCTACCTCGCCGCCGGCGCGCTGGCGACGCTGGGCGACAGCGCCCGCGCCCGCCAGTGGGCCAAGCGCGCGGTCGCCATGGACCCCGACGACTCGGCGGTGCTCTACAACGTCGCCTGCGCCTACGCGATCCTGCGCCTCACCGACTCGGCGATCGACTGCCTCGAGCAGGCGGTCGCCAACGGATTCGGTCATTGGCAGTGGATCGAGCACGACTCCGACCTCGATTCGCTGCGCGGGCACCCCCGATTCAAGGCGCTGCTGGCTCAGAAGGCGCGATAAAGGGCGACGCCGAAATACGGCTTCGACTCGGACGTCTGATCGGAGTACTGCAACCGGGCATAACCGGTGCGGACCTGGAGCGACCCGTCCGTGCGGACGAACTCGAGCGCGATGACCACTCCAGCCTCGTAAGCCCGGACGTCGCGGTCGCCCTGCACCGTCCCCTCGACCCCCACCCCGAGGGCGACCGGCCGCTGGAAGTGGGTGTTGGTCAGCTGGCGCTGCAGGCCGCTGCGCGCCCACAGGTAGCGGTTGGCGTCGCTGTAGCTCACGATCGCGTCCACTACGGTGAGCGGCGTGGCTTGGAGCCAGAGCTCTCCCTCAGCCGCGACGCCGGGCCCGGTGCGGCGCGTCGACGGCAGCACGGCCGGACGCTCCCATGTCCGCCGCACCTCGTACGCCGCGCTCAGGGTGGCCGACATCCGCTGAGTGTGCAGGCGGTAGCCGACCGCAGCCGACACGCCCGGTGAAGCGACCTCGGTGAGGCCGCCGCTGTCGGGAAAGCTGTAGTACAGGTAGCTGCCGCTGCCGACGAGCACGAGGGCGTGGTGGCTGCCCAGGCCGACGCTCACGAGGGTGCTGGCGAAGGCATATCCGCCCAGCCTATCTCCTTCCCATCCCGCAATCAGCTCCTGACCCCTGCCGGCCCGGGGAAGGAGGCTGGGGGCGAGGATACAGCAGAGGGACAGACACGCTTGGCGCCGCACGCTACCCTAGAGAGACCGGTTGGGGCGCCGAAGTAACGTTATTATTGCCGGTGATGATTGTGCGGTGGTGGTCGTGCGCGTGCTGATCGTCGAGGACGATCCCGAGCTCGGCGGCCTGGTGCGCGACGGGCTGCGGGCCCAGCGGATCGACGCCACCCTGGCGACGAGCTTCGCCGACGGCCGGGAGCGCGCGGCGGCCGGCGAGCACGACGTGGTGATTCTGGACGTCCGCCTCCCGGGCGGCTCCGGCTTCGAGCTGTGCGGCGAGCTGAGACGGGCGGGCATCAGCACGCCGGTGCTCATGCTCACCGCCCTGGACGCGGTGGACGACCGCGTGTCCGGCCTGGAGTCGGGGGCGGACGATTACCTGACCAAGCCCTTCGCCTTCCGGGAGCTCCTCGCCCGCCTCAAAGCGCTGGCCCGCCGCCGGCCGGCGGTCGTGCCGGCGCAGCACCGCATCACGGACCTCGAGGTGGACTTGTCGGCCCGCACGGTGCGCCGGGCCGGCAAGCCCATTCTGCTCACGGCCAAGGAGTTCGCGCTGCTCGAGCTGTTCGTCCTCCACCAGGGCCGGGCGCTCGACCGGACGACGATCACGGCGCACGTGTGGGACGACAACCACGACCCCTTCGCCAACGTACTCGACGTGCTGGTGCGCCGGCTGCGCCGCAAGATCGACGATGGCTTCGAGCCGAAGCTGATCACCACCCTCCGTGGCGCCGGGTACCGGTTCGGCCCATGAACCCGCTCTCCCGGCTGCGATTGCGTCTCACCCTGTGGTACGGAGGGGTGTTCACCCTGATCCTGGCGCTGCTGGGCGGTGGGTTGTTCTTCGCCATCCGACATCAGATCTCCCGTCAGCTCGACCTCTCCCTCCAGGCCGCCACGCTCGCCCTGGAGCGCGCGGCGCGCATCCGCGAGGTCGAGCGGGCGCACGCGACGGGACCGGTCATGGACGCCGTGGACGAGCTGCACATCCCCGACCGCGCTCTGTACCTGTTCGACAGCGCCGGCCGGCCGATCAAGCCGGCGCAGGCGCCCGCCTGGATCGAGGACGCCGCCCGTATCGCGTCGCGCGCCGGGACCGCCGACCGCGACATGGACACGCCCCGCGACCACCAGGTCCGGCTCCACGCCGCACGCTTCACAGGCGAGAACGCGACGCCCTACGTCGCGGCCGTCGCAGCCGACCGGCTGGAGCTCGAGGACCAATACGCCTCGCTCATCGAGGCGTTCGCCGCGGCGGCGATCGTCGGGTTGCTGCTCGTGGCGGGGGGAGGCTACCTGCTGGTGCGGCAGTCCACCGCCCCCGTGGAGCGCTCGATGGATCAGATGCGCCGGTTCATGGCCGACGCCGCCCACGAGCTCCGCACGCCGATCACCATCCTCCGCACCCGGGCGGAGGTCGCCCTCGGCCAGGAGCGCGTGGCGGCGCAGGACACCGCCACGCTGCGGGCGGTCGAGCGCGAAACGGCCCGCCTCGGCGAGATCGTGGAGGATCTGTTGACGCTCGCGCGGGCCGACGCCGGCGAGCGGCCGTTAGCGCGCGTACCGTTGTACCTGGACGACGTAGCCGCGGAGGCGGTGGACGCGGTCCGGGCATTGGCGGAGCAGAAGCGCGTGCAAGTGGAAGTCGGCGCTTTCGAGGAGGCGCAGATCACCGGTGATCCAACCCTCGTGAGGGAGCTGCTGCTCAACGTGCTCGACAACGCCGTGAAGTTCACGCCCGCGGGGGGCACCGTGCGCCTCGACGTGGCCACGGCCGACGGACGCGCCACGGTCGCGGTCACCGACACCGGCGTCGGCATCCCGGCCGACCAGCTGCCGCGGGTGTTCGAGCGCTTCTACCGCGGGGAGCCGGCGCGGCACGAGGCGCAGGGCGCCGGCCTCGGCCTCGCGATCGCCCGGTGGATCGCCGACGCCCACGGAGCCAGCATCGACATCACGTCTACACCGGGTGCGGGGACAACAGTGAAGGCGAGTTTCCCGGTGGCGGAGTAAGACTCGCGACGAACTACGCGGCGGTCGGTTTCTCCGTGCCCCCCCCCCCCGAAGTCAAGGCCGAGCCTTGTAGCTGCCTCCCCGGATGGCGACGAGCAGGATCGGTACGGCGAACAGCGTGATCGGCGTGGACAGGGTCAGGCCACCGATGACGGCGAGCGCGAGGGGGCGTTGCAGCTCGCTTCCGGCCCCGAGCCCAAGCGCGAGGGGCAGCAGGCCGAACAACGTGCACAGCGTCGTCATCAGGATCGGGCGGAGGCGGACCCGCGCGGCTTCGCGGATCGCCGTCTCGAGCGGGACGCCGGCGGCCCGCATCCGTAGCCGCGTGAAGTCGAGCAGGATGATGCCGTTCTTGACGATCAGCCCGACGAGCAGGATGAGCCCCATGAAGGATGAGACGTTCAGCGCCGTGCCGGTCACGAGCAGCAGCACGAGCGCCCCGACGAACGACACGGGGGCGACGACCAAGACGACGAGCGGCTCCACGAACGACTCGAACTGCACCACCATCACGGCGCACACGCTCACCACCGCGAGTCCGAGCACGAGTAGCAGCGCGCGGAAAGCCTCCTGCTGGCCCGCGTACTGGCCGCCGAGAGCCAGCCGCACCCCGGGCGGCGGGGGATGCGCTGCGAGCACGCGCCGCACGTCCCCCATCACCCCGCCGAGCGAGCGGCCGCTGACGTCCGCCGTCATCACGATCAGCTGCTGCTGGTTCTCGCGCTCGAGGCCCGCCCGGGACTCGGCCGGCGTGAACGAGGCGAGGCTGCCGAGCGGCGTGGCGCGCCGCGTGCGGGCGTCGAGGACCGGCAGGGAACGCAGCCGCAGCGGATCGAAGCGGACCGAATCGGGCGCGCGCACTCGTACCGCCACCGGCCGGTCTTCGGTCCGGATCTCCCCGGCGTTCACGCCGAGCAACGCCGCGCTCGCCGCGGTCCCCACGTCCGCGGGCGTCATCCCGAGGCGGTCGGTCTCGGCCTGGTGCACGCGCATCAGCAGCTCGGCCGAGGGCTCGCTGACGCCGTTGTAGAGGTCCTCGAGCCCGTCGATGTGTCCGAGCTCCGGAGCGAGGCGCTGCGCATAGGCCTCGAGCGTATCGAGTCGCTCGCCGAAAAGCTTGATCTCGACCGGCCGCGCCGCCCCGGCCAGATCGTTGATCACGTCCGACAGGATCTGCACGAACTCGATGCGCAGGCGCGGGGCAGCGGCCGAGATCTTGCCCCGCACCTCGTCGATCACCGCGAAGATGTCCCGGGAGCGCCGACTCGGCAGGACGAGCCGCGCCACGATGTCGCCGCGGTTCTGCTCCGTGGCGAAGAGCCCCAGCTCAGCGCCGGTGCGGCGCGACGTCCCCGAGATCTCCGGCGTCGCGGCGAGAATCCGCTCGGCGATGCCCACGAGGCGGTTCGTCTCGTCGAGGGCCGTCCCGCCGGGGGTCCAATAGTCCAGCACAAACGCCCCCTCGTCCATCTCGGGCAGAAATCCCGTGCCGACCAGGCGCCACAGCCCGATCCCGACGAGCACGAGCACCGCCGCGGCAACGGCGACCCGCCGGGGATGGTGCAGCACGGCCGCGAGGGCGCGCTCATAGCGCGGCCCCAGCACGTCGAGCGCCCGCTGGACCCGCACGAGCGGGCCGCCCGTGACGGCGGCGACCTCATGCGCTGTGACGAACTGCTCGGCGAGGAGTGGGATGATGGTGAGCGCTAGGCCGAGCGACACCAACACCGCCACCGTGAGGGTCGTCGCCAGCGCGGCGAAGAACTGCCCCACGACCCCTTGCAACAGGCCGAGCGGGAGGAAGACCACGACGGTGGTGATCGTGGAGGTCGTGACGGGCCAGATGAGCTCCTGGACCGCGTTCCGAATCGCCCGGAAACGGTCGTCCGTGAGCGCGAGATGGCGGGCGATGTTCTCCGTGATCACGACCGCGTCGTCGATCACGAGCCCGATGGCGATCGCCATCGCGCCCAGGGTCATCAGGTTGAAGGTCTGGCCGATGAGGCTCATCACGAACACGGTGACGGCGAGCGTCAGCGGGATCGCCGCGGCGCTGATCGCGGTGATGCGCCCGTGGCGCAAGAACAGCAGCAGCACCAGGACGGCGAGCCCCGCGCCGACGAGCATCGCGTCCCGCACCGCGCGGACGGCGTCGCGTACCAGCGCCGCCTGGTCGTACACCGGCTTGAGACGGACGCCCGGCGGCAGGCTCGCGGCGAGGGTCGCGGCGATCCGCGCCATGCTGTCCGCGAGCAGGAGCGTGTTGCCACCGACCTGCCGCGTAATGTTGATGAGCGCCGCCGGCTTGCCGTCCCCCGCGATGATCCGGACGTGGTCCTCAGTCCCGACTCGCACGGTCGCGACGTCCCGCACACGCAACCCGTTCTCCAACACCACCCCACCGATGTCCTCCGGCGTGTGGGCCTCCTGATCGGTCACGATCAGATATTGTCGGTAGTCCTGCGCGACCCGACCCACCGCCTGCACCGTAACGGCATCCCGGATCGCGTCGGCGAGGGCGGTGTACGTCAGCCCCTGTGCCGCGAGCCGCGCCGGATCCGCGACCACCTCGATCTCCCGAACGTCCGAGCCTTGCACCTCCACCCGTCCGACCCCGGGGACGCGCGAGATCAGGGGCTTGATCCCGTAGCGGGCCAGGTCGTACAGGGTCGCCGGATCGCCGCCCTCGAGGTTGTACGAGACGATCGGGAACAGCGACGGGGCGAGCCGTTCGACCTCGATATCGAGGCCGGGCGGCAGGCTGCTGGACACCTGGTTCACCCGCGCCCGCACCAATTGGAGGGCGTACGCCATGTCCGTGCCCGGCGCGAACGTGACCGAGATCTCGCTGGCGCCGCGGATCGAGTGCGACCGGACGCGCGTCACTCCCGGCACGACGCTCACCGCCTCTTCGAGCGGGCGAGTGATGCTGAAGACCACCTGCCGCGCGCCGAGGGTCGAGCCCTCGGCCACGATTGTGATGCGGGAGAAATTCAGCTCGGGGTAGATGGCCGACGGCAGCACCAACGCGGCCCAAAGGCCGCCAACGCTGAGCAGCGCTACTACGAGATAGACGAACCGCCGCTGGCGGGAGAGGACGTCGAACAGCGTCACTGCGGGGTCCGGATGATCTTCGCGCCGTCCTCGACGCCGTAGGCGCCGGCGGTGACCACGGTCTCGCCGGCCGCGACCCCCGTCACGATCTCGGCCAGCGACTCGCTACGCGCGCCGACCGTGACAGGCCGGGCATGGGCGATCCCGGCACTGTCCACGACGAACACCTGGAACCCGTCGCCTGCCGGGACGAGGGCTGCGATGGGGACGGTCACGGCCCGCGGGTGCACGGCCGTCACGATCTTGCCGAACAGCGACTCGCCAATCCGGAGAGGACGCGCGGAGCGGCTCACGCTGGCGCGCACCGCCACGGCACGGGACACGGAGTCGACCGCGGCAGCGACGCCCGTGACCTCACCCTGCCCGAGCGGCTCCCCCCCTCCTCCGGCTCCCCCCCCTTCCCCCGTGGTCACGGTGATCGCATCCCCGGGGCGGATCCGCGCGGCCTCCGCGGGCGACACGTTGAAGACGATGTCCAGCGCGTTCGGGTCCGCGACTTGGGCGAGCGGTTGGCTCGCGTCCACCGAGGCACCCAGCACCGCGCTCATGCGTGTCACGACCCCGGCGAGCGGCGCCCGCAGGGTCGCGAGCTGTTGCGCGCGGCGGGCGGTGATCGCGGCGACCTGCGCCTGCGCGAGATCCGCCGCCGCCTGGTCGCTGTCCTTCTGGGGGAGGATCCCCGCCTGCACCAGCCGCACGGCCCGGGCGTAGGCGCGCTCCGCGCTCGTGAGCGCGGCGCCGGCGCTCCGCGCGGCGGCGTCGAAGGGCGCCCGCTCGAACTCGATCAGAGAATCCCCCTCCGCCACACGCTGGCCGGGCGCGACGAAGATCCGCGCCACTCGCGTCGGCGCCGGCGCGGCGAGCTCGGCGAACCGGCCGGGCCGCGGCGTCACGGTGCCGACGGCGCTCACCACTTGCGCGAACGGTTGCACCGTGGCCACGGCGGTCTGCGCCCCTACGACCGCTTGCGCGCCCGCGGTCGCCTGCGCCTCGTCGGAGTCGGCACGCCGCCCGCAGCCGGCACAAAGTCCGGCGAGGGTCGCGATCGCCCACAGGGACCGTCTCACGGCTGGTCCGGAGCAGCAGTGAGGAGCCGGACGGCCGCGACGGCGTCGTACGCCGCGGCCAGGTCATCGATGTAGCGGCCCAGGGCTTCGCGCGCGTTGCGCTGCGCTTCGAGCACGTTGGCCAGCGGGATCGCGCCCTCGCCGTAGGCCTGGAGCGACATCGCGGCGACCCGATCGGCGCTGGCCAGCAGCCGCGCGTCGCGTCCCAGGCGCGCGAGCCCCGCCGCGAGCTCCCGCCGGGCGCGCGCGACACTCGCCCCCGACTCGCGCCGCACCAGGTCCAGTTCCGCCTGTGCCCGGTCTCGCGCGGCGGCCGCCTGAGTGACCTCGCCCCCGTTCCAATTGAAGAGGGGGATGGGGAAGGAAAGCCCGATGGTGGGCAGCAGCCCGCGCTCGGCGCCAGTCGGATCGCGATTCTCGAGGCCCACCTGGAGGCTGGGGGCCGCGAACAGGCTACGGTGCGCGAAGGTCAGCGCCCGCTCGGCCGAGCGCAGGGAGGCCGTGGCCGCGGCGACGGGCAGGTACTCCGCGGGTGCGGGTGGCACGATGTCTACGGGCGGTACCAGCGAGTCGGCGAGCGCGACCGTCGGCGCCTCCCCCGGCAGCCCCATCGCGAGCTGGACCGCGAGCAGCGCGTCCACGGCGGCGAGTGAGTCGTCGGTGGCGACGTTCTCCAACTGGCCGGCGTTCACCGCGGCGAGCCGCACGTCCAGCTCGCTCACGTCGCCCACTTCCCGTCGCAGTTGAGCCATCTTGAGGAGGCTATCGGCGTCGATCGCATTGCGGCGAGAAAGGCGCGCGTGCGCCGCCCCGGCCAGGGCGCGGGTGTAGGCCGTGTCCACGTCGAATCGGATCGCGGCCCGCTCGAAGGCAAAGCCGTAGCGAGCGGCGTCCCCCGCCGACTCGGCCGCGCCGATGCGCGGCCCCCGGAGCCACGGCAAGTCGAGGGGGAGATCGACGATGGCGTGGTACTGCGGGACGGCCTTCGTGTAGCTCGCCGCGAGCGACGGATTGGGGAAGGCCCGGGCCGCGCGGGCGCTCCCGCGGGCCGCCGCGGTGTCGGCCCGGCCCAGGGCGACGCGCGCGCCGCGCGACAGCGCCGCCGCAACCGCCTGCGCGCGCGTCACGGGCTGCTGGGCGGGGAGCGCCCGCGGCAGCGTCGCGCCGCACAATCCCACGACAACGAGTGAAATGCGCACCGTGGCCAAAAAGCTATGCGCCCGACCTGTCAGGAAGCTGACAGGGACCGAGGCTCCTGGCGGATTCTCGGTGCGGGACACAGCCTTGTGCAGCGAAAGCGATGTCCCGCCACCGTCTCGAGGAGGAGGCCATGGCCAAATGTGAAATGTGTGGCAATGACTATCATCTGTCCTTCGATGTCATCGCCGCCGGTGTACATCATGTCTTCGACAGCTTCGAGTGCGCCATTCAGAAGCTCGCCCCCGTCTGCGACCACTGCGGCTGCAAGATCATCGGTCACGGCATCGAGGCGAAAGGAACGTTCTTTTGCTGTGCGCACTGCGCCCGTGAGGCTGGCGTCAGGGCAGCGGTGGATCATGTGTGACGCGGTTCCTAAAGGCGGACTCCCCGCGAACTGCCAGACGCGCAGGACTTAGGATTCGAGGGCCCCGCAGCGGGGCCCTCGTCTTGTCACGGTGTAGCGATGATGCCGGGGACCCCGGTCAGGTTCCGTTGGGCTCGCCCGTGGTGGTACCCGCGGCCTGTACGCGGTCGATGTACCAGGTGCCCTTCTCGTCCACGATGACCGAGAGCTGAACCACCGTCGAGTTCGCGTCCAACGTGCACGTACCAATTGGCGGGCCGAACGAGTAGCAGAAGTCCGGCGCGTCCGAGCTGGCCGACATGCTCGTCCAATCCGGAGCCGGCGGCAACGCGCTCACATGGGCAGCGCAGCCATAGAAGGCGACCCCATCGGCCTGGCCGTCGCCATTGGTGTCGTAGTACAGGTTGAACCGCGGCGAGCCAGCGCCGCAGGTGCCGTTCACCGAGAAGCCGATCGTGCTGAGATCAGCAATCGTTATCCCCTCGACCCCACTCACGATCACCGCCGCAAACGCCGCGCAGCCGTTCTCGGGCGTCGACGTGTAACAAGACGCATAGTCCACCGACTTCTGGAGCAGGACCGAAAACTTGCCGTCCAGCGCCACCTTGTTGGTCCACCGGGCCTGCGAGTACAGCCCGTTGCCGGTCTCCTTGGCGAAGTCAGGCGGCGCGAAGTTGCCCGCGGTGGGGATCAGCTTCAGCACTGGATCGGCCGCGAGGAACCTCGCTTCGAGGGCCTGAGTTCTCGTCGGGGCTGAGGTCGGTTCGGTCCCGCAGGCGTTGACCAAGAGCGGGAGTGCGAGCATTGCAGCTGGGAGTAGCGTCGATCGGATTGCCATGGGGAACCCCCTTCTCGAGGATTGGGACTCGCGCCGTGTCACCCGTTCGGCGGCTCGGCGATCGTGGGGCTCCCTCGTGGCGTGGTCAGGCTGACGTCGCGTGAGGAGGGCGAGGACCCGTGGCTTTGCGCCCCCGGCTTTCGCCGGGTTTGCCTTTGTCGCTGGTGTCGCTAACTGGCAATGCGAAATACCGCGCGGTCAGCCGTACGTCAAGAACGCTCCCGGCCCGTCGGCCGCCAGGACGCCCCCGGCGTGACGACTTCCCTCGACGCATCTCCTCGACGTATTCTCTTGACGTGTTTCCTGGACGCCGTTGGCCTTTGCGACCGTGGCGGAACTGGCAGACGCGCAGGACTTAGGATTCACGCCCCCCTATGCGGGAAGCTGTCCGTATAGGGGGGCTCTGTCTTTTTCGGGCGCCTCTGTCGCCCCCATGACGCATGGTCCGGCACAATTACGGCACACCCAACCGGAAGGACGACGATGGCTGCAAACCCGATAAAACAGAAGCTGCTCGCCGACATCGAGCAGGCCGGCGGATGGGAGCTGGTCTTTGAGCGGGTCGCGAGCGGGGAGAGTCAAACCGCGATCGCGGCCAACTTCGGGGTGAGCCAGGGCTTCCTCAGCCGGTTGATTCACTTGGACGCGGAGCGGGTCCGGGCCTTTCGGGAAGCGAAACGCCTGTGGGCCATCACGCTGGTCGAACACACGGGGTAACTTGTGAAGAACGTGAAAGAGAATCGCGATGCGATCGCGAAGGTGCGGGAGCAAGCGAGTCACGCCCGCTGGGAAGCCTCCAAGTGGGACCGCGAACTGTTCGGAGAGGACAAAGGCGACGTGAACGTGAACGTGTTCAACTTCGCGCAAATGCACATCGAGGCGCTGCGGCACCGGATGGTCGAGAGTACCCAGCCGCTCGGGCAGCTCCTAGAGCCGCCGGAGGAACCGCTCGAGTCCGACTTCGCCGACGACACGCCCCGTGAGGAGGGGGGAACACCAATCGGGTGACGAGACCCGGGGCCGCCCTCGAGGCCGGGGCCGGCTGTCCTGCCCCCGTTCTTCGGACCAGAGATCTATCAACCCCGACTACTGGGACGAGCGTTCCTCAGACACGCTCCGCAGCGGGCGTATCGTAATCGGCGAGTTCTGCCCCTCACAGCAACCTCTGGCGAGCCTCACGGCGCAGGCGTCGGTCCAAGCAGCGAACTACAACGGCCTGAACGCCACAACAAAGACCCGGAGACGATGCCTCTGTGCATAGCTCCACCGCTGCATCGCCGTCGCGCGCGCACGTAGGCGTCGCTGGCGGCGTGCGCACCTGCTGCAGAGTTTGGTGCTGCCCACGGATGCGCACAGCGCGTTATAGCGTCACCACGCTGAGCACCTTCACGCCGAGGCCGGTCGCGGTGCACCCCGCGTCCCCCTGCACGATAAAGGCAGCCGCGACGTCCAAGGCGCTCGCTTCGAGCCCCGCTTTCCCCACAGGCATGCTCAGGCGCAATACGTCGCCCAGAATGCTGATCCCGCCCTCCGATTGGCCAATGGCCGCGACGCAGAAGTCCGATGTGGCCGTCCCCGTGGTGGTGACCACGGGATGCGTGTGCCAGCCG
>QHUY01000144.1 GCA_003223415.1 Gemmatimonadota bacterium
GGTCTTCGGCATGCCCTTCCCCCTCGCCGGCATGAGCTTCCTCTACGGCGTCGGGTTCGGTCTCCTCAAGATCGCCTGGATCGTCCTCGCGGCCGTCTACCTCTACGACGTCTCCGTGCACACCGGGCAGTTCGAGATCATGAAGGAATCGGTGGCGGGCATCACCGCGGACCGGCGGCTGCAGGTGCTGCTCGTCGCCTTCTGCTTCGGCGCCTTCATCGAGGGCGCCGCGGGATTCGGCGCGCCGGTGGCGATCGCCGGCGCGTTCATGATCGGCCTGGGCTTCAAGCCGTTCTACGCCGCCGCCTTGAACCTGCTCGCCAACACCTCGCCCGTGGCCTGGGGCGCCATCGGGACGCCCGTGCACACCCTGGCCGCCGTCTCCGGCCTGCCCGAATCCGACCTGAGCGCGATGATCGGACGGATCCTGCCGATCACGGGGATCATCGTGCCCTTCTGGCTCGTGCGCGCGATGGTGGGATGGAGCGAGACCGTCGAAGTCTTGCCCGCCATCCTGGTCGTGGGCGCCTCGTTCAGCCTCACGCAGTACTTCTGGTCCAACCACGTGGACTCGAACCTGGTGGACATCGCCGGCGGCATCGTCTCGCTCGCCGCGACGGTGATCTTTCTGCGGTTCTGGAAGCCGAAACGCATCTATCGGTTCGCGGACGAGGGCGCCGCGGTCCCGAGCGGCGGGCCGCAGCATGCCGCCACTGGCGCCCGCAAGTACACCGCCGCCCAGATCCTGAAGGCGTGGATGCCGTTCGCGATCCTGTCCATTTTCGTGCTGCTGTGGGGCCTGCCGGCGATCAAGGGCGCCATCAACCATGCCACGACCCCGGTGTGGAACGTCCCCCTCCTGCACAACGCGGTGACGCGGGCCGCGCCGGTCGTGATGAAGCCCACGCCGGAGGCGGCACGCTACGACTTCAACTGGCTGTCGGCCACCGGCACGGGGTGCTTCATCGCCGCCATCGTCGCCGGTCTGCTGCTCGGCCTGCGACCCGCCCAGCTCGCCAAGATCTTCTGGCACACCCTGAAGCGCATGAAGACCGCGGTGATCGCGATCTCGTTCATGCTGGGCCTGGGGTTCACCACCCGCTACTCGGGACTCGATGCGGTGCTCGGGCTGGCGTTCACGCGCACCGGCTGGCTGTTCCCCTTCTTCGGCACGTTCCTGGGATGGCTGGGCGTGGCGCTCACCGGCAGCGACACCTCGTCGAACGCGCTGTTCGGCAGCCTGCAACGGATAACGGCGCAGCAACTGAACCTCGACCCCGTCCTGATGTGCGCGGCCAACTCGGCCGGCGGCGTGATGGGCAAGATGGTGGACGCGCAGTCCATCACCGTCGCCACCTCGGCCACGAATCAGGTGGGCAACGAGGGGATCATCTTCCGCTGGGTGTTCTGGCACTCCATCGCGCTGGGCGCGATCGTCGGCTTGATCGTGCTGCTGTACGCCTACGTGCTCCCCGGCCTGGTGCCGCACGGCCTGACGATCGTCAAGTGAATCCCGTCTCGCGTCGCGACTTCCTCGAGCGCTCCGCCCTCGCCGGCCTCGCCACCATCGCGGGGCCCCGGGTGGTCTCCCCCGAGCCCCGAGCCCCGAGCCCCGAGCCCCAGCCTTTCGAACTCGACGAAGCCACCACCGCCGGCCTGCAGGAGGGGATGCGCACCGGGAAATACACCTCGCGCCACCTGTGTGAGCTCTACCTCGCCCGCATCGACGCGATGGACCGCCGTGGCCCCACACTCCGCGCCGTGATCGAGACCAACCCCGACGCCCTCGCGGTCGCCGGCCAGCGTGACGAGGAGCGCAAGGCGGGAAAACTCCGAGGACCGCTGCACGGCATCCCGGTCCTCATCAAGGACAACATCGCCACCGCCGACCGCATGATGACCACCGCGGGCTCGCTCGCGCTCGTGGGCGGCGTGCCTCCCCCCCGCGACGCCTTCATCGCCAAGCGGCTGCGCGAGGCCGGCGCCGTGATCCTCGGCAAGACGAACCTCTCCGAATGGGCCAACTTCCGCTCCTCGCACTCGGTGTCGGGCTGGAGCGGCCGCGGCGGGCAGTGCCGCAACCCCTACGCCACCGACCGCAATCCCTGCGGCTCGAGCTCCGGCACCGGCGTGGCGATCGCGGCCAACCTCGCCGCCGCGGGCGTGGGCACCGAGACGGACGGCTCGGTTATTTGTCCCTCGGGCGCCAACTCCCTCGTCGGCATCAAGCCCACGGTCGGCCTCGTCAGCCGCTCCGGCATCATCCCCATCGCCCACAGCCAGGACACTGCCGGCCCGATGTGCCGCACCGTCACGGACGCCGCGCTGCTGCTCGGCGTCCTCGCGGGCGTGGACCCCGCCGACGCCGCCACTGTCGCGCAACCGGCCGCAACTGACTACACCCGGGTCCTCGACCCCAGCGGTCTGAAGGGCGCGCGCATCGGCGTGGCGCGCGGCGCGTTCGGCAATCCCGAGGGCGACCGGCTCGTCAACGCCGCCCTGGAGGCACTCAAGGCGCAGGGCGCCGTGCTGGTCGATCCGGTCGAGATCCCTCATCTCAAGGACTACGGCGACCAGGAGTACACGGTCCTCCTGTATGAGTTCAAGGCAGATCTGAACACGTATCTCGCCGGGCTCGGCCCGACGAGCCCTATGAAGACGCTCGCCGACCTGATCGCGTTCAACGAGCAGCACAAGGACACCGAGCTCCCCTACTTCGGTCAGGAGACCTTCACGCTGGCCCAAGAGAAGGGGCCGCTTACCGACGACGCCTACGTCGAAGCCCGGGCGCACTGCCGCCGGCTGTCGCGCGCCGAGGGCGTGGACGTCACGTTCGCCAAGGACAAACTCGATGCGATCGTGGTGACGACGGGCGGTCCGCCCTGGCTGATCGATCTGGTGAACGGCGACTGCTCGGGAGCCGGCGGCAACACCAGCATCGCCGCGGTGGCGGGCTACCCGAGCATCACGGTGCCGGTCGGGTACTCGTTCGGGTTGCCGGTGGGGATGTCGTTCATCGGGCGGCCCTGGAGCGAGTCCACGCTCATCAAGCTGGCCTACGCCTACGAGCAGGCGGTGAAGCCCCGGCGGCCACCCCGGTTCCTGCCGACGGCGGATTTGTCGGTGCGGTGAGGCTCAGAGCGGGATCTCGAACCGTGACTTGAACACCAGGCGATCGCCAGCGTTCGTAGCGCCCACGCCGACGCCGAGGTTGACCGCAAGGTCGTCCCCCAGGCGCAGGTCGACACTGGGGTAGAACTGATGCACTTGCCGGCCCGCCGGTAGGAACTCCCCGACCTCTCCCAAGGCCCCGTAGTACTCGAGCCCGAGTGTCACCGCGCGGCTCACGCCGACCGCCGCCCGTGCCTTGGTCCCGAACTCCCAGCCCTGGTCGGTCGCGGGACCCGCGAGGTCGTGCTCGAAGGTAGGATCGACGGTCAGTTGAACCGGGCCAAGGCGCTTTTCGAAGATCGCGATGACCTCGAGCGTCCGGGCGCTCTCGCTATAGGCCGCGCGCGAACCCTCGAACTCAACGCCGAATCCCATGCGCACCGGGAGCCCCCAGCGCTCGGGCGCCCGCATCCGGGATCGCAACCGCCACCCCGCGAATTCGAACCCCAGGTCGGGACGGTGGGCGCCCAGAAGGTACCCCGACACCTCCCAGTGGTCCGTGATCCCCCAGGTGAGCTCGGCGGCAAGGCGGACCTGGCGCTGCGTAGGCGCGACCGTGCCGTCGAACGTCGTGGTCCCGAGGCGGGCATAGTTGAGGTGCGTCTCGAGCTCCCACTCGCCGCGCCCCGCCGTCATGTAGGGATAGACTTCGATCTCGAACGGCTCCTGAGGGGCGAGCCGGCCCGGCGCGAGGCCGAGGAGCAGCATGACAGAGAGGGGAAAGCGCATCGTCACGAGTCGGATCGGGGCTAAAGGAATCCCGAGTCTAAACGGGGGGATTGACTCCGGCAACGCCCCAGTCGGCGGGCGCCGAACTTCCTTTCGACGGCGGACTTGACGGTACGGGGACGGTTGGGTGATCCGCCGTTGACGGCGGCATATCAAATATGCATATATATATGCATATGCGAACCACCCTGATCTTGGACGACGCCCTCCTCGAGCGGGCGCGGCGGCTCACCGGCATCGCGGAGAAGACCGCGCTGGTGCACGCCGGCCTGGAAGCCCTCATCGCCCGAGAAGCCGCCCGTCGTCTGGCGGCCCTCGCGGGTACCATGCCGGACCTCGCCCCCGCCCCGCGACGCCGCGCCCGCCGCCGCGGGTGATCGTCCTCGCCGACACCTCAGTCTGGGTGGATCTGTGGCGACACGGCAACACCAGGCTCGCCGGGTTGCTCCACCAGAACCGCGTGGTCGTCCACCCCTTCGTGCTCGGGGAGATCGCCCTCGGGCGCATCGCGCCCCGCGCCGACGTGCTCCGGAACCTCGAGGCCCTCGACAGCTCCAGGGTCGCCGAGCACGCCGAGGTCCTGGCGCTGATTGACCGGGTCCCGCTATGGGGCCGGGGCATTGGCTGGGTGGATGCCCACCTTCTGGCTTCCGCCCTGCTCGATCGCCTGCGCTTGTGGACGTTCGACCGGCGTCTCGCCCTCGCGGCGCGCGACCTGAACGTCGCGCTGCCTGCCTGAGCTCCGGATCACCGCCCCGCCGGCTCAACGCCCGGCCCCTGGCGCGCGTATTCGATATGCAGCACCGTTTCCCTTCT
>QHUY01000145.1 GCA_003223415.1 Gemmatimonadota bacterium
CGCGCCGCGAGCCCCGCTGCGTGCGCCGCCATGCTCGCCATCCTCTCCCGCCAGGAGTTCAACGAAGGGATTCCGGCCGGCCTGCCCCCCGGAATCCCGGTGGCGCACAAGACGGGGTGGATCGGGCAGGTGGTCTACCACGACGCGGGGCTGGTGTCGCCACCGGCGGGGGGCGGCTACGTGCTCGTGGTCCTGACGGGCGGCCTTCAGGAGGACAGCGTCGCGTACGGACTGGTCCGGGACCTGTCGCACCTGGTGTACGCGGCCGTGGCCCCCGCCCCTTGACGCGGCGCGCCGGTGCCGGTATTTATCTTCGCGACTAAGATATCAGCATCGTAAGATAACGTCGCCGCGCCCGCGGTGCTCGCTGAGGTAGTTACGATTCTGCACATGGAAGCCAAGGACGCCGACCTCTCGGCCCTGCGCATCACCCGGCCGGCGGAACCGACCGCCGCCGTGCGGGGCGGTCGCGGGACAGGCCGGCTGAAGCTCGGACTGGTCGCCGCCGCCGTGCTGGTCGTCGGCGCGGGGACCGGGGCGGTGCTCTCGAGGGGGGCGTTCCAGTCGGCCGTCCCGGTCCGGCTCGCGCCCGCTACCGTGGTGTCCCCGACCCAGTCGGCCGCGGTGCTCGTGGCGAGCGGGTACGTCGTGGCGCAGCGCAAGGCCGCGGTGGCGTCGAAGGGCACGGGACGCCTGGTCTACCTCGGCGTCGTCGAAGGAGACCGCGTGCGCGAGGGGCAGGTCATCGCCCGGCTCGAAGACTCCGACATCAAGGCGCAGCTGGAGGAGGCGAAGGCCAACCTGCAGCTCAGCCAGGCCGAGTTGCACGACGCGCAGCAGTCGCTCGCGCGGGAGCGCATGTTGCTCGACAGCGGGTTCACGTCGCAGGCGAGCTACGACGCCGCCGAGGCGCGCTACAGCCGTGTCCGCGCGGGCATCGCGGTCGCCCAGGCGGCCGTGCGGTCCCAGGAGGTAGCGCTCGAGAACACGGTCATCCGGGCGCCGTTCGACGGCACGGTCCTGAGCAAGAACGCCGATGTGGGCGAGGTGGTGGCGCCGCTGGCGGCGAGCGCGTTCTCCAAGGCCGCGGTCGTCACGCTGGCGGATCTGCGCTCGCTGCAAGTCGAGGTCGACGTGTCCGAGTCTAACATCGACGCCGTCGCCCCGGGCCAGGCGTGCGAGATCGTGCTCGACGCGTACCCGGACGTGCGCTATCCGGGCTACGTGGCGAAGGTCGTGCCCACGGCGGACCGGGCGAAGGCGACCGTGCAGGTAAAGGTTGCGTTCCGCTCCTACGACGCGCGGGTGCTGCCGGAGATGAGCGCGAAGGCGCACTTCCTGCCGCGGCTGGCGCGCGGCGCCGCCGGCGCGGACACGCAGCCCGTGCTGACCGTCCCGGCCACCGCGGTCGCCGCGCGAAACGGCGGTACGGTGGTCTACGTCGTGCAGCAGGGACGGGCGGTGGACGTGCCGGTCACGCTGGGCCGGCGGCTCGGGCCGCTCGTAGCGATTCACCACGGGCTCGCACCGGGCATGCCCGTCATCGACAGCGTGGACGACCGCGTGCGCCGCGGCGTCAAGGTGAAAGTCCAGTCTGGGAATTCTCCATGACCAACTCGATCGTTCAGATCCGCGGTGTCTCCAAGTCCTACCGTCGCGACAGCATGGCGATCCCCGTGCTGCACGACATCACGCTCGACGTCCCGGAGGGGGAGTTCTTCGCCCTCATGGGCCCCTCGGGGTCGGGCAAGACCACGCTGCTCAACCTGATCGCCGGCATCGACCGGCCGGACGCGGGGAGCGTGGCGGTGGCCGGCACGGACGTCACGAAGCTCAGCGAGTCGCAGCTCGCCAAGTGGCGCGCCACGCACATCGGCTTCGTGTTCCAGTTCTACAACTTGATCCCGGTCCTGACGGCGTTCGAGAACGTCGAGCTCCCGCTGCTCCTGGCGCCGCTCTCGAAGTCGGAGCGTCGCAAGCACGTCGAGACGGCGCTCACGCTCGTGAGCCTGGGCGACCGAATGCACCACTACCCGCGGCAGCTCTCGGGCGGGCAGGAGCAGCGCGTCGCCATCGCGCGGGCGATCGCGACGGATCCCACGATCGTGGTCGCGGACGAGCCGACGGGCGACTTGGACCGCAAATCGGCCGAGGAGGTTCTCACGCTGCTCGAGCGGCTGAACAAGGAGTTCACGAAGACGATCGTGATGGTGACGCACGACCCGCACGCCGCCGAGCGCGCGCACTTGGTACGCCACCTGGACAAGGGCGAACTCCAATGAGGGCCCGGCCGTGAAGCTCCTGCGACTCGCCTTCAAGAACCTCTTCCGGCACCGCCTCCGCACGGCGCTCACGATCCTCGGGATGGCCACCGCGGTGATGGCGTTCGGCCTCATCCGCACGATCGTGGGCGCCTGGAACGCCGGTGTCACCGGGGCGGCCGCCAATCGCATGATCACGCGCCATCGAGTGTCTCTGATCTTCCCGCTCCCCCTCCCCTACCGGGGTCAGATTGCCAAGGTGCCCGGGGTCACGGCCGTGTCGTGGGCGAACTGGTTCGGCGGTGTCTACGGCGACCCGAACGACTTCAAGAACTTCTGGCCACGAATGGCGGTCGATCCGGAGACATTTTTCGATCTCTACCCCGAGTTCCAGCTGCCGCCCGACCAGTTGGCGGCGTTCAAGAAGGAGCGCAACGCCTGCGTCATCGGCCGCAAGCTGGCGCAGCAGCACGGCTTCAAGCTCGGCGACGTCATCACGATGGAAGGCGACATCTTTCCGGGAACCTGGCAGTGGGTCGTGCGCGGCATCTACACTGGCCGCGACCCGTCTACGGACGAGACCCAGATGTTCTTCCAGTTTCCCTACCTGTACGAGCAGGTGCGCCAGCGAGAGCCGGGGCGGCCAGTGGACGCCGGATGGTACATCCTGCGCGTCGCGACGCCGGACGCAATGCCGCCCGTGGCGGCGGCGGTGGACACGCAATTCGTAAACTCGCGCGCGCCAACGAAGACCGAGAGCGAGCGCGAATTCCAGCAGAGCTTCGTCCAGATGTCGTCCGCGATCATCACGTCGCTGCAGGTCATCTCGGTGGTCATCGTCGGGATCATCCTCCTGGTGCTCGCCAACACCATCGTCATGTCGGTCCGCGAGCGGACCCGCGAGTACGCAGTGCTGAAGACCATCGGCTTCTCGGGGCGCCACCTCGTCGGCTTCGTGCTCGGCGAGGCACTCGTGATCTCCCTCTCGGGCGGCGTACTCGGGCTTCTCCTGACGTTTCCCATCGTACAGGGCTTCGCGAAGGCGCTCCCGACCTTCTTCCCGGTGATCAACGTCGCTCCCATCACCATCGCACTCGGCCTCGGGGCGGCTCTTCTCGCCGGGCTCGCGGCGGCGGCGATCCCTGCGAACCGCGTGGTCCGCACGCCCATCGTGATTGGCCTGCGGACGGTGGGGTAGCGGACCCATGATGCGGATCCCCTTCTCCTACATCTGGCGGAGCCTCTGGGCCCGCCGCCTCACCACGGCGCTCACCGTCGGGGGCGTGGCCCTCGTCGTGTTCGTATTCGCCGGCGTGCTCATGCTCGCGCGCGGCCTGGAGGCGACGCTCGTCGAGACCGGCTCGCCCGACAACGCGATCGTGCTGAGGCGCTCGGCCACCTCCGAGCTCTCGAGTCAGGTCGACCGGGCGACGGCGGACGTGCTCGAAGCCGAGAGCGGCGTCGCGCGGGGGGCCGAGGGTCGCGCGCTGCTGTCACGAGAAGTGGTCCTCGTCATCGACCTCTACAAGAAGAAGAGCAACGCGCTCGGGAACGTGTCGATTCGGGGCGTGTCACCCCGTGCGCTGGAGCTCCGACCCAAGGTCCACATCGTCCGGGGACGGCCCTTCCAGTTCGGCACGCACGAGGTCGTCGTAGGGAAGAGCATTGCGACCCAGTTCAAAGGCGTGGCACTCGGGGCGGAGCTCGCGTTCGGCGGTGATCGCTGGACCGTAGTGGGAATCGCGGACGCAGGGGGCACGGGCTTCGACTCGGAGATCTGGGGTGACGTTGACCAGTTCATGCAGGCGTTCGGTCGCCCGGTGTATTCGTCGTTGACCTTCCGCCTCGCCGATCCCGGCCAGTTCGATCAGCTCAAAGCCCGACTCCAGGCCGATCCCCGTCTGCAGTACGTCGAGCTCAAGCACGAGCGGGACTATTACAAGGAGCAGTCCCAGACGCTCGCGAAGTTCATCCGGATCCTCGGTCTCGTGGTGACGACCATCTTCAGCTTCGGCGCGATGATCGGGGCGATGATCACCATGTACGCCGCGGTCGCGAACCGCACGGTCGAAGTGGGCACCCTGCGGGCCCTGGGCTTCCGCCGGCGGAGCGTCTTGGGAGCGTTCTTGGTCGAATCGGTGGTGCTCGCGCTCGTCGGCGGCGCCATCGGCGTCGCGCTCGCGGCCCTCCTGTCCTTCGAGCGGATTTCGGTCATCAACTTCCAGAGCTTCTCGGAGATCGGCTTCGGGTTCGCGCTGTCGCCGGGCGTGATCGGCGCCGCGCTGACGTTTGCCATCGTGATGGGCATCGTGGGCGGGTTCCTGCCCGCCGCGCGCGCCGCCCGCCTCAACATCGTCAACGCGCTGCGGGCGTCGTGAGCGTAAGCGCCTTCATGGCCGCCAACCATGCCACCAACGTGAGCGCACTGCGCAGGTAATTCAGCCGCGCCCATAGCGCCACCCGTGCCCTGACATCCGCCTGCGGCAGCGCGGCGCGCTGCAGTCGCAGCATCGTCGGAATGAAGTACGAG
>QHUY01000082.1:0-31672 GCA_003223415.1 Gemmatimonadota bacterium
CACGCCGCGGCAGCCCGATGTGGCGAGCTGCGTCAGAGTGCGCCGGAACACGACTTCGTAGGTATCGGGCTGCGTCGCCTCTTGGATCAGGCGCAGCCCCAGGGCGAAGGCTTGGGCCGCGATCAGCTCGCGGCGCGTGGCGTGGAAGCGCACCCGGCCCGTGGCGGCGTCGTAGAAGTTGACGAGCGTCTCGACGGCGAGGCCCTGACGGCGGGCGCGCGCCAGCGCGAGGCAAGAGTCCTTGCCGCCGGACCACATGAGGGCGTACATCAGGCGGACAGGCGGACGGTCGGACCGACTGACAGCCAAGCCACCACAATGATTGTCCGTCCGACTGACCAGGCGCTGGAAGCGAGGGTCGGAACGTAGTGAATCGAGCTCGGGGTCTCGCAGTATCGCCCAGAGCTCTAGGCCCGGCTGAACGCCTTCGAGTATCGCAAGGGCGTCCGCATACTCGTGCAGCGCCACCAGGATCACGACGTGCGCCTCCCAGTCGGACTGTGCGTCACGCCGCAATTGATCGAGCGCCCGGCGGGCCTCCGCCGCGTCGCCCCGCGCCGCTGCGATCCGTGCGTTGATCACCTCGATAAGGCGATTACCCGTGAGTCGCAAGTACGCCTCCGCGTCCGCACGCGCCCCAGCGGTATCGCCAAGGAGCATGCGAAGCCGTGCACGGAGGTAGTAGGCATTCGGCAGGCCCGGATCGACGGCAAGCGCGCTATCGAGCCAGCGTGCGGCCGCCTCGAATTGGTGTGCCCAGAATGCGGTGGCGCCGAGGCCGTTTAATTCGATCGTTCGGAGAGGCTCAATGTCGAGCGCCTGGTGGTAGGCGGTGGTGGCGGCGGAGTCACGGCCGACTGATCGCAGGAACAGTCCGTAGCGATGCCACGCCTCCGCATTGCGTGGCGCGAGTGCCAGGGCGCGTTCGAGCGCCTGCTCTACCCCCGTGTAGCGGCGGGGATCGGCATCTTGCAGCAGCGCGCCGCGGGCGAGCCAGGCATCAGCGGAGGCGCTGTCTCGACGCAGCGCCCGATCCGTGACCGCGAGGCCGCGGGCGAGCAAGGAATCGTGGGGGAGGTCCCGACACAGGTTCAGGTCCAGGCAGAGACTGTAAGCGTAGCCAATGCGGCCCAACGCGTCGCCGAAGCCGGGGTCGATCCGGGCCGCGGCCTCGTACTCGTCGATCGCTCGCCTCAGCGCGGGCGCGGTACGCTGGAAGAGATAGAAGTTGCCGCGGAGATAGTGCTCGTGGGCCTCGGGGTTACGGGAGGGACCGGGCGCGATCGCGGCCGCTTCCGCGGGACTCAGGCGACCGGCGACGGCGCGGGCGACCTGGCGCGCGATGTCGTCCTCGAGGACGAGCAGGTCTTGTGCGGCCCGGTCATACGTCTCGCCCCATGTTCGAAAGCCGTTCGTTCCGTTGATGAGACGCACGACGACGCGCACCCGCGATCCGGCGCGCCGCAGGCTCCCTTCCACCAGATATCGGACTCCGAGTGCGCGACCCGCCGCGATCCGGTAGTCGGGGGCGGTCTCCCGCAGCCGCCGCACTCCTTCGCGACTCGCCTGCTTGACCTGCAGGCGGCGAATGTCCGCGAGCCGTGAAGCGATCTCCTCCGTGATTCCGTCGGCGAGGTAGGCGTCGCTTGTATCAGGCGACAGGTTGTCGAAGTACAGCACCGCGACGCTGTTGGGAGCGGGGGGCGGGGTGATGTGGGATGTGGGACGGCACGGTGGCGGGGAGCCGTCGGGACACTGGGCGGATAGGCGTAGCGACCAAAAGAGGCTGCACCCCAACCATATGCGGGCGACGCGCTTCACTGCAGGGCTCCCGGAGGGCGCGACTCCTCGAACAAACGTTGGAACCGAGCGTCGGGCCGCAGCGGGTCGAACCAGGCGTAGCGTAGGAATCGATGAAACCGCGCGTCGTGCGGTTGGATCGATATCAGGAGATCGATGGCTCGATCCCGGTCGCCCAGCGCAACCAAACCAATCGCTGCAGCTTCACCGTCGGCTTCCGACAGGACACCCGTTGATCTGGCAAGGATGCGTTGCACCCGTGCCCGGCCCGCCGTCGAATCGCCCGTACGAAGCTCGAGCAGCGCCAGGATGACCTCGCCACCGGCCGGGAAATCCGAGTGAAGCGCGGCCTCCGCGTCTTGCCGCGCAGCCGCCGTGTCGCCGAGGAGGAAATGCGCGGCGGCGCGGTCGACCAGGACCGCGGCCCCCGGCTGGACGACCAGAGCACTGTCCAGCCAAATCACCGCTTCGGCGTAGCGGCGCTGCACGAGCGCGTTGTTGCCGAGCGCGCGCAGGCCGCGAAACTGGTCCGGCTCGAGCTCGACCGCCCGCCGGAACTCGATGTCGGCAGCTCCATCGTCTCCCCGCTGATTCATGAGCGCGAGACCATAGTACAGGTGCGCCTCCGCGCTGCGCGGGTCGAGCAACACGGCGCGCGCGTACAACGCGAGGATCTGCGCCGGAACATCCGGCCCTTGGCCCGTCAGCAAGCGTCCCCTAGCGAGCCAGGCATCCGAGACCATGGAGTCGAGCTCCAGCGCCCGGCCAGCCGCGGCGCGCCCTCTCGCTACCAGGCTTTCCGGCGGCAGGGTAACGAACCCGCCCCGCATAACCTGCCGCTCGTGCATCTCCGCATACGCGAGACCGAGACGCGCATAGGCTCTCGCAAAGCCGGGATCGAGCCGCACCGCACGTTCATACTCTTCTAGTGCCCGCTGCAGCACCGATTCTGTATGCCATTGGCCGAACAGAAAATTTCCGCGTAGCAGATGGTCGTACGCTTGTGCATCCCGTGTGTCGCGCGCGGCGAGCGGGGCGCGCTCTCGGGGCAACAGCCGCCCGATCACTGCTGTGGCGACGCCTTGCGAGATATCTGCTTCAACACTTTGGACCTCCGCAGTCGGCCGGTCGTAGTGCTCGCCCCACAGCCGATCACCGGTCGAAACCCGGAGCAGCTCGACGTTGACCCGGAGACGAGGGCCGGCACGGCGCAGCCCTCCGGCCAGCAGGTAGGCAACGCCGAGCGTTCGGCCGGCGCTCAGGGGATCAGTGCCACCCTCGCGGTACCGCCTGACCGTCGCAGCGGCCTTGACGGTCAAACGCTCGAGCCGGCTCAGGCGTTCGATCATCGCTTCGGTCAGGCCGTCGACGAGATACGCGTCTGCCGTGTCATGAGACAGGTTGTCGAGATAGAGCACTGCGATGCTGGTAGGCGCGGGCGCGGAATGAGCGACCCGGCACGGCGGCGGTGAGCCGTCGGGGCATTGAAGGCCGGACAGTTGGACTGTCGGACTGACGGACAGAATGACACCCAGGGCGATTATCCGTCCGACTGTCCGACCGTCAGGCCGTCCGACCGTTATCCGTCCGACTGTCCGACGGTCACACCGTCCGACCGTCATCGCGGACGCGACTCCTCGACGAGGCGCTGAAAACGGGGATTGGTCCGAAGCGGGTCGAGAAATACGTAGCTCAGCTGCAGCGGAAAGCCGAAGCCCCGCCGTGGGCGCACCCGTTCGAGATAGTCGAGCGCGCGCTCGCCTTCGCCTAGAGCGAGCAGAAGCGTGCTGACCGCGGTACCCCGATCAGACTTCGGGTCGCCAGCGCCGGTGACGAGCTTCTCCACCGTGTGGCGTGTCGCGAGCGTGTCCCCCTGGCGCAGGTCGACCAGCGCGATCGTCGCTCGGGCCCACGGCAGGTCGTCGTCCAATCGCAGACTTGCCTGAGCGTCGGCCCGTGCCCCAGCGGTGTCGCCGAGGGCCAAGCGCACCATCGCGCGGATGACCTGCCGGTTGCTGTTGGCGGGTGTGACTGCCAGGGCGCTGTCTGACCAACGGAGGGCCTCCCGGAAACGCCGACCTGCGAACTCGCAGAGCGCCAGGTTGCCCAGGGCGACTCCGTGCCCCGGGTCCAAGGCGACGGCGCGCTCGTAGGCGGCGCAGGCACGGGCCAGATCGCCGTAATGGATTCCGAGGGCTGTCCCATAGAAGTTGTACGCCTCGGCATTCCGGGGATCGAGGGCGATAGCGCGCTCGTACGCCGCGAGCGCGCCTTCGTAGAATGGTGAGTACTTGGCCGCGAGGAGCCGGCCGCGGGCCACCCACGCATCAGAGAGGGAGGGGTCGAGCGTGAGCGCTCGGTCCGTCGCGGCAAGCCCCCGCGCGATCAAGGTCTCCGCCGCCACACCACTGTTCCCGAGCAGCAGGAGGCCATTAACGATGCCGATCCGCGCGTAGGCCCGCGCGAACGTCGAATCGATCCGCGTCGCGGCTTCGAACTCGTCGAGGGCTCGCAACAGCCCGGACTCCTCCCGCGGGCCGGCATCGTACAGACCGTGCAGGAAGTGGTCATAGGCGTCGCGGCTACGCGTGGGGAATGCGGTCAAGGCAGCGCGCTCGCCAAGCCGCAGACGCCCGGCGATGCCGGTTGCGATTTCGCGCAGGATGTCCTCTTGAAGGGCCAGCAAGTCGCCGGTGGAGCGATCATACTCTGCGCTCCAAACCCGCGCGCCCGTGGGCGCGATGATGAGTGCAACCGACACTCGCAGCCTGCTGGAACCGGGAAACACACTGCCCTTCACCACGTACAAGACCCCGAGCGCGCGCCCCACGCCCGCAGGGTTGCCGGTCTGTCCACGATATCGCCTGACAGTGGTGGCTGGTCTGACAGTCAAACGCGCGAGTTGTCTGAGTCGCGTAATGAGCTCTTCGGTCAGGCCATCGCCCAGCCACGCGTCGGCCGTATCGGGCGAGAGGTTGTCGAAGTACAGCACCGCGACGCTGTTGGCGGGCGGGGAGGTGGTGGCGTGGGAAGTGAGCCGGCACGGCGCCGGCGAGCCGTCGGGGCATTGCAGGCCGGACAGTCGGACGGTCGGACTGACGGACAGAAAGACACCCAGGGCGAGCATCCGTCCGACTGTCCGACCGTCAGGCCGTCCGACCCTTATCCGTCCGACAGTCCGACCGTCCGACGGTCCGACGCCGTTCATAGCAGTAGGTCGCTCCGCACCCGCTTCCGGACCGCCCACCACAGCGCGCCCCACGCGCTCGAGCGCCGCACCACGATCTTCGCCTCTCCCGTGACGCCGGGTCGGAGCGCGCGCCCCCCCCCCGCGGTGCCGACCCGCACGCGTGCCTCCAGCGCGTCCGGACCTGCCCCCCCCGCCGCGACCGCGACGCTCGCCACGGGGGCGTGCAGCGGGTGCGCGACGTCGGCGTACGCGATTAGCGCCGCGGGCTGGCCACTGCGTACCAGAGTGGCGCCGGCGCGATCGAGCGTCACGCGCAGCTCCAGCGAATCGGTCGCCTCGAGCCGCAGCACCGTCTCGCCGGCCGCCATGCGGCGGCCGAGCGTTTCCTCCGGGCGCGGCGTCACCACGACCCCGGTAATCGGCGCGCGCAGCGCCAGCGCCTGCAGGCGCGCCGTGACGCCGGCGAGCTCGGCCTGCGCCTCGGCCCGCTCAGCGGCACGGCGGCTCGCGATCGCCGCGTGGTCGCGCGCGCGCGCCCGCACCTCCAACGCAGCGAGCGAGTCGGCGAGCCGGCGCCACACGACGACCTGCTGCTCCAGCACGATGTTGCGTAGGGTCACGAGCGGCGTCCCGGCTGCTACTCGCTGGCCCTCGGTGACCTGCATCTGCGTGACCACGCCATCGTCGGGCGCCTTGAGGGCGAGCCGTAGTGGCGCGACGGCCGTGAACGAGCCATCCACGGTGATGGGCCAGGGCACGAGGAGACCGAGCACCAGGATCGCGACCGCGCCGCCTGCCGCCCGGCGCCAGCGCCCCCGCAGCCACGCGCCCGCCCGATGCTCGCGCAACGCTGTGGCCACGGCACGCGCCGCGCCCCGCAGCCGGTTGCGCAGGAGCATCGCCAGTGCGAGGGCGAACAGGGTGACGCCGATCGCGCCCAGCGTCCGGTTCGCCCACCCCAGCGCGAGGCCGGCGAGCAGCAGGAGAATGTTCACCGAATAGACGAACGCGAGCGCGCCGTAGATCAAGAAGATGCGCCGCTCGCGCTCGTCCGCGGGCGGGGCCGGGACCTCGAGCCGCAGCACGTGCCGCTTCACCAGCCACCCCAGGTAGCCGAACGCGCGGGCGCGCAGATTGGGGATCTCGAGGTAATCGCTCAGCGCGTAGTACCCGTCCAGGGGGATCAGCGGGTTGGCGTTCGCCAGCACCGTCGTGGCGCCGCCGATCACCACTGAGAACAGGGCGACGCGCGAGACCAGAGTCCCCGGCTCTGCCATCCACCAGACGATCGCCGCCAGGCCGGCCACCACCAGTTGAATCCAGGCGCCCGCCGCCGTGACCCACAGGCGCGCGCGCAGCTCGGGGAAGGTCCACGCGTCGTTCACGTTGCAGAAGAAGGCGGGCTGGAAGTAGATCAGCATCGCGCCGATCTCGTGGACCTGGCCGCCGAAGTGCTTGCAGGTGACGCCGTGCCCTAGCTCGTGGATGCCGATGATCACGATGGCTGTGAGCCAGAAGAGCACCGCCGTGCCGACGGTCCAGCTGCTCAGGGTGTACAGTTGCTTGATCGCCTGCGACAGCTGCGGCCAGCGCGTAACGAAGATGACGCCGTACACCGCGAACAGAGCGACCGAGAGCAGCAAGAACGGCTTCGAGAAAAAGAACTTGAGGCGCGGGGTCCAGCGGTCGAGCATGCGGTCCGGATCCCCCACCGACCAGCGCATCCGCAGCAGGCTGCCGGTGTAGTGGGTGCGCGCCACGCGGCGGTGCCGCTCGGCGCGCAGTCGCTCCATCAGCAAGACCGAGCGCTGCGCCAGGGAGCGCTCGAGCAGCCCCATCTGCGAGAGCTTGCGCGCGAAGCCGTCCACCGTCGCCGCGGTGAAGGGCAGTCCTTGTGCCGCGAGCTCCGCGGCCACCTCGGCGCTGGTGCGCTCCCCGTCGAGCTCCTGCATCACCACCATCTCCACGGGCCCGAAGCGGAAATACTTGTGGGTCTCGGGGTCCTTGACGATGTAGGTCTGCTCGCCGCGGTAGCGCTGCTCCACGACGACGAGATCGGCCCGCAGCTTCGCCTGGCTCACCGCGGGCGGGAGGGGGGGGAGGGCGGGGGAGCGTTGCGGACGACCTGCTCGCCGGGCGCGAGCCCGCTCACGATCTCCAGACGCCCGTCGGCAAGGGTTGCGCCCACGGTCACCGCCCGCAGCATGGTACGGCCGTTCTCCCAGACGAGCACGTATCCCTGCTCCGCGATCACGTCCGGCGGCACCGCGAGCACGTGCCGGCGCTCGGCGCCGACGTGCACCGTGACGCTCGCCCCGGGGCGCAGCCGGGAGGAATCCGTGAGCTGGAGGACGAACTCGCGCGTGCCGCTGGCGGCATCGATCAGCGGCGAGGCCCGGATTACGCCCGCCGCCACCGTCGTCCCGTCCAGGCCCTCCACCCGCCCCGACGAGCCCACCTGCAGCCCACCGCCGCTCGCTTCGGGGACGTGGACCGAAACGCGGAGCGGTCGCTGCGCCGTGACGCGGAACAAGGTGTCGCCCACCGCGAGCAGGCGGCCGGGGCGGACGGTCCGCGCCGTCACGGCGCCGGCGAACGGGGCCACGACGCGCGTGAGATCGTAGTTGCGCTGGGCCTGCCGGCGGGCGAGCGTCGCCCGTTGGAACTCGAATTCCGCGACTTCCGAGTCCGCGCTCGAAATCGATCGGGATTTCGCCAGGTCGCGCTGGCGCTCGACGACGCGTCGCGTGTTGGCGAGCTGCTCCTCGGCCTGGGCCAGTGCGATGGCCTGATCGGTGTTCTCGAGCTGCGCCAGCAGCTGTCCGGCCTCCACGGGTGAGCCGATGTCCACGTAGATCGACTCGACGACGCCGCTGGTGCGCGCGTACACGATGGCGTCGTGCTCAACGTAGAGTTGCCCCGGCAGAGCCAAGGGCACGGCGACCGTGGTCGTGTCCGCCGTAATCAGCGGGACGTCCGGCCGGGTGGCTTCCGCATTCGCCGGCTTGGCCGAGCGCCCGCAGCCGGCGGTCGCCAGGGCCCCTGCGCACGCCAGCATACCGGCGGCACGACAGGGGAGGGGATTCATGCCCAGATCCTCCACCACAGCAGTCGCAGCCAGCGCACGGGACCGCGCAGCAGACGTCCCACCACCGAGGCCGACGCGGTGAGCACCTTTGCGTGCGCCGCCATTCCCGGTTTGAGGAGGCCATCGGTGTTGGGGACGCGCGCCCGGACCGGGTACTGTACGTCGCCCCCCGAGTCCGTCGGCAGCTGGCCAAGAAAGCTGACGCGGCCCTCGAAGGTGCGCTGCGGCAGCGCATCCACTCGCAGCCGGACCGCCTGGCCCTCGGTCACGCGGCCCACCTCTCGCTGCGGGACGCCGAAGTCGAGCTCGAGCGTGTCGGTGCGGCCGAGGGTGACGACGAGGTCGCCGGCCTCGAGGCGGGCGCCGACGCGTTCCTCGGGGCGTGGCGTCAGGACGAGGCCGCTCACCGGCGCCCGCACTGTGGTCGCCGCGACCTGCTCCTCGAGGAGCTTCACCTGCTCTCGCAGCGCCTGGGCGCGGGTGCGCTGTAACCGCTCCTCACCCGCGTCACCCCGGCTCGCGGCCTGCGCGGCTTGTCGCTCGGCGACGCTCGCGTCCGCTGCTGCCGCGTCGCGGGTCGCGCGCAACTCCACGTCGCGCAGTTGCAGCAGCGGCGCGCCCCGCGCCACGGCCATGCCCTCCCGCACCAGCACGCGCTCCACCGTTCCGGGCACCAGCGTCCGCGCTTCGGCGTAGGTGGAGGCGCGGAAGCTGGGATGGTCGCCCGCGACGCGCAGGGGCCAGCGGAGCAGGGTCACGGCCGCGAGCGTGGCCGCCGTCGCCGCCATGTACAGCCGCCGCCGTTGCTGCGGCATCCGCATGAGGGCCCGTTTCTTCGCGGCGAGTGCCCCCAGGGCGTCGACCAGTGGGACTTGGTTATAGAGCTGCGCATTGCGCAGCGCGACCGTGGTTTGGTTGGCGAGGATTTCCGCCAGCTCGCGCTGCGTCGGGCCGGCGAAGTCGGCGCGCTTGGCCTCGAACAGCAGCACGCCGAGCGGCCCTTCCTCGTCCTTGAGCGGTAGGTAGAGGCCGCTCGCCACCTCGTCGGCCTCGAGGTCCTCGCCGAACGCCGCGACGAAGGCCCGCTCGGCATCAGTGACGGGCTCTGCCCGATCGCGGATGTAGAACGTCTCACCGCGCTCCAGGGTCCACGCGCCCCGCCCCGCGAGACGCTGGGTCTGCTCGCTCTTGGCATCCACCTGGTCGCGCCCGGCGATCGCCCGGATCTCGCACCCGGCTTTGGCGCGCAGCCCGACCGCCGCCTGGTCGAAGCTGAAGGCGCGCGAGGCGAGGTTCACCACCGACTGCAGTACCCGGTCGAGGTCCAGCGTCGCGGTGATCTCCCGGCTGATCTCGAGCAGCACGGCGAGGTCGTGGGCTCGCCTCTCCACCGCATGCAGTTGCGCGTTGCGCAGGGCCACCGCCGCGCTCGCCGCGAGCCCCTCGAGCAGCTCGCGGTCGCGGTCGTCGAAGATGCCGTCGCCGGTCACCTTGTTGGCGACCTGGATGGCGCCCACCGTGACACCCTTGGCGATCATCGGGGTCGCCATCACGGTCGTCGTGACCATCGTGCTCGAGCGGTCGATCCGCTGCTGGAAGCGCGCGTCCTGCATGGCGTCCTGCACGATCGTGGTGCGTTGCTTCCGCGCCACATCGCCGACGAACCCGGTGCCTACGGGCATTTCCGTACCGACCAGCTTTTGGCTCGCGCTGCCCAGCGCCAGCCGGCAGCGCAGCACGTCGCCCCCCCCCTCGGCGATCCAGATGGACCCGCCTTGGGCGCCGACGGCCGAGAGCACGCTGTCGAAGACCTTGGGGAGCAACTCGTCGAAATCGAGGGAGGAGCTGAAGTCTTGGCTGATGGCGTGGAGCAGGCGCAGCCGCTCCAGTTCGTCGCGCACGTCCTCGGTGTGGACCGGCGGGGCGCTCAGATCGTCAGCCATGTGGGAAAAGGTGGGCCTGCTCCAGGAGTGTCAAGCGGCCCGAGGGCGAGACGACAAGTGCCGGACCGGTGGTGCGCCGGTCCGGCACTGCGAAAACGCTTCGGCGCCCCGACTTACGGAGCGCCTTGGGGAACTTACGCCTACTCGTTGAACAGCGTCTCCGGAGCGATCCGCTCTTCCAGCTCCTGCGCCGTCAACTCGAGCGCCTCGGCGTTCTTGCCGGTCGCCTTGCGAACCAGCTCCCGCTGCTCCGGCGTCAACTTGATGTGGACCGCGCTCTTGTCGGTTGCCATAGGTCACTCCTGAAAGGGTTTACGTTGTGCTGCGCTACCGGTTACAACTCCTGCACCGCTCCCCACTGCATCGGGGCGATCCGCTCTTCCAGCTCTTGCGCCGTCAACTCGAGCGCCTCGGCGTTCTTGCCGGTCGACTTGCGGACCAGCTCCCGCTGCTCCGGGGTCAGGTTGATGCGGATCGAGTCCTTGGTGCCGGCCATAGGTGTGCTCCTCAAAGGGGTTACATCATTGTGCCTGCCACGGGCGACAAAGATGCCCCGCCACCGTGAAAACGTCGTGACGGGGTGCTTGCCGCACCGTGACGCACCGGTAGGTTAGAGGGGCCCTGCCCTAGGAGTGGCCGTCATGCCGGCGCTCGCGATCAGCCTGCTCGGGGAGCCGTCCGTCGCCCTGCCGCACGGCTCGACCGCGCATGGCGTCGGCGCGGCCAAAGGTCTGGCCCTGCTCGCGTACCTCACCCTCGAACCCGGTTCGCACAGCCGCGAGGAGCTCGCGGCACTCTTGTGGGGCGATTCTCCGGACGAGGCGGCCCGCGCATCGCTGCGCCAGGCGCTGAAGCGTCTGCGGACCGCGGTGGGCGAGGCCCTGCACGTGGACCGCACCAGCGTCGAGCTGCGGGGGCCTGTGGAGTGTGACGTGGCCGCCTTCCTCGCCGCCGCCGCGGCCGGCTCCCCCCGCGCCGCCGAGTTCGACGTGCCGAGGTTCCTGGCGGGCTTTTCCCTGCGCCATGCGCCGTCGTTCGAGGAATGGGCCACGGCCACGCGCCGCCGGCTGCTCCAGCGCTACGCGGAGGTGCTGCGCGCGCTCGCGCGGGGCGCGTTCGCGCGCTCGCATTGGACGGAGAGCGCGACGTGGGCCGATCGCTGGCTGCAGTGCGACGCCTGCTCGGAGGAGGCGGCGCGCCTGGCGATCGAGGCGCTGTATCTTGCGGGTGACCGCGGCGGGGCGCTCGCCCGCTTCGCGGAGTTCCGCACTCGGCTGGCGCGGGATGTGCAGGCCGAGCCGGGCACCGCGCTGCAGCAGCTCGCGCGCCGGATCGAGCGTGAAGCAGGGGGAGAGCGGTCAGCGGACGCCGATGAGGTGGCCTCGGATCCGGACTTAGAGGCGCGGCTGGTCGGGCGCGAGGGGCCGTGGCGCACGCTGACGCAGGTGTGGGCGGCGGCGGTGCGCGGCGCGGGACGCGTCGTCCTGATCGATGGCGACGCCGGCGTCGGGAAGACGCGGCTCGCCGAGGAGTTCCTGCGCTGGGCCGGGCTGGAGGGCGCCACCATCCTCCGGGGCCACGCCTACGACACGCAGACCGGCATGCCCTACGGGCCGGTGGTGGAAGCGCTGCGCGACGGGCTCGATGCGCCGGGCGCGTCGGGGACCGCGCCCGAATGGCTCACCGAGGTCACGCGGCTCGTGCCGGAGCTGCGCCGGCGATACCCGTCGCTGCGGGAGCCCCTGGCGCCGGCCGACGCGGCGGAGCGGTGGCGGCTATTCGAGGGCGTCACCCAGCTGCTGCTGGCGCTCGCCGCCGAGCGGCCCACGCTCGTTCTGATCGACGATCTGCAATGGTGCGACCGAGAGACGTGCGCCCTGCTGCACTTCCTGGCGCGGCGCTGCGAGGGAGTGCCGCTGGCGCTGGTCGTGACGTTGAATCTCGGGGAGCTCGAGCGGGACGCCCCGGCCGCCCGGCTGTGCCGCGCACTGCGCACTCGGCCCTCGGCGGTCGCGATCTCACTCGCGCCGCTGGGCGAAGATGAGGTGTGGCAGATGATCCGGCAGCTGGGCCACCTGCAAGCCCCGGGCGCGGGGCGCCGGCTCGCCCGCCGCCTCCACGAAGTCAGCGACGGCAACCCGTTCCACGTGATCGAGCTGCTCAAGGCGCTGTTCGCCCAGGGCATGCTCGAGGCCGATCCGGCGACGGGGGAGTGGCGGGCGCCGTCGGCCCACGACGCGTCCCCCGGCCCCGGCGTGGTGCTCCCGGGCTCGGTGCGCGTTGTGCTGTTGGAGCGCGTGGGTCGCCTGCCCTACGAGTTGCGGGATCTGCTTGCCACCATCGCGGTGGCGGGCCGCGACACCAGCTCCGACCTACTGTCGCATGTGCACGGGATGTCGCGGCTGCGCGTGGCCGCGCTGGCCGACGCGCTGGTGGACCGCCGGCTGCTCGTCGAGGAGCGTGGCGCGTACCGCTGCGCCCATCCGGTGATCGCGGACGTCGTGCGGGAGAGCCTGACACCGGCGCGCCGGCGGGAATTACATCGGGCGATCGCGCTGGCGTTGGTGACGATCGTGGCCTCGGCCGACCCGCGAGAGGTCGCGGGAGACATTGCGCGCCATGCCGAGCGCGGCGGCGAGCCTGCCGTCGCCTACCGGTACACGCTGCTGGCGAGCGAGGCCGCCGCGGCGCGGTATGCCTTCGAGGAGGCGCTCGGCTGGCTCGACCTGGCCTCGAGCACTGCGGGCACCCCCGCCGAGACGACTGAGGCCGGCCGCCGCACCGCCGACGTGCTCCGCCTGGCGGGCTGGAGCCAACCGCCCCCCTCCCGTGTCGGCCGCCGCCGCTCGAGCGCGGGCACCGGCATCGAGCGCCCCGACGTGGACCTGCGCACGACGTCTGAGCGAAACTAGGGAGGCGAGAGCCTCCGTCCGGCGGTCATGTCACGGTGCGAGACTGAAGGGTTGCAGCGCCCCCCGCATCTCGAGCGCGGTTTGCCAGCGCTCCCCGCGGGATTTCGCGAGCGCTTTCGTGATCGCCGCGGCGAGGGACTTGGGCGCGTCCCGGCGCAGGGAGCGCAGGTCCGGCGGCGCGTGATGTTGCTGCATGTCCAGTACGGCGGCGGCGCTGGGCGAGGAGAACGGGGGACGTCCGGCCAGCGTCTCGAATAACACGACGCCGAGCGAGTACAGATCCGTCCGCCCGTCGATGTCCGGCGCGCCCGCCGCCTGTTCCGGGCTCATGTACTCTTCCGTGCCGACGACGAAGCCGCTGCGGGTCACGCGATCCTCTCCCGAGTGGGCGATCGCCCGCGCGATGCCGAAATCCACCAGCACCGCGCCTTCGGCGGCCAGGACGATGTTGTCCGGCTTGATGTCGCGGTGGGCGAGGCCGTGCTCGTGCGCGTGGCTCAGCGCTTCGAGCACTTCACAGGCAATGCACACCCCGCGGCCCACCGGCAACATCCGGTCGCGCCGCAGCGCCTGGCGCAGCGTCTCTCCCGGCACGTACGGCATCACGTACCAGAGGAGGTACTCGGTCTCCCCGCTGTCGAGCAGCGGGGCGATGTGGGGGTGATGCAGCTGGGAGGCGTAACGGATTTCGCGCAGAAACCGGTCGGCGGCGACCGACACGGTGAGTTCGGGATGCAATACTTTGATGGCGACTTTGCGACCGGCGGCGTCGTAGGCGCCGAAGATGGCCGCGGTCCCGCCCCGCCCGACCGCTGTGATGACGTTGTAGCGATCCCCGAGCGCTTTGCGCACGCGTTCGATCAGGTCCCGGCCTGCCACGGGTCAACAATGCGGTTGCTCGTCGCGCGGCGGAAGGTAGCTTGGGAAGCCATGCGCCGCGCGTGCTCCCGGAACCAGGAGGTCTGCTGATGCCCACGCCCCCCCGGAGGACGGTTTCTCTGACCTTCGCCGTGCTGGGCCTGCTTGGCGCGCGGGCCCTGCTCGCCCAGCAGGCTCGGCCGCCGCGCGCGTTGCGCGATCTCCCCGCCTACGCGTCCCAGGCGGTCACGGATTGGGGCATCCCCGGCTTGGCCATCGCGGTCGTGAAGGATGATTCGGTCGTCTTCGCGCAAGGCTTCGGCGTACGCAAGCTCGGGGATCCCGCGCCGGTCACGCCACGCACCCTGTTCGCCATCGGCTCCTGCACCAAGGCGTTCACCGCGGCGACGCTCGCGATGCTGGCGGACTCCGGCAAGCTGGCGTGGGACGATCCCGTGACGCAGTACCTCAAGGGCTTTCAGCTGTACGATCCGTACGTCACCCGCGAGCTCACCGTCCGCGACCTGCTCACCCACCGCAGCGGCCTGATGCGCGGCGACGCCCTCTGGTACGCGACGCCCTACGACCGCGATGAGGTGCTGCGGCGCATTCGCTACCTCAAGCCGAGCTGGAGCTTCCGCAGCCGTTACGGCTACCAGAACATCATGTTCCTCGCGGCAGGCCAACTCGTCCCGGCCGTCACCGGGATGACTTGGGACGACTTCGTGCAACGGCGCCTCTTCGCCCCGCTCGGCATGACCGCGACGAACACGAGCGTCACCGCGCTCGCCCGGGCGGCGGACGTCGCCACGCCGCACGAGCGCGTCGCGGGCAAGGAGCAGCCGGTCGCCTGGCGCAACATCGATAATATCGGCCCGGCGGGTGCCATCAACTCGAACGTGCTCGACATGGCGCAGTGGCTGCGACTGCAGCTGGGGACCGGCTCCTACCGCGGCGCGCGCCTCATTTCCGCGGCCGCCATGAAGGAGATGCACGCGCCCCAGACGCTCGTCCCGCTCGACAGCATCACGGAGCGACTGCGCCCGTCGACGCACTTCGCCGCGTACGGCTTCGGCTGGTCGCTCGCCGACTACCGCGGGCGTAAGCTCGTCTTTCATGGTGGCGCGATCGACGGCTTCCGCGCCCTCGTCGGCCTCGCACCCGAGGAGCGGCTCGGCGTTGTCGTACTCACCAATGGTGGCGAGCCGGGACGCGCGCTCACCAACGCCCTGTTCCTGCGCGTGGTGGATGCCTACCTCGGCGGACCGGCGGCCGATTGGAGCGCCGAGTTGCGCCGGGTTCGGAACGATCAGATGGCGCGCGACAGCGCCGACGAGGCGAAGCAGGAGCACGAGCGAGTCACCGGCACCAAGCCTACCCTCGATCTCGCGGCGTACGCCGGCTCCTACCGTAATGAGATGTATGGTGATGTCACGGTGACGCTCGAGCAAAGCGCCCTGATGATGCGCTTCGGTCCCTTCTACACCGGCGACTTGCGTCACTGGCACTTCGACACCTTCAAATCGAAATGGCGTGACCCCGAGGAGGGAGAGGACCTCATCACCTTCGCCCTCGGCGCCGCCGGCAGGATGGACCACTTGACGTGGCCGGGCCTCGGCGACTTCGCTCGAGTGGCGCAAGCGGCGGATAGCGCGCGCACTTCACGGTAGGCACCGGATGGAGCTGGCCACCATCGAAGCCGTCCAAGGCGACATCACCACGCAGCGCGTGGACGCGATCGTGAACGCCGCCAACACCACCCTCCTTGGCGGCGGCGGAGTGGACGGCGCGATCCACCGCGCGGCGGGTCCGCAGTTGCTCGAGGAATGCCGGACGATCGGCGGATGCCCGACGGGCGAAGCGCGGATCACGAAGGGCTATCGGCTGCCGGCGACCTACGTGCTCCACACCGTCGGTCCCGTCTGGAGCGGCGGCAGCCGCGGCGAGCCCGCGCTGCTCCGCAGCTGCTACATGACCGCTCTGGCGCTGGCCGCGCAGCACGGGGTGCGGTCGATCGCGTTCCCGTCGATCAGCACCGGCGCCTATGGCTACCCGATCGACGACGCGGCGCAGATCGCGGTGGAGACGGTGCGGGACTGCCTGGCGCGGCCGACGTCGGTCGAGTTGGTCCGATTCGTCTGCTTTAGCGCGCGGGATCTGGAGGTCTACCGGAAGCTGCTGCCTTGATCACCGGTCTCCGGCCCTAGCCGGGTCCCTCCCGAACTCCCGGAGCAGCAGGCGGGCAAGCGAGTCACCCAGCGCGCTCGCCTGCCCGCGCGGCGCCCGGATCTCGTAGCGCGCCAGCACAGCGTTGCGGCCGACGTCGAGCAGCCGCGCCACGAGCCGCACCGAGTCGGCCCCCTCCTTCCCTCCCCCTCCACCCCTTTGCGGCCAAAGCTGCGCCAGCACGACCAGCGCCGCGCCAGTACGCTGGGCGAGAAGCACCGCGGCCTCTGCGGGTGCGGCGTGGCTGTCCCACGCGCGCAGAGCGGTCGCGGGAGGCACCGGACGCACCGCCCCCCCCCCGATCGCCGACCCCGCCGAGTCGAGGTCGGGTGCTCCCAGCGCGAGCGGCGCAACCGCGACCAACCCGGCGTCGAGCCGCGTCCGATTCATCGCCCGCACGAACAGCACTGCCCCCAGCGTCCCTCCCGCGAGCGCGAGCAGCAGCAGCCCCGCCACGATGCGCGCCGTGCCTGGTCGTTGACCGGGGGTTGAGCGGATCGGGCTCCTCGCGCCGCCGCCGCCGGGGCCGCTCACCCGACCTTGACTCGAGGTTGAGGGGGCATGGCTATGCTGCCTCCCGCATGGTTACCGTGTGCACGCTGCTGCCGCTGCCCGAGCGCGCCCGGGTCGATGCCGCCGGAGACGGCTGCTTCGCCACGCTGCATGCGGATTCGCCGCGCGAGCTGCTGCGCGCGGCGCGCCGCCGGCGGGTCGACGCCCTGGTCATCTCGGTGCATCGCTGCGCTGGGGCCGAGCTCCCGGGAGTGGCGCGGTTTGTCCGCGAGTTCCCGGCGATCCCGGCGGTGGCCCTCGTCTCGCGCCACGACCGCGAGTCGACGGAGACGCTGCTCCGGCTCGGGGCCCACGGCGTTCGCGCCGCCGTCGACTGCACCGAGCCGGAGGGCTGGCGCCGTCTGCGCGAGCTCCTCGGGCACCCGGCCTCGCCGGTGGCGGCCTGCATCCTGGCCCGCGTCCTCCCCGAGCTGGACGAAGTTCCTGAGGATGCGCGCCTCTTCTTCGACGTCCTGGCGCGTCTGGCTCCGGCGCTGGCCACCGTGCGGGCGCTGGCGCGCCACCTGCGCGCGTGTCCCAGCACGTTGATGTCGCGCTTCTATCGCGCCGGGCTTCCCTCGCCCAAGAGCTACCTCGCGGCGATGCGACTGCTGCACGCGGCGTATCTCTTCCAGAATCCGGGGCTGTCGGTGGCCGACGTGGCCTACCGGCTCGACTTCTCCTCGCCGCAGAGTTTCGGCCGCCACCTGAAGGCGATGCTCGGCGTGACCGCCGGCGAGTTTCGGCGCCGCTTTCCCTTCGGCGTGGCGCTCGCCCGCTTTGTCGATCTCCTCATCACCCCGTACCGGGACGCCCTGCGCGCGTTTCACCCCCTCAACGCGGGGCTCTGGGACCAAGGATCCGACGCGGTCGCGGTGGCGACCCGGGCGGGGTGACTCAGTCGGCGGCTTGCTGTTGCCGCTCGGCCAGTCGCACCGCGCGGTGCTCGGCGGTCTCTTGATCGCGGTGGAGGACGGAGAAGCGGGCGATACTGCCGCGCAGCCGCTCGGCGAGCTGCGCGAGTTGCTGTGAGGTAGCGGTGAGGTCGCCCATCGAGGTGATCTGCGCTTGCGTGGCGGTCGCGGCGCCGTCGGCGCGCTGCGAGCTGCCGCTCGAGATCGTCGCGACCTGTTGCAATGACTGGGCGAGCTCGGCCAGGCGCTGGGCTTGGCTGCGCGACACGTCCGCGGTCGCGTTCACCAGATCGCCGATCAGCTGTACCCCCTCGTGCAGCTCCTGCAAGGCGCCGTCGGCCTCGGCGGCGACCGCGCCGATGTCGCGCACCTTGGCCTCGCCCGATTGCATCGCCCGCGCGGCCGCCTCGATCCCCGCCCGCAGGTCGCTCACCAGCTCGGCCACCTCCCGGGCGGACTTCCCCGCCTCTCCCGCCAGCGCGCGGACTTCGTCGGCGACGACGGCAAACCCCTCGCCATGCTCCTCGGCGCGGGCGGCCTCGATCGCCGCGTTCAGCGCCAGGAGGTGGGTCTGCCGGGCGATGCGGGCGATCGTCTGGGCGAACACGCCGATCCGCTCCGACATCGCCGACAACCCGATGACGGTGGACGCCGTGGCCCGCACTTCCTCACCCACCGCACGCAACGTCTGACTGGCCCGCTCCACCCGCTCCCGCCCCCGCGCCGCCGCCGCGATCAGGCGGCGCGCATCCACCTGCATCATCTCCGCTCGCACCCGCAGCGACTCGGCTTGGTCGGAGGCCTTGGCGCTCTCGCCTCGTGCGCCGTCCGCCATCGCCCGCTGCTGGCCCAGGTCGCTCGCCAGCTGCTGCGCGGTGTGCGTCACCGTCTCAGACGTGGCGTGGAGCTGCTCGGCCGATGCCGCCAGCTCCTCGGCGAACGCCGCCACCTCGTCGGCTTCCCGCTGCACCGTCGAGATCGTGGCACTGATCTCGTCCAGCATCCGGTTGAAGCTCTTCTCCAGGAATCCGAGCTCGTCCGATTCGGCCGCCGCGGCGCGGACCGCCAGGAAGCCCTGTTCCGCCTCCCCCATCACCCCGCGGGCCTGGCGGATCCGTTCGATCAGCAGCGCGGGGATCTGCTTCAGCGTCATCGCCACGACGATGAACACCACCGTCTCGAGGCCGATGGCCGTGGACTGCCCGGCGTCCGCCGGGTAGAGGATCCCGTGCAGGTAACTGGCGCCGAGATAGGCGAGGGAGGCGACGAGGATGAGGAACTCGCCGACGCCCTTGCCTTGGTCGAAGGCGTACGGCAGCACGGCGATGAACAGGGTCACGATCAGCGCGCCGTGGCCGAACCAGACGATCAGCAGCACCACCAGCAGCACGTCGAGCAGAGCAAGCACGTAGATCAGCCACCAGCGGTACCACCCCCGCTCGTTGATCATCCCCACGAGCGCGTTGACGATGAGCCCCACGCCGAGCCCGGCCACCATCGTCGTCGGGCGAGTGCGCACCACCCCCACCCCCCACCCGAACAGCCCGAGGAGGAAGACGCCGACCGCGATCCACCAGCGGCGACGGTGGCTGCGGGCGAAGGTGTCGAGGTCCTTCAGGCGCTGCTCGAGCCCCGAGGCCTCGTCCTTCCAGCCGCGCAGCCGCGCGGCAAGCGATGCCTGGGGATTCAGGGGAGCAGCGGCAGTGGGCGGAAGGGGGGGGAGGGCGGTCACTCCAGCATCTTACACCGCGACTCGGGGGGCACAAGCCACCGCGTCTGCGGCGTGCGTTCACCCGAGGCCGAGCTCGGTGGCGGTGACGAGGGCGTCGACCGGATATCCGGCCTGCTCGAGAGTTGCCCGCCCGCCCTCCTCCCGGTCCACCACCGCGAGGACGCCGAGCACGCGAGCGCCGGCCGCCGTGAGGACGCCGATCGCTTCCTGGGCGGAATGGCCGGTGGTGATGACATCCTCCACCACGACGACACTCGCACCGGGATCGAAGCAGCCCTCGATGCGCCGGCCGGTGCCGTGGGCCTTGGCCTGCGTGCGCACCGTGAAGGCGTCGAGGGCCAGCCCGCGGGAGCGTGCGGCGGCGGCGATGGCGTAGGCCACGGGGTCGGCGCCCAAGGTGAGCCCGCCGATGGCCTGTGGAGTCCAGCCTCGGGCGGCGAGGCGCGTGAGGCCCAGCTCCCCCACGAGCAGGAGTCCTTCGCCGGACATGGTGGTGCGGCGCGCATCGATGTAGTAGTTGGACCGGCGGCCGGAAGCGAGGACGAAGTCGCCGCGTGTGATCGAGTGCGTGCGCAGCAGATCGCGGAGGCGCTCCTGAGAACTGCTCAAGGGAGGGTCACGGATGGCGTGAGTAGTAGCTATTGCTACTACTACTAACGTTCGCGAGGACCACGAGACATCATCTGCTTCAGCGCCCCCAACAGGCCGATACGCCGCGGGCTCGCCGGGCCACCCTGGGCACCGGCTTCGACCTCGGCAGCGAACGCCGTGACCGTTTGCTGGCGCTTGGCCGGGTCGCGGGCCAGCCCCCGCATGACGGCGGCTTCCAGCGCCGCCGGAAAGGTGCGCCCCGGCAGCGCGCGGTTGAGCGGCAGCGGCGGCTCCTTGAGGAGTTGCTGGAACAGCTCCCGTGGGTTCCGGCCAGCATAGGGATGGCGACCCGTGAGCATGTAATACGTGATGGTCGCCAGGCTGTAGATGTCGGCCCGCCCGTCAACCAGTTCGCCCGACAGGGCCTCCGGCGCCACGTACTGCAAGGTGCCGACGAAGAACCCTGTGCGCGTCAGGCGCTCCTCGGGCGGGAGCTCGGCGTCCCGGGCGATGCCAAAATCCAGTAGCTTCAGGCGCTGCGTGGCCGGGTCGATCATGATGTTCTCGGGCTTCAAATCCCGGTGGACGATCCCGGCCTCGTGCGCCGCTGCCAGGGCGTCGGCGAGCTGGCGCACGATGTGAGCGACTGCGAGCGGAGCGAGGGGTCCGCTGCGGTGTAGGAACTGGGCGAGGGACTCTCCGCCCGCCCACTCGAGCGCGAGGTAGTAGAGGCCGTCCGCCTCACCGTAATCGTAGGTGCGAACTACCCCGGGATGCCGGACGCGGGACCCATAGCCTGCCTCCCGCAGGAATCGTTTGACGGCCGTGGGGTCGCCCCTGAGCCGCGGACGCAATACCTTGAACGCACAGGCGCCGCGTTCGGGGTGCTGCGCCCGATAGACCTCCGCCGTGCCGCCCTCGCCTACACGCTCGAGGAGCTGGTAGCCGGCGATGGTCCGGCCGACATAATTCTCGCTGGCCATGGGGACGCGCGAAACTAACGCCCGGATTTGAGGTTGAGCAAGTGACGCGGTGTGGACCGGTGTGCCTCGTGGTGGCCGTGTGGGCGCTCGGCTGCGGGCCCTGGCAGCGGGTCGGCGCTCCCGACCACCCGCAGCCGGGCGTGAATGTGGCACGGGTGCTCGACGCGTCGGACATCTACCGGGCGATGGGCTTCTACGTCAGCGGCCCCCCGCTGCCGTTCGTCGGATCGGTGCGCTACCTCCGCGCCGCGTCCCCGGACTCGACCCTCGCCCTGTGCGCGCTCTCACTCACCAACCACGCGCTCAGCTTCCGCCGGGACGGCAACGAGTTCGTCGCCGAGTACCACGTCGAGGTGAGCTTCCGCCCCGACTCCGGAGGTGGGGCCGCGGCGCCGCGTCAGGTGGCCAGCGACCAGGTGGTACGCGTGCGCGGCTTTCAGGAGACGCTGCGGGCCGACGAGAGCATCATCTTTCAGCAGTTCCTCACACTGGGGCCCGGCGTCTATCACGTGACGGTACTCGTGCGGGACCGGAATGGCCCCGGCGTGGGCCGCCAGGAGCGCATGGACACGGTGCCTGCCTACAGGGGGCCCGCGCTCGCCACCCCCATCGCCTTCTATGAAGGAACGGGGCGCAGCGACGCGGCGGACTCTCCCAAGCTCCTCGCCAACCCGCGCGCCACCCTGCCGTATGGCGCCGACACGCTGCGCTTCTACGTCGAGGGCTACGGCCTGGCGGCGCGGGCGCGGCTCGCGTTCCGGGTGATCGATCAAGGCGGCGCCGACGTACTCGAGGATACCGTGCCCGTCGCCGGCGGCGCGGGCCTGGCGCGCGCGGTGATCCCGCTGGCGCCGGACCGTCTTCCGATGGGCCAGGCCCAGCTGCAGCTCCAGCAGGTCGGCGGCGGCCCCCGCGCGCGGGCGCCGTTTCTCGTCAGTTTCTCCGGCCAGTGGGTGATCACCAACTTCGATCAGATGATCAGCCTGCTGCGCTACTTCGAACGCCAGGACCTCGTGGACTCGCTGCGCAAGGCACCCCCGGCGGAGCGTCCGGAGCTGTGGAAGCGGTTTTGGAAGTCGACGGATCCCGTGCCGATCACGCCCGAGAACGAAGCGCTCGACGAGTACTTCAGGCGCGTCCAAATCGCCAACCAGCGCTACGCTGAGGCGGGGGACCCGGGCTGGCTGACCGATCGCGGCGAGGTCTTCATCAGCTTGGGCGACCCCGACGAGGTCTACGATCTGCGCGGGGACGTCAGCCGCGGCGGCACGGCGGTGATCCGCTGGACCTACAACACGCTGCAGCTCGTGCTGCTGTTCGTTGACCAGACGGGGTTCGGTCGGTTCCGCCTCACTCCCAGTTCGCGCGCCGATTACATGCGGGTGCTCGCGCGCGTGCGCCGGATGCATTGAGGCCCGGGATCTCCTTCCTCTTTCTCCTGCTGCTGGCCGTGCCGTCGCTCGCGGCGGCGCAGGAAGGGCGCGCCGCGGCGCAGCGCGCCGAGTCGCTGCACGCCGCCGGCCGGCCGTGGCACGCGGCGGAGACGCTGCTGGCCGCCGCGACGCGCGAGCCGCACCAGAACGCGGCCTTCATCGTCCAGAGCGCCCGCGCCGAGCTGCGCGCCCGGCGCTATGACCGCGCTCGCAGCCTGCTCGCCGGCCAGCCCTGGCTCGACGACTACGGCGACGGGGAGGCGCTCGCGATCCTCGCGGAAGCCGAAGCGCATCTCGGCGCGTCTGCGGCGGCCGCGGCGCACTTCGTCGCGGCCCGAGCCCGGGCCAGTGGCCCGCCCCCCTCCCCCCCCTCCCCCTCCCCCCGGGCGGCGCTGCTCGCGGTCCGGGCGGGGCTGGCCTTCGAGGCGGCGGGCGCGCCCGACAGCGCGGCCCGCTATTACGCCGCCGCGCGCGCCGGCGGGGGAGGTGCCGCGGGAGGGCTAGCCACGATCGATGCCTGGCTGCGGCTGCGGCAGGCCCGGGTCACGAGCGACACCGCGGTCGTGAACCGGCTGCTCGCCGATCTGCCGCCGAAGGTGGCGCGCGAGGCCCCGGCCGCGCGGGCGCGGGCGCTGCTCGCCGCCGGCGATTCGGCGGCCGCGCTCGAGCGCCTCTCGAGCACCGGCCACCTGCTCGACGCCGCGCGGCTCGCGCTCGCCCTGCACGACACGGCCCGCGCCCGTGCGGCGCTGTATGATCTGATCGGCCGCGCCCCCGAGAGCGACGACGCGGCCGCGGGCGAGGCCCTGGCGAGCGGCGGGCTGCCGCCGCGGTTGCCGGCCGAGCGGGTGGCCCTGGCCCGCACCTTGCGCCTGCACGGCGACGTCACGGCGGCCCGGGTGCAGGTCGCACGCGCCGTGGGGCAGGGCGACTCGACCGCCGCGACGCTGGTGCTCTACGGCGAGGTGCTGGCCGCCGCCGGGCGGCTCAGCGACGCCGAGCGGGCGTATCGCGCGGCCACGGGCGATTCCGCCCTCGGACCCCTGGCGCTGTACCGGCGGGCGCGGGTCCTGCTGCGCCTCGGGGACCCCGGCGCGACCGAGGCGCTGTCCGCGTTCGCGCAGACGTATCCCGCGGACACCGCCGCGCCCACCGCGCTCTATCTCGTCGGTGACCTGCTCGAGGGTCGCGGCGATTGGACCGGGGCGGGGCGCTGGTTCGGTGCATTGCTGTCACGCTATCCGGCCGACCTGCGCGCCTCGAACGCCCGCTTCCGGCTCGCCGCGCGCGCGACCGAGGAGGGCCGGCCCGACAGCGCCGCCCGGCTCTATCAGGCGGAAGTGGATGCCAGCGGGCCGCAACGCAACGCCGCGCGCTTCTGGCTCGGGCGGCTCGCGCGCGAGCGCGGCGACGCCGCGAAGGCGCAGGAGCTGTGGACTGCCCTCGCCCACGAAGACTCGATCGGCTATTACGGGCTGCGCGCGCGGCGCGAGGTGGCGCTCGCGCCCCTGCGGATCGCCGACGCGCCGACGGCGCCCGTACCGCCGGTGGTGGCGGCCGAGCTCGGCGCCCTGGATACCCTCATTCTCGCCGGCCTCGATACCGAGGCGCAGGCCGAGGTCCGCTGGGTGCTCCTGCACCCACCACAGGAGACCGACGCGCTGCTTGTCTGGAGCGCCAGGCTCGCGGAGGCGGGATGGGGACCCGCCGGAGTGCGGCTGGGCTGGCTGACGGTCGCCCGCAACCCCAACGATCCGCGGGCGCTGCGCGCGATCTTTCCCTGGCCTGATCGCGCCGCCGTCGAGGCGGAGGCGCAGGAGTTCGGCGTGGACCCCCTGTTGTTCGTCGCCATCGTACGACAGGAGAGCGTGTTCGACCTCGAGGCCCTCTCGGCTGCTGGCGCACGCGGGCTCGCGCAGTTGCTCCCGGGCACGGCGGCGCGCACCGCCCGCAGTCTCGATGTGACGTATTATCCCGAGTGGATCACCGTCGCCGACCTGAACCTCCATCTTGGCGCCGCGCACCTCGCCGACCTGCTCCGCCGCTACGGCGGGCGGGTCGAGGCGGCGGTCGCCGCATACAACGCCGGCCCCATCCCGGTCGCGCGCTGGCTGGCGCGGCCGGGTGCCGACGACCCCGACCGGTTCATCGAGCTGATCCCATATCCGGAGACTCGCGGCTACGTGCGCGCGGTGCTGCGTAACCGCGAGCTGTACCGGGCCCTGTACGCCGCCGCCTCCCCAAACAATTGACGGGCCGCCGCTTAGGGCCGCGGCCGCCGCGTCCGCGCCGCGCTTGACAAGAATTCTGGCCGGCAACATCTCTATCGCGCACCGCACGGATGGTGCGGAGCAGGCGGACACGCCTCACGGATGACCTTGCAGGAGGCAGCGCGAATGGCCAGGGGAAAAGTGAAGTGGTTCAATGACGCGAAGGGGTACGGCTTCATTGAACAGGAAGGCGGCGAAGACGTCTTCGTCCATTTTTCGGCGATTCAAATGGACGGCTTCAAGACGCTTGCGGAGGGGCAGGTCGTGGACTTCGAGGTGAAGCAGGGCGAAAAGGGACTCCACGCGGCGAACGTCATCCGCGTCTAGTTGTCCCCGCGCCGTTCGTCGCACCCCGCCCGCCGCTCCGCGGGCGGGGTTTTCGTTTGCCGTCTATTATTCGCCGATGCCGGCTGCCGGTCGCGACGCTGCGCCCCCCCCCCCGCCTCCCCCCGCGAGCGAGCGCCTGTTTCTCCTCGACGGCTATGCGCTCATCTACCGCGCCTTCTTCGCCATGATTGCGCGGCCGCTCACCACCAAAAGCGGCGAGAACACCTCCGCGGCCTGGGGGGTCACCAACTTCCTGCTGCGCCTGCGCCAACAGCACCGCCCCGACCATCTGGGGTGGGTGAACGATGTGGGCGAGTCGTTCCGCCACCGAACCTATCCCGCCTACAAGGCCACTCGAGAGAAGCTTGGCGAGCAGCTGCAGCAGGACTTCGATCGCTCGCTGGAGCGCATCGCTCAGATCCTCGAGGCCTTCCGTGTGCCGGTGATTGGCGTGGAGGGCTACGAGGCCGACGACGTCATCGGCACACTGGCCACTCAGGGGGCGGCGCGAGGCGTGCAGGTGGTGATCGTCTCGGGAGACAAGGACCTCTACCAGCTGGTCCGCCCCGGCATCGCCCTGCTCAATCCCGGCCGCGGCGGCCCCGCGGCGGTCGAGGAGCATTGGGTCGACGCCACGAACGCCCACGAGCGGCTCGGTGTGCCCCCCGAGCGCGTGGTGGATTACCTCGCCCTCGTGGGCGACAGCTCCGACAACGTTCCCGGCGTGAAAGGCGTCGGCGAGAAGACCGCCCGCGAGCTGCTCGACGCCTACGGCGACCTGGACGGTGTCCTCGCCCGCGCCGCGGAGATCCCCAGCAAGCGCGCGCGGGAAGCGGTTCTGCAGCACGCCGAGTTGGCGCGGCTGTCCCGGGACCTGGTCACGATCCGGCGCGACGTCCCCGTCACGCTCGACCTGGAGGCGCTGCGCGTCCGGCCGCCCGATGTGCCGCGGCTGACCCAGCTCTTCACCGAGCTCGAGTTCCGGTCGCTGATCGCTCGCCTCGACCAGCTCGGCGGGGGGCGGGGAACGGGCGCAGTGGCGAGTCCGGCGCCCACGCCGCGTGCGGCGGCGGCCGTCGCCGCGACGAGCCGGTCCGCGCAGGTCGTGGACGACCCGGCGCAGCTCACCGCCGTCGTCGCCGAATGCCGCCGGGCCGGACTGGTCGCGCTCGACACCGAGACCACGTCGCTGTATCCGCTGCGGGCCACACTGGTGGGGCTGTCGCTGGCGGCCGCGCCCGGTCTGTCATGGTATCTGCCGTTCGCGCACGTCGCGCCCGAGGGTGAGCTTGCCGGTGGGGAGGCGCCGCGCAACCTTCCGCCCGCGGCGAGCGAGGCCCTGGGCCCGCTGCGTGAGCTGCTCGCGGACCCCGCGGTGCTGAAGGCGGGGCACAACATCAAGTACGACTGGCTGGTGCTGCGACGTTCGGGCGTGGAGGTGGCCGGAGTCGCCTACGACTCGATGCTCGCGAGCTTCCTGCTCGATCCGGGACGGCGCTCCCACGCCATCGACGAGCTGGCCCGCGAGCTGCTCGGCGTCGAGCTGCGGAGCTACGGCGACGTCGCCGGCCGCGGCCGCGGCGAGCGTCCATTCGCGGAAGTCCCGGTGCCGGCGGCGGCGCGCTACTGCTGCGACGACAGCGAGACGGTGCTGCGGCTCCGCGACGCGCTCGCCGCGCAGCTGGAGGACCACCGGCTGCGACCGCTGCTCGACACGGTGGAAGTCCCGCTGATCGGCGTCCTGGTGGATATGGAATGGACGGGGGTGCTGGTCGACCGGACGCTGCTCGGCGAGCTTTCCCGCGCCTTCGCGCGTGAGCTGGGCGACCTGGAGCGGCAGATCCACGCCGCCGCCGGCACGGAGTTCAACATCAACTCGACCCCGCAGCTGCGGACGGTGTTGTTCGAGAAGCTGCAGTTGCCCGTGCTCAAGAAGATCAAGACCGGCGCCTCCACCGACTACGAGGTGCTGGAGCAGCTCGCGGCGATGGGCCACGAGGTGCCGAAGCTGCTGATCGAATACCGCGAGCTCGCCAAGCTGAAGTCGACGTACGTGGACGCGCTCCCTGCCTATGTGAACCCGACGACGGGGCGCGTGCACACCGACTTCAATCAGATCGGCGCGGCCACCGGCCGGGTCTCGAGTCAAGACCCGAACCTCCAGAACATCCCCGTGCGCACCCCGCGCGGCGAGGCGATCCGGCGCGCATTCGTCGCCCCGCCCGACGCGGTGCTGCTCACCGCCGACTACTCGCAGATCGAGCTGCGGCTCCTCGCCCACCTGTCCGGGGACTCGGCATTCGTGGACGCCTTCGCGCGCGGCGGCGACATTCACCGCCAGACCGCCGCCATCATCTTCGGCGTGTCGCAGGAGCAGGTCACGCTCGAGATGCGCGCGCGGGCCAAGACCATCAACTTCGCGACCATCTATGGGCAAGGGCCGTTTGCGCTGGCACGTCAGCTGGGGATCACTCAGGAAGAGGCCAAGGAATTCATCAGGGCGTACTTCCAGCGCTTCGCGGGCGTGCGGGCCTGGCTCGACCGTACCGTGGCCGAGGCGCGGGAGAAGGGGTACGTGGAGACGCTGTTGGGACGGCGGCGCTATATCCCGGAGCTGCAGGACAAGAACTTCAACATCCGGGCCTTCGGCGAGCGGACGGCGACCAATTCCCCGCTGCAGGGCTCCGCGGCAGACCTGATTAAGCTGGCGATGATCCGCATCGCCGCGGCGCTGCGGGCGGACGGCCTGCGGACGCGGATGGTGCTGCAGGTACACGACGAGCTCGTCTTCGAGGTGCCGGACCCGGAGCAGGGGAGCGCCAAGGAACTGGTAAAACGCCACATGGAGGGGGCGGCCAGCCTGCGGGTGCCGCTCGTGGTAAGTCTCGGCATCGGAAAGAATTGGGTGGAAGCAAAGGCTTGAGCACGGCTCTTGCAGGTTTCGCCACTCGCGCCCTACTATAGGCAGCACCCGGGCCGACCCTGCGGCGGAGCGCGGGCGCCCCTAAGCGCGTGGAGGGTCATGCCGTGAGGTCGCGACGCGGTTTCACGCTGATCGAGCTGCTCATCGTGGTGGTGATCATCGGGATTCTGGCGGCCATCACCATCCCGAAGTTCGTCAACACGAAGGAGAAGGCGTACCTCGCGCAGATGAAAACCGACTTGCGCAACATCGCAGTCGCGGAAGAAGGGTTCTTCTACGATAGCATCTATTACACGCCCAGCCTGGCGCAGCTGAACAACTTCGTCCCCAGCTCCGGCGTGACGATTACCATCGCCGCGTCGGCGAGCGGCTGGAACGCCACCGCCGTCCATTCCCAGACGCCGCGCCAGTGCTACGTGTACTCGGGGACAGGCCCGCCGATCGGCCCGGCCGTCGTCGAGGGGAAAATCACCTGCTCCTAAGTGGCCAGCTCCGGGAATTCGCACGCCGCCGCGAGGGGATGTGCTTCGCCCTCGACGGCGGCGTGTGGCTTCATCGACACTGCCTTCACGGCGAGCCGATGGCGCACGTGGTGAGCAGCGACCGCGACACCCTGCTAGCCGTGGGGCGCGCCCTCGACCTCCAACCCGCGTGGCTGCAATACAAGCCGCTGAAGGATCCGCGCACCGGACAACGGGTGCCGGCGTGGCACTGGGACCTGTGGGGAGAACGGCTCAGACGGCTGGACGGCTAGTCGCTGTCCCCGGCATCCAGCTTGGGGGCGCGCACGCCCGGCCACCAATTCCATCTGCCCGCGATGTGCATGATCGCCGGCACCAGCACCATCCGGATCAGGGTGGCGTCGAGCAGCACGGCCACGGCCAGGCCGAAGCCGATGAACTGCACGGCCAGCACGCGCGAGAACGCGAAGACGCCGAAGACGGCGATCATGATGGCTGCGGCGAAGGTGATCGTAGAGGCGGTGGCCGACAGGCCCTCCATGGTGGCGTGGTCGTTGCGGCCGGTCTTGTCGAAGACCTCCTTCACGCGGGCCAGCAGGAAGACTTCGTAGTCCATTGAGAGCCCGAAGACCGTCGCGAAGACCAGCACCGGCACGATCACGAAAATCGCCTGCGTCGGCCCATCCAGCCCGAACAACCGACCACCGTAGCCGTGTTGGAATACCAGCACCGTGACACCGAAGGCCGCGCTCACCGAGAGACAGTTGAGTAGCACCGCTTTGAGCGGCACGAGCAGCGAGCGGAAGGCGAAGAACAGCATGATCGCGGTGATGCCGAGGATCAGCGCGACGATTCCGGGCATACGGCTGAGCAGGTGGTGCTGGAGGTCCACGCTCGCGGCGGCGAAGCCTCCTACAGCGATCTCAGCCCCGGTCAACCCACGCACGCCCTGCGCGATCACCGCCCGGATGTGACGCACGCCGTCCATGAGGCCGGTCAGGGAGACGGTATCCGACGGAATCACGTCGACCAGGGTGGTGCGGTTGTCCACGCTCAGGTAGGCGTTGAAGAACTCGGGGTAGCGCGAGCGCGCCGCTTGCGGGTCGCTGTAGAACATCGCCAGCTGGAGCCGGGACATCGGCCGCAGCGTCGCCACGCCGCGGACTTCCTTGACCCGGGGGTCCCGGCGCAGCGAGTCGCTCAGCGCTTTCAGGCCGGACAGCCGCCCTGCCGACAGAGCCGACTCGCCCTCGGGAAAGCGCACCGCGATGCGCATCGCCTGGATCACCCCGCTGGCGCCGATCTCCCGCAGCTCGTTCAGCCCCTGGCCCGACTCGGACTCCGACGGAAACCAGTTCGAGGCGGGCAGGCCGATCCGGATCTGGGTAAGCGGCAGCGTGAGCAGGCCGATCGTCAGGCCGCCGCCGGCGATCGCCCGCCACGGGCGGTGCCCCAGCCACCGGGCCCAGCGCTCCCATCCGGTGGGCGCGTGGATCCGCGAGAGCGGGCGGGCGAGCCAGCGGGGCTGGTCGATATTGCGTCCCAGCATGGCGAGCATCGCCGGCAGAAAGGTCGTGGCCAGCAACACCGCGACGCCCACGACGAGCAGGCCGCCCACGCCGACCGACTGCGTTTCCACGAGCGGGGTGGTGAGCAGGGCCGCGAACCCCACCACGACCGTCAGGCCGGAGGTAACCACCGCCGAGCCGGCGGTCTGCACCGTGCGGACGGCGGCGTCCGCGGGCGCGAGGCCGCGATTCAGCTCCTCGCGGAACCGGGTCACGATCAGGAGCGAGTAGTCGATGCCGACGCCCAGCCCCACCATCGTCGTGATGTTGAGCACGAACACCGACATCGTCTCGAACCGGGCGGCGATGGTGACGAGGCCGAGCGCGATCGTGATCGCGAGCACGCCGACCGCGAGCGGCAGCAGCGCCGCCACCAGGGCGCCGAAGGCGAGCACCAGGACCACGAGCGTCAACGGCACGAGACGCCGCTCCCCGCGCGCCGTGTCCTCGGCGCTGATCGTGCGGAGGTCATAGTCCAGGGCCGGATCCCCCGTGACCTTCACTTCGAACCCCGTGCCCCCCGGGAGGCGCTCCAGCGTGCGGGCGAGCTCGGCGCGCAGGTCCGGGACGTAATTCTTGGTGATGTCGTTGGTGCTGTCCGGGGTGAGAGCGGCGATCAGAAAGGTGGTGCGCTGATCGGGGCGGTCCAGCGCGGAGTCGCCGATGGACCGCATCGTGATGACCTGGCTCACGTAGGGGCGGTGCGCGACTGCAGCGGAAATCGAGTCGAGCACGGTGTGGAAGCGCTGGTTTCGTTGGGCCACCGGCCCGCGCACCACGACCGCCACGTAGTCGGCAACCGGGCTGGGGAACGCCTCCTTGATCAGCATCGCGGAGCGATGGGACTCCGTCGTCTGGTCGGAGCTGCCCCGCACCGCGAGCACCTGCTGTACGTGTGCCGCTCGGGGAGCGAACAGCACAGCCAGCGTGGCCCACGCCGCGAGCACCCACCGACGGCGACGGACAATCACCCTGGCGGGAAGTCCGAACACTTAGCGTCCAAGCATAAGCAGGCCACAATCATAGAGACGCGGGGGTGGCAAAGCTAGCGGCGACGCGCCGCGCGTCCGCATATTGCGCGCATGACTCAGGGCTCCAGTTCCCGACTCATCGCCGCGGTCGCCGTCGTCATCGTGCTGGCCGTCGCCTGGGATGCCCTCACCACGCATCGCCGCTTGCCGGCCGTCCGCGGGCCCGCCGTCGCGGCGCCCGCCCCCGCGGCGGATACGACCCACCCGCCCGCCCGCCCGCAGCCGACGGCGACCGCCTCGCAGGGCACAAGTACCGACTCCAGCCGTGGGCCGAGTTATCTGGAGCAGCTCGCGCGCTCGGAGACCCGCCGCCGCGTCCGCGCGAGCGCCGGCGCGACCTACCTCAACGAGATCGTGGCTGAGAGCCAGGACTCGGCGCTGCACCGCTGGAACAACCGCTCCGCCGACCCGGTCCGCGTCTACATCCCGTCCGGCACCGTCGCCAACTTCCGGCCGGAGTTTCGTGACGCGATCCGCACTGCGTTCAGACAGTGGGAGCAGGTGGGCGTGCCGGTCAGTTTCGACGTGAACGCCGATTCGAGTCGCGCGGAGGTCACGGTGCACTGGAAGATCCAGTTCGACATCGACCGCACCGGCCAGACCGACCTGGAGTGGGACCAGGACGGCCACATCCTGAAGGCGGTCGTGACCGTCGCCACCTTCGATCCCAAAGGGCGGCCGCTCGACACCGACGACGTGCGCGCGATCGCCCTGCACGAGGTCGGGCACGTCCTGGGCCTCGATCACTCGCCGGATTCCACCGACTTGATGTTCGCCCGTGGGGCCGTGCGGCAGATCACCGACCGCGACATCCGGACGGCGACGCTGCTCTATCAGCTGTCGCCCGGGAGCCTGCGGTGACCACCCCCC
>QHUY01000082.1:31823-47790 GCA_003223415.1 Gemmatimonadota bacterium
GGGGGGGGGGGGGGGAGCGCCGTCAGGTGCTTCGCGTGCGGCCATCGCTGTCTGGTCAAGCCCGGACGCCGCGGCATCTGCAAGGTCCGCTTCAACCGGGACGGCACCCTCTACGCGCCTGCCGGCTATGTGGCCGCGCTGCAGTGCGACCCCACCGAGAAGAAGCCGTTCTTCCACGCCCTTCCCGGCTCCGATACGCTCACCTTCGGGATGCTGGGGTGCGACTTCCATTGCGGCTACTGCCAGAACTGGCTGACCTCGCAGGCACTGCGCGACGACACGGCAGGTGTCCTCCCGACCGACGTCACGCCGGACGACTTGGTGCGGCTCGCCCAGCGCGAGGGGGCGAAACTGGTGGGCTCCTCCTACAACGAGCCGTTGATCACCGCGGAGTGGGCGGTGGACGTTTTCAAGGTCGCCAAGGCCAACGGGCTCAAGACTGCGTTCATCTCCAACGGCAACGCGACGCCACAGGTGCTCGACTACATCCGGCCCTGGACCGACTGCTACAAGATCGATTTCAAAGCGATGGACGATAAGCGCTACCGCGAGCTGGGCGGGGTGCTCCAGCACGTGCTCGACGCCATCCGGATGGTGTACGAGCGCGGCTTTTGGCTCGAGCTGGTGACGCTGATCGTCCCGGGTTTCAACGATGACGACGGCCAGCTCACGCGCGCCGCCGAGTACATCGCCTCCGTGTCTCCGGAGATCCCGTGGCACGTGACGGCCTTCCACAAGGACTACAAGATGACGGACCCCGACAACACGACGCCCGAGACGCTGGTGCGGGCGTGCGAGATCGGGGCCCGCGCCGGGCTCAGGTTCGTCTACGCCGGCAACCTCCCCGGTCGGGTGGGCCGCTGGGAGCACACGACCTGTCCCGATTGCGGGGACCTCCTCGTCGAGCGCTTCGGGTACGTCATCCGTCAGCAGCGCGTCGGGCCCGACGGCCGCTGCCCCTCCTGCGGGCGGGCGATTCCGGGCATCTGGTGCTAGCGCTGGTCCTGGTGCTGCAGACGGCCGCCGGGCCGCCTGCGGTGCCGCACTTCCCTTCTTCCCCCGCCCCCCGGGGGCCCGCCCGCTTCGATGCCGCCACGTTCGACCCGCTGGTTCAAGCGGGTATCAAGCGGGGCGCCTACCCCGGGGCGGCGCTCGTCGTCGGGCGGGCCGACACAGTGCTCTTCAGCCGGGGCTATGGGCACCTCACGTGGTCGGCGCGCAGTCCGGCCGTCGACCCCGACAGCACCCTCTACGACCTCGCTTCGGTTACCAAAGTCGTGGCGACCACGACGGCGTTGATGCTCCTCGTGGACCGGCGGAGGGTGCGGCTCGACGCGCCCGTGGCGACCTACGTCCCCGAATTCGACGGCCCGGGCACGGCGGCGATCACCGTGCGGCAGTTGCTTACTCACACCTCCGGCCTGCGGCCCACGCTGCCGCTCTACCGCGAGGCGGACTCGGCGGCGGCGCTGCGACAGGTGTTCGCCGCCACGCCGATCGCTCCTCCCGGCACGCGGGTGATGTACTCCGACCTCAACGCTATTCTGCTCGGGGAGATCGTGCGCCGGGCATCAGGGAGGGCGGGGGGGGAGGTGGAGCCGCTGGACGTGATCACGGCCCGCGAGATCCTCGCCCCGCTCGGGCTGCACCAGACGCTGTTCCGCCCGCCGGCGACGCTGCGGCGGCGCATCGCCCCGACGGGCCTCTGGCACGGGCAGCCCGTGGCGGGCGTGGTGAACGACCGGAACGCCGCCCGACTGGGCGGCGTCGCCGGGCACGCCGGGCTGTTCGCCACGGCGCGCGACGTCGCTCGCTTCGCGCAGTTCATCCTGCGCGGTGGGACCCTCTCCAACGGGCGGCGGTTCGTGCTCGCGGAGACCGTGCGGCTGTTCACGACGAAGGCGGCCAATTTCGGCAGTGGCAGCGAGGCGCGGGCGCTGGGGTGGCAGGCCGTTCCGACGGGGGAGCACACCAGCAGCGCGGGCGCGCTGTTCGGGCTGCGCAGTTTCGGTCACACCGGGTGGACGGGAACGTCGCTGTGGATCGATCCCGACCGCGGCCTGTTCGTGGTGCTGCTCACGAACCGCGCCTACGCGCCTCGCAGCCGCACGTCGTTCACCGCACTGAAAGAGGTGCGCGGTCGCGTCGCCGATGCCGCCGCGCGCGCCCATGACGGGCCCTGAGCGTCCCACGTTGATCTACGACGGCGAGTGCGGCATGTGCCGCGCGTTGGTCGCGCGGCTCGCCGTCTGGGACCGGGAACACCGCATCGCCCTCGTGCCGTTTCAGGACGAGGGCGTCGTGACGCGGTTGGGCATCGGCTTGCCCGCGCTCGCCGCGGCGATGCACCTCGTGCTTCCGGACGGTCGTGTGTCCGCCGGAGCCGATGCGGTGCCGGAGTTGCTCCGGCTGTTGCCGGGCGCGAAGCGCTGGTTGCGACTGGTGTTCGCGGTGCCGGGGGTGCGGCCGCTGGCGCGGCGCGTGTACCGCTGGGTCGCCGAGCGGCGCCGCTGCCCGGTGCGTGGGCGGCCGGGGCCAGGCGCGCCCTCTCCTCCCCCGCCCGCCCCCGTCGTGCATTGACCGCGCCCTGCCCGCGCGGCTAGGTTCGCTTGAATGGAGGACGCATGACGACGGCGACACTGACCGGAGAGACGGCACGGCAGGCGCTCCGGACCGTGAAGGATCCGGAGCTGAACCTCAGCATCATCGACTTGGGGCTTGTGTACGACGTCGACGTCGAGGACGGCGCGGTGCACATCCGTATGACGCTCACGTCGCCGGGGTGCCCGGCGGGTCCGCAGATCATGAACGACATCCACAAGGCCTTGCGTCCCATGGAGGGAGTCAAGGACGTCGACATCGAGATCGTGTGGGAGCCCTACTGGACGCCGGAGCAGATCGATCCGAAGATCCGGGCGATGATGGGATTCTAGGCGAGCGCCGCGAGCAGCGCGTCCCCCAGCACGTCGAGTTGCCAGCGCCGGAGCTCGCCCACCGCGGCGAGGCCGGCGCGGTCCGTTGGGGCCGCCCGCGCCACCACCTCGAGCGTGGGCCGGCCGCACACCACGCCGGGGTCGAGCCCCAGCTCGGCGGCGACGCGGTTGCGCGCCGCTTTCAGCTTCTCCACCCGCTCGTCGAACTTCGGGTCCTTGGGCCCGCGCGGCGCCCGCGCGAGCCGCGGCAGCTCGGCCTCCGGCAGCGCCCGGGCGCGGCGCACCGCGTCGAGGAGCGCCGGCCCATGACGGCGGGCGAGGCTGGCCGGCAGGCCGGCCACCTTTCCCATCCCGTCGGCGGTCTCCGGCAGCGCGCGGCTCACGGCCAGCAGCGGGTCGTTGCCGATGACCCGGAACGGCGCTTTGTCCTCGCGCTGCGCGACGGCCTCCCGCCACGCGTGCAGCTGACGGAACGCCGCCAGCTCACGTGGCCGCAGCGCCTTGGCGCCCTTCACCCGCAGGTACGCGTCCTCGTCGCCGTCGACGGCTCCCGTCCAGCGCAGCTCCTCGAGTCGCCCGAACTCCTCCTGGGCCCAGGCCAGGCGTCCCCGCGCGGCAAGCTGGGCGTGCAATAGGTCGCGTAATCGCGGCAGATGGCGCGTGTCGTCGGCGGCGTAGGCGAGCATGGCGGGCGGCAGTGGTCGCTGTGACCAGTCGGCCTTCTGGTGAGCCTTCGAGAGCCTGACCCCGAGGTACTTTTCGAGCAGCGAGCCCAGGCCGATCGCGGGCTCACCCAGGAGCTGCGCGGCAATCCGGGTGTCGAACAGGCGCACCCCGCGGAAGCCGTAGTCGCGGTCGAGGATGCGCAGGTCGTAGTCGGCGTCGTGGAACACTTTCTCGACGGCGGGATCGGCGAGCAGGGCGCCGACGGGGCCCAGGTTGCCGACCGCGAGCGGATCGATAATGGCCGTGCGGGCGCGCGAGGACAGCTGCACCAGGTAAACACGGTCTACGTACTTGTGGAAGCTGGCGGCTTCGGTGTCGACCGCGACGAGCGGCCCGGCGCGCAGCTCCGCGACGACGGCGGCCAGTTCGGCGTCCGACCGGACGTAGCTATCCACGCCCTATTCTTCTTTGCCGAGCTGTTCGAGGCCGGCGGCGATCTCTTCCAGCGCCTTGGCCAGCGTCTTGTAGAACTCGGGGTCGGGCGGCGACGGGGGCCCGCCGAAGGGATCGCCCGCACACTTGCGCGCGGCGCGCGCGGCGTGGCGGATGTAGTCGGTCGCTACTTGCATTGGCTCGCTCGAGGCTGGGGGGCGCAGTGACGGATCCGGTCCAGCTCACGCGTAAGATACGCGAGGCGCTCACCCCCTGCAGTCTCGGCCGCTGGCCGACGCCGCTCGAGCCCGCGCCGGCGCTCGCCACGTCGCTCGGGCTCGCGGCTCTGTGGCTGAAACGTGAGGACCGCTCGGCGGAGCCCGGCGGCGGCGTGAAGGTGCGGGGCCTCGAGTTCTTGCTGGCCGACGCGCCGAGCGACACTATCTTCGTCACCATCGGCGGCACCGGTTCGACGCACTGTCTCGCCACGGCCGTGCACGCGCGCGCCCTCGGTCGCCGCAGCGCGCTGGCCCAGTTTCCGCAGCCGGAGACCGCCGCGACACGGGACGTCGCCGCCGCCGCAGCAGGAGCTGCCGACGTCGTCGTTCGCGCACAGTCGCTCCTCACCTTCCCGCTAGCGCTCCTGGACGCGTGGACCGCCGCGCGGCGACGCGGTCGCCCGCGTTGGATCCCGGGCGGCGGCGCGCACCCGCGCGCGGTCGCGGGGCATTGCCTCGCCGGCCTTGAGCTGGCTACCCAGCTCGACGCACCGCCGGATGCGATCGTCCTCCCGCTGGGCTCTGGGGGGACGGCGGCCGGCCTGCTGCTCGCCGTCCGGACTCTGGGGTGGTCGACGACAGTCGTGGCGGTGCGGGTCGCCCCGCTTGTCGTGGCCAATGGCTGGCGCATCCGGTCCCTGGAGCGGAGCGCGGCCGCCCTGCTCCGACCTCTCGGTGTGTCACTCCGCCCTGCACCCTCCGCCTTTCGCATTGTGAACGGGATGGGCCGGGGCTACGGGCATCCGACGGCGGCCGGCGAGTCCGCCCGGCAACTCGCTGCGGCACACGGCGTGGCGCTCGATCCGACGTACGGCGCCAAGGCGTTCGCCGCAGTGGCGCCCCTGGCCGCGCGCGGGTTCCGGCGCATCGTGTTCTGGCATACGTTTGCAGTGCCGTGACCGCGTTTCCGACCGTCGATTGCACGGTATACCCCTACGAATGCGACGCCTTCGGGCATCTGAACGAAGCGGCGTTCCTGGCGTTGTTCGAGCGCGCCCGCTGGGAGTCGCTGGCGCGCGGACCGGGCATGGACGTCTTCCGCCGATCCGGCGTCTGGCCCGCGGTGCGCAAGGCGATCATCGAATACCGCGCCGGCGCGTATCCCGGCGACGTACTGCGCGTGGAGACGCTCGTCACCCACCGCGGCACGACCAGCTTCACCCTGAAGCACGTGGCGACGCGGGTCGGTGATGGCGTGCTCATCAGCGAAGCCGAGCTCGTGTTCGTGTGCATCGACAGCATTGGGCGGGCGACGCCCATCCCTCAGGAGATCGCCCGGCTGCTGGGGCCGCGCACCGGGGGCGGTCGAACGGGCGGCGGCGACGTCCTCCGGGTCGAGACCGGCGGCGCGGTGCTGGCGGTCGAGGTGCGAGGCGAGGGTCTTCCGGTCCTGTTCGTGCACGGCTTCCCGTTCGACCGCTCGATGTGGAAGCATCAGCTCGCCGCCCTCGCGCGCTACCAGCGCATCGCGCCCGATCTGCGCGGCGCTGGGGCCTCCACCGCGCCGGTCGACGGCTACTCGATGTCCCGGTACGCCGACGACCTCGTGGCGGTGCTCGACGCCGCGGGCGTCGACCGCGCCGTCGTGTGCGGTCTCTCGATGGGCGGGTACGTGACGTTCGAACTGCTGCGGCGGCACCCGGACCGGGTGCACGCGCTGATCCTGTGCGACACCAAAGCGGAGGCCGACTCGCCACAAGCCAGGCACGGTCGTGACGAGCTCGCTGCCCTCGCCGAGCGCGCGGGTGCCACGGCGGTGGCGGAGCGCTTGCTGCCGCAGCTGCTCGCGCCCGCCACGCACACCGCGCAGCCGGAGGTCGTCCAGCAAGTGAAGGCGATGATCGCCGGCACGAGCGTCGCTGGGCTCGTCGGCGCGCTGCACGCGCTGCGGGACCGGCCCGACTCGACGGCCCTGCTGCCCCAGATCCGCGTGCCGACCCTCGTCCTGGGAGGCGCCGACGACCAGATCGCACCGCCGGCTGTGATGCAGGCGATGGCCGCCGTCATTCCGGGATCGCAGTTCGCAACCGTGCCGTCGGCGGGGCACCTGGCGCCGCTGGAGCAACCGCTCGCCACCAGCCGCCGGCTGGCGGACTTCCTGGGCGCGCTCGCCTGAGTCTTCCGCTCCCCGGTCGGCGTTGGTAGCGTACCCCCATGCCGCGCTCGCCGCAGCCCGCCGACAGCATCGAGCCGATCCGCCAAGGCTTCGTCGGCTACATCCATGTCGAGGGCCTGCAGTGGCGGGTGATGCTGCGTCTGCGGCTGGAGGACGAGGCTTGGTGGCGAGGTCGGCTGTGGTTCAGTGAGAGCGGCGGGACCGAAGTCTGGGACAAGGAGGAGCTGGTCGCGCGCACCGCCGAAGAGCTGCTCCGGCAGGCGCGCGCGCTGCCGACCGAGGACCTGTTCCGCCGGTTCCGAGCTTCCTACGACGAACGGCGACGCTACTTCGCGCTGCGCGCCTTGATGGACGACTTGCTGGAGAAAGGCCGCGCCCTGAATCGGATCGCGGTGCGGGTGAGTATGGGCGAGCTCGATCCGAAGCGCGCCCGCACGGAGCTGGACCGGCTGCAGCTCGAGATGCGGGCGCTGGTGGACGGGATGCGGGACTTAGCGGGGCAAGAGGGCCGCCGCGCGGACTGATCAGGAACCCTTGCGCTGCGGCTTGCCCGGCGGGGTGTCGCTCTGGAAGACGTCCCGGTTGAGAGCGATGAAGTGCTTCCATTGCGGCGGCGTGTCCTCCTCGGGGAAGATCGCCGTCACGGGGCACTCGGGCTCGCAGGCGCCGCAGTCGATGCACTCGTCGGGATGGATGTACAGCATCTCGGGCCCTTCGTAGATGCAGTCCACGGGACAGACATCCACGCAGGAGCGGTCCTTCACGTTGATGCAAGGCTCTGCGATGATGTACGGCATCCGGTGCTCCCGAAAGTGCTCCTCCCCTCGTCTTGAAGCCGCGACGCGAGGCGGATGCGAAACATAGAAACCACCCCACACCAGTCAAGGCCCGAGAGAGCGGTGCGGCTCACGGTGAACGCCCGCACGCACACGCTCGCCCTGGAGTCGCGTACCAGTCTGCTCGACGCGCTGCGCGACGGGCTCGGGCTGACCGGCGCCAAGCAGGTGTGCGACCGCGGCGCGTGGGCGCCTGCACCGTCCTCGGGAACGTGGGCAGCATGGAAACGTTCCGCGCGCCCTTCCATGTGGAAGGCGCGCTCGCGCTCGAGAGTGTGATGGACCTGCTGGCGGTCAAGCCTCACCTGAATCACCTGGAGCTGATCCGGCCAAGAACCGCCCGTACTCGAGCGACCCGCGACTCGGCCGGCCGCTCAATCTCGGTCTGCTCGAGTACAAGCTCCCGACTCTCTCCGACATTCTGGAGATCGAATGCGCGGATCGTGGCGGTGGTCGATCCCGTGGCGAACCACGTCGCTGCGCCGCCCATCATTCCGATGGCGACGGCCATCGAGCGCCGTCTTCCACGCCCTGGGCATATAGGTGATGGCACCGCCCCTTACGGCAGCCAGGGTCTCTGGCGGCAGTCGGCGAGCGAGCGAAGGAGCAGATACCGACAGGTATCTGAGATACGATCCGGGATCGCCTCTGGACCCACAGAGGATTGGAAGGGGGGGCCATTTCCGGCCTGGCGAGGCCTTGCGTAAGACATGTGGTTTGCTTGGGACGATTCTCGGCGGTATCATTGATACCAATGGGAATCATGCGTCAGAAGCGCAGGGCCGAGACCCGAACGCTGCTCCTCGAGGCCGGCCTGAAGCTCTTCGCGGAGCGCGGCGTCGAGGCCGCCACTTTGGACGACGTCGCCGAGGCGGCCGGATTTACCAAAGGGGCAATCTACCGCCAGTTCCCATCCAAAGGCGCCTTCCTGCTCGCGCTGTTCGAGCAGTACGCAGCGGTGGCCCGCGCCGGCTCCGGAGCCCGGCGCGCGTCCTGGTTCATTCCTCTCACCATCCAGTTCGCCGCTCAGGCGATGCGGGATCCACTGTTGCGTCGGCGGTTCGCGCTGGTGCTGACTGAGGCGCCTGACAGCGCGACGCCAGAGGGCGGCCTGCTCAAGGCGCTCGCGCGCATCTTGCCCACGCCCGTGGTGCCCGCGGCGTGAGCCGACAGTACTGGTGATGGGTCGCCCTTCACACCACCGGCTCGTCGATGTGAGCCACGTTGTCGAGCACGGAATGGTGACCTATCCTGGTCTCCCCTCGCCCGTGATCGGCGACTGGCTGAGCCGAGAGGCGTCGCAGAAGCGCTACGCCCCGGGCACTACTTTCCAGATGGGCCGGATCGAGATGTTGGCGAACACCGGTACGTACATCGATGCCCCGTTTCACCGGTACGCGGATGGCAAAGACCTCGCGGACTTTCCGCTTTCGGTCGTCGCGGACCTCGCGGGCGTCGTGCTCCGCGCCGCCCCTGCGGACGGCCGCGCGCTCGACGTGTCGCTGTTCCGGGGGAGGGAGCTCCACGGCAGGGCGGTGCTGGTGCACACGGGCTGGGACGCGCACTGGCGCACCGAGCGCTACGCGCAGGGGCATCCCTTCCTCACGCGCGCCGCGGCACAGCGCCTGGTCGGCGCAGGCGTCACGCTGGTCGGGATCGATTCCCTCAACATCGACGATGACACAGACCTCGCCCGCCCCGCGCACACCATTCTCCTCGGCGCCGGAATCCCGGTCGTCGAGCACCTCTGCAACCTAGGCGACCTCCCCGATAGCGGCTTTCGCTTCTTCGCCGTCCCGGTCAAGGTCCGGGGGATGGGGAGCTTTCCGGTGCGGGCGTTCGGGATCGTATGACCAACCTGGGGTCGCTGGCAGAGGGGCTCGCCATCATGGCCATTGTGGGCGGGCTGATCTGGCTGGGCTTGTTCCTGAGTCCGATTGTCCTCGCTCGAGTCCGGTCGTCAGCCGGGCCCCGAGTTCCGCTCACGTCTGTTCCTCCCGCGTGGCGGACAATCACCGACCGTGACGTCCCCTTCGTGCAGCTCCTGTCTGCTGAAGAGCAAGAGCGGCTCTTCGGTTTGATTCACGTATTCCTTCGTGAAAAGACCTTCCAAGGATGCGCGGGGTTGCAGGTGACCGAGGAGATGAAAATCACGATTGCCGCCCAAGCCTGCCTCCTGCTCTTGAACCTTGGCGGCGAGTGTTATCCCAATGTCCAGATCGTGCTCGTATATCCGTCCACGTTCGTGCCCAAGCTCGCGCTCAGGACTGCCGGCCAGGTCGTCCCACCTCTCGTTCCCGAGCTCGGCGAGTCCTGGCAGGACGGCAGCGTCGTCCTGGCGTGGGATAGCGTCCTGTCGGGCGCTCGAGACATCACCGATGGGCGAAACGTCACCCTGCACGAGTTCGCGCACCAACTGGACCAGGAGGATGGAGAAAGCGGCGGCGTGCCGATCCTGGACTCGCCCTCGGCGCTACGGGCGTGGGGACGGGTCTTCAGGGCCCGATTTGAGGAGTTGGGGGAGCGGGCTGCCAAGGACGAGCCGACCGTGCTCGACAGCTACGGCGCGACCAACCGAGCCGAGTTCTTTGCCGTGGCCACGGAAACCTTCTTCGAAAAGCCCCTCGAGCTCCAGCGGGAGTATCCCGACCTCTACGAGGAGCTCAAGCGCTACTACCACCAGGACCCCGCGGCCCGGCTCTCGCGCGGCCGCCCCCCCCCCTGATCGGCGGCGCCGTCAGCCACCCGCCAGCGCCCGCACCACCGCGGTCATTCCGTCCACCACTCGCGTCATCCGCGGGAAATCGAGCTTGTCCGGCGTGTCGAGCGCAGTATGGTAGAAGGGATTTCGGAAGACCGCGGTGTTCGTGATCATGATCGCGGGATACCCCACGCGCCAGAACGACCAATGATCCGACCACCATACTCCCGGTACCCACGACGGCGCGGCGGCCCCCTGTGAGGGGAACCGCGCGTGGGCGCGGAACACCGTGATCGCCCGGCGCACGAGCGCGCGGGACTTCAAGTTGCCCACGAAGCCGATGAAGTCGCCGCGGTCGGGGTAGGCGAGGTTGAGTGGGAACGGGTAGCGCTGGGTGCCGGGCTCCGTGGCGTAGTAGCCGATCGACTCCACCGAGATCATGGCGACGATGCGGTCGGCGCGCGCTGCCGCCGCGTCGGCGTAATGCCGGCTCCCCATGGTCGCCGTGGGGAAGTTCGGCGGCTCCTCGTTGGCGAAGGCGACGAAGCGGATCGTCCGCGCCGGGTGAGTCCCGGCTAGGATCCGGGCGAGCTCGAGGACTCCGGCTACCCCGCTGGCGTTGTCGTCCGCCCCGGGAGCCTCGACCGCCGTGTCGTAGTGGCCGCCCACCACGACCACTTCGTGGCGCCGGTTCGTGCCCGGCAGGACCGCTTCGAGGTTCCGATAGGTGCGCCCGTGGGCGGAGAATTCCAGGGCCGTCACTCCGTAACCCAAGGAGCGTAGCACGCTGTCGATGTAGGCAGCCGCGCGGTTCACGGCGGCGTACGTGCGATCGCTGCGCTCGCCGATCTCCTTTGCGAGCCTCTCCACGTGGCGCTCAAGTCGGCGCTGGAGGTCCTGCTGTGCGGACGTGAGCGGCGGCAGCGGCCCGTCGAAGGGGCGGCCCGGCATCTTCACGGTGAAGAACCAGATGGCGAGAAAGAAGACAGGGAGAATCGAGAGCAAGAGGAGCATGCGGAGCCGGCCCCATCGAGTACGGGGAAAGAGGGCGAGGGCCATGGCGGGCGCGATGCTCTCGGGCTTGGGGCGTTCGCTCGCGGCGATACAGCGATGGTCGCGGGCGGGGAGGCCGCGGCCGTACTTCGAGGCGGCGCTGGACGCTGCCGATCGCGGCGAGCGGCCGCTGATCGTGTTCCCCGACTCGCCGTTCGTCTAACGGGCTGCTCAGTCCGCCGGGACCGCCTCGGTAGGCTGCGCTACCCCTTGTTCCTTCCCCTTTCCCATTTCACCGTATTGACGCTCGATCTCCCGCGTGATGTGCATCGAGCAGAATTTCGGCCCGCACATCGCGCAGAACTCCGCGCTCTTGAAGTACTCGGCGGGCAGGCTCTCGTCGTGTAGCTCGCGCGCCCGGTCCGGGTCGAGCGCGAGGCGGAACTGCTCGTTCCAGTCGAACGCGTAGCGGGCGTGAGACAGCGCGTCGTCGCGGTCGCGGGACGCCGGGCGCCGCCGGGCGATGTCGGCCGCATGAGCCGCGATCCTGTAGGCGATCACGCCCTCGCGCACCTCCTCGGCGTTCGGCAGGCCAAGGTGCTCCTTGCGCGTCACGTAGCACAGCATGTCCGCGCCATACCAGCCGATCATCGCCGCGCCGATCGCCGAAGTGATATGGTCGTAGCCGGGCGCGACGTCGGTGACGAGCGGCCCGAGCGTGTAGAACGGCGCGTCGTGGCAGATCTCCTTCTGTAGCCGGACGTTGACCTCGATCTGGTGCATCGGGATGTGGCCCGGCCCCTCGATCATCACCTGCACGTCCTCAGCCCACGCCCGCTCGGTCAGCTCGCCCAGCACCTGCAGCTCGGCGAGCTGCGCCTTGTCGGTCGCATCGGCGAGTGAGCCGGGGCGCAACCCATCCCCCAGCGACAGCGTCACGTCGTAGGTACGCGCGATCTCGAGGATGCGGTCGTAGTGGACGTACAACGGGTTCTGCTGCTGATGGGCCGACATCCAGTAGGCGAGCAGCGAGCCGCCCCGCGAGACGATCCCCGTCACCCGCCCCAGCGCGAGCGGCACGTGCTCGCGCAGGATGCCGCAGTGCACCGTGACGTAATCCACCCCCTGCCGGGCCTGATGCTCGATCATGTCGAGGAGGTCGTCGGCGGTCAGCTCTTCGACCTTCGCCACCTGCTGCACCGCCTGGTAGATCGGCACCGTGCCGATCGGCACGGGGGAGAGGTCGATGATCGCTTGGCGGATGGCGTCGATGTTGCCGCCGGTCGACAGGTCCATCACCGTGTCGGCGCCGTAGTGTACCGCGTGATGGAGCTTCTCGAGCTCCGCCTCGATGTCGCTCGTGACAGCTGAGTTGCCGATGTTGGCGTTGATCTTGACCTTGGCCACCTGGCCGATAGCCATCGGGTCGAGCCGCTTGGCGAGGTGGCCGACGTTGGCGGGGATGACCAGGCGGCCGGCAGCAACTTCGTCGCGGATGACTTCCGGAGGCAGGGCTTCCCGCTCGGCCACCCGGCGCATCGCGTTGGTGATGTGGCCCGATCGGGCGAAATGCATCTGCGTGACGACGTTCATACAAACTCCCTTCGCCGGAATTACCCGGAGCAGGTTCAAAGGGTGTGATCTCAGCCCGCGACGGCCTCTGGCGGGCACCCCTGTCGTTGGACAATCTAGACGCCGAGGCGCCGAGACGCCAAGGTCGATCGTGCGGAGCCGTCAGAGCATCTCGCGAGGCTTCGGCGGGTCGTAGCGCTCTGAGGCGCGGTGCAGCTTCTCCCACTCTTTCCGGAGCGCGAAGGGATCGAGCCCCGACGCGCGGTCCACTGCCAGGATGCCGTCCAGGTGGTCGATCTCGTGCTGCAGCAGCTCAGCCATCCCCTCCTTGAGCTCCATCGTGTGCATCTTGCCCTGCAAGTCCTGGTAAGTCAGGCTCACCTGATAGGCGCGCGTCACCCGCACCAACAGGTTGGGGAAACAAAAGCAGTCGTCCCACACCTGGAAATCATCGGAGCCGACGTCGGCGATCTCCGGGTTCACCATCGCCCAGCGTTGCTTGTCCACCTCGACGAAAACGATGCGCACGGGGGCGCCGATCTGCGGTGCGGCCATCGCGCGGCCCATCCGGTACTTGCGTTTGGCGGCGCGCAGCGTGTCGCGCAGGTCGTCGGCGACGAGGCGGGCCGCGGCGGACGTGGGGTCTTGGACCCGCCCGCAGCGGACTCGGAGAATTGGGTCGCCCAGTTGGCGAATGCGCCGCACGGCCATAGTCCGCCAAATCTGGCGATTTGGCGCCGGGCTGCAACTCGCGATATCCTACACCCTGTGACGATCGCCGGTGTCGTGCTGGCGGCTGGGCGCTCCGCGCGCATGGGCGTCCCCAAGGCCCTGCTGGACTTCCGCGGCCAGCCGTTCGTGATCCGAATCCTGGAAGCGTTTGAGGCGCTTGACCTCAAGACGACCGTGGTCGTGGTCGGACCGGATGCGCCGCGCATCCGGCCACTGCTCGCCGGGCATGACTGCCTCGTGGTCGAGAACCCCGACGTGGACGCCGGTCCGATCGCGTCGCTGCGCCGTGCGCTTGCTGTCCTGCAGCCGGCGCGGCCGGCCGCAGTGCTTGCCTGGCCCGTCGATCTGCCCCACGTCCGCATCACCACCGTGGAGCGGTTGATCGAGGTCTACCGCCGAGGGCATCCGGCCGCGGTGGTCCCGGGGTTCGCTGGCCGGCGCGGCCACCCCGTGATCTGGGACGCCGCGCTGTTCGCCGAGATCGAGTCCAGTGAGGCCGCCACCCGCGAAGGTGCCCGGGCCGTGCTGCACGCGCACGAGCCGGACGTATGCACCGTGGCGGTGGACGACCCCGCGGTGATCGATCGGGTGAACACGCCTGAGGACTACGAGCGGTTGGTGCGCGAGTGGAATCGCGACATCTACTAGCGGTGGCGGCACTCGCCGCGGCGGTCCCGCACACGGCACGGGCGCAGTGCCCGGACGGCTCTCCGCCACCCTGCGCTGCGCGCGGGCCGGCCACCGCTCCGCAGGCGAGCGTCGCGGTGCTGACCTTTGGGGTCCTGTCCCGCGATTCCAGCGACTCCTACTTGGGCGAAGGACTGGCCGACGCCATCTCCGCCCGGCTCGGGCAGCTCGCCCGGATGACCGTGACGTCCCGCACCGCCGTACGCCGCTTGCGCGGCGTCGGGATGCTGCCGCCCGTGACGCTGGGACGAGCGTTGAGCGTGGCCCACCTCGTCAGCGGCACCCTGCTGCGTACCGGCGGGCGGCTCCGCGTCACGATCGAACTGGTGCGCGCCGGCACCGGGACCCAGGTCTGGTCGGGTCAATTCGTCCGCGACGCGGACGACGTGCTCGCGATCGAGACGGAGGTTGCAGGGACGCTCGCCGTCCGTATCGCCGGACCGCTCACCGGTGCGGAACGGGCCGCCCTCGGCGTGCGCCCGACCCGTGTGGCGGAGGCCTACGATCTGTACTTGCGGGGACGGTTTCTCTTCAATCAACAGACGCGGGAGGGCCTCGAGCGGAGCCTCCAGTTGTTCGACGCCGCCATCGCGCGCGATTCCGGCTTCGCCCTCGCTCATGTCGCCGTCGCCGACACGTACTTCTGGCTCACGGACGACTTCATGTCGCCACGCGAAGCCTACCCGAAGATGAAAGCGGCCGTGGACCGGGCACTCCTGATCGACAGCACCCTCGCACGTGCCCATACCCTGCTGGGAGCGATTCTATTGTCGTACGACTGGGACCGGACAGCCGCGGAGCGGGAGTTCCGGCGCGCCATCGCGCTCGACTCGACCGACGCGACGGCCCACTTCTACTACGCCTACCTCTTCGGGTACGCGTCGCCGGCCGGCCTCGCGGAGATGGAGCTGGCGCAGCGGTTCGATCCCTTGAATCCGATGATCAACAGCGAGCTGGTTGGGTCTCTCAAGGCTGCGGGCCGAAGCGCCGACGCCATCGCCCTCGTGCAGCGCACGATCGCTCTGGACTCGACCCAGTTTCACGCGTGGGAAACCCTCGGCGACACCTATCTCGCCACGGGACGCACCGACGACGCCATCGCCGCCTACCAGCACCTCTTGGCGCTGCGCTGGACGCGGGGGGAGGCAAGCCTGGTGGAAGCGTACTCCCGGGCGGGCCGGCGTGATGACGTGACCCGGGCCTTGGCGGAGTTGGAGGCGCGTGCGACGCGGGAATACGTCTCTCCGTTCTTGGTCGCTTTCGCCTACGCGGTGGCCGGCGACGCCGACCGCGCGTTCGCGTGGTTGGACCGTGCGCTCGAGGATCGCTCGGGATGGCTCATTGACCTCCGCAACCTTCCCGCCTTCAGCTCCCTGCACGAAGATCCGCGGTACGCGGTCCTGCTGCGGCGAATTACCTCCGAGCATCGCTGAAGTCGTTGTCGTTCAATGACATGCCAATTTGTCCAAATTTTGTTGTATTTAGTTTGACAATGCCTGCGCCGCCTCTTAGGATTCCGGCATGACGAATCTCCAACCGCAACTCGCGGCCCATAAGGGACCGCGCGGGGAGATCCTGGTCGAGCTGAAGCGCGCGCAGCCGCTCACCGCCAAGCAGCTCGCGGAGAAGCTTGGCGTCTCCCCCAACGCGATTCGACATCACTTGAAGGAGCTCGAGGCTGAGGGGTTGATCGCCTACGGGCGCGAGCACCGGGGTGTAGGCGCTCCGACGTTCGCCTACCGGCTGAGCGGGGCTGGCGAGGCGCTGTTCCCACGCCGCTACGAAGAGACGCTGACCGAACTACTCCAGCGGGTGACTGAGAAAGCCGGGCGGAGCGCCGCGGTGGAGCTGCTCGAGGATCATTACGCCACGTTGACACGCAGGCTCCAGAGCGAGCTCGACGGCGTGGCGGGAAGCGATCGTGTGGCGGCGATCGCTCGGCTGATGTCGGAGGCTGGCTACATGGCCGAGTGGCAGGAGGACGAGGGCGCCTTCCGACTGTCCGAGCACAACTGCGCGAT
>QHUY01000139.1 GCA_003223415.1 Gemmatimonadota bacterium
AACACCAGCCGGTCACCTACGGCCGTCGCGCCCACGCCGACGCCGAGGTCCACCGACAGCTCGTCCCCGAGCCGGAGTTCCACGCTCGGAAAGAACTGGTGGACCTGGGATTCGGCTGGCAGGATCGCACCCACATGGCCCAGGGCGCCGTAGTACTCGAGCGCGAGCGTGACCGTCCGGCTCGCGGTCACGGCCGCGCGCGCTCGAGGCTCGAACTCCCAGCCCTCCGACGCTTCGGGCCCGGAGAGGTCACGCTCGAAGGCCGGGTCAACGGTGAACTGCCACCGCCCGACGCGCCGCTGGAAGATGGGAACGAGCTCGAGGGTCAGGGGGCTGTCGCTGAACGCCGGTTGAGTGGCCTCGAGCTCGAGGCTCAACCCGAGCTGCACCGGGAGCCGCCACGTCTCCGGTGCGCGGACGCGCGAGCGCATCCGCCACCCGGCGAAGTCGACCCCCGACGCGGAGCGATGGGCGGCGAGCAGGTAAGCCGAAAGCTCCCAGTGGGCGGTGAGACCGTGGGTCAGCTCGGCGGCGAGGCGGGTCTGACCCTCCGTCGGCGCCACACGGCCGTCGAACGCCGTCGTCCCGACCTGCGTGTAATTGAGGTGCGTCTCCAGCTCCCACTCGCCCCGTGCCGCCGTTTCATACGGGTACACCTCGATCTCGAACCGGTCTTGAGCGACACCTCGGCCTGGGAGAGCAGTGAGCGGAGAAAGTACGGCAAGCGCGATACAAAGGCGGGTCGCTGGCTGTGACATCGGGGCCCGTCGAAGTTAGGAAACCCGACTTTAACTATCGGGATTCCTTGAGACAAGGGGTCAGGGCGTCGCCTCGGCCACGTGGTTGCCGCCGCGCCCCTTCGCTAGGTACAGCGCCCGATCGGCAGCCACGAGGAGCTGGGCTTCTGCGGCCGAGGGGGCGGCGAGGGGCAATTCGGCCAGACCGCCGCTCACCGTGACCCTGGTCGAGGCGTCCGGCACGTTCCCTTCCCCGCGGGACGCCTGCACCTTCGCGCAAATCCGTTCGGCCACGAGTCGTCCCGCCCGCGCGTCAGTGTCGGGCAGGACTATCGCGAATTCATCGCCCCCGTGGCGGGAGGCGATGTCTGTGCCGCGCAGGCTGGTCTGGATCGCACGCGCCACGCGGCCGAGCACCCGATCCCCCGCCTGGTGGCCCCACCGGTCGTTCACCGCCTTCAACTGATCGACGTCCATGAGCAACAGGGAGAGCCGGGTCCCGTAGCGCGTGCAGCGCGCGACTTCCCGCCTGAGCGTCGCCTCGAAGTGGTACCGGTTGAAGAGCCCGGTCAGCGGATCGGTCACCGAACGGCGTTCCACGACTTCGAGAACCTCGTGTTCGACGATCGTGGGATCAGCCAGATCGCCGCTGATATTCAGCAAGTAGTCGAGCGCCGCGACCGAGGGGCCGACATCCCGGCCGACGCTCGCGTCGAGTTCCCTGCGGTGCGCTGCGATCCCCGCCAGGCGCTCCGCGGCTTCAGCGTCGCTGAACTGCGCATGGGGGAACAATCGGCGGAGGGAGAGGCCGCCGGGTTCGGTGCCGACCCAAATCGACCGGTGCAACAGGCGATGCCCTGCATCCGTCGTCCGGCGGCACTCAGCCCGGCGCTCCGCCCCCGAGCGTCGCTCCCGGCCGGTGCGCCGATCGAGCCCGGTCCGGCGCTCTTCGGCCGGCGTCAGAGTGCCGCTGTGCAGGAGGCCTCCGTTGTCGCAGTCGGCGATTGGGCGAGCGACGCGAAGAAGCCGGTGAAGACCGCCTCCGACCACAGCTCGTGAGAGCCCTCGACGTGCGCGAGCGCCGCTTCGGGTGAGAATGCCGCGCGATACGGGCGGGTGGTGGTCAGGGCGTCGTACACGTCCACGATGCCGACGATCTGGGCCGAGAGCGGGATTTCGTCGCCCCGCAGACGGTCGGGGTAGCCCGTGCCGTCGTAGCGCTCGTGGTGCCAGCGGATGATGGGCTTGATGTCCCACGGCAACTCGACGCCGGCGAGGAGCTCGATGCCCCAGATCGGGTGCATCTGGATCACCTCGAACTCGTCACGCGTCAGCGGGCCAGGCTTGCTGAGGATCTCGTGGGGGACGCGCACCTTTCCCAGGTCGTGGAGGTAGGCGCCGAGCCGCACCGTCGTCTGGGCGTGTGCGTCCATCCCGAGCGCCCGCGCGACGGTGACGCCGCGCCGCGCCACGCGCTCGCAATGCCCGAAGGTGTAGGGGTCGCTGGACTCGATGGACTGGCCCCAGTCGTGTACCACGGAGAGATACGTGGCCTCGAGCTCCGCCATCTTGCCATCGACGTGGACGACGTCGAGGCGCGCGTCGAGGCGCCCGAACAGGCGGTGCGCGGCGTTGAGGAGGGTCAGCGCCTCCTGGTTGCGCCCCATGGACTGGTACAGCAGGGCCAGCTCGCGCGAGGCCTCCGCCTCGTTGAGTAACGCGCCGGCACTCACCGCCAGCTCGATCGCCGAGCGGAGCCGCGCCTCGGCGAGCGCCGGTCGGCCGGTCTCGCGGAACACCATACCGAGGACGCGATACGCGTCGGCCTTGTCACTGAGCGCGTCGAGCTGATCGAACGTGGCGAGCGCGGCCTCGGCGTTGTGCCGCGCGTCTTCATAGCGCTCCCGCAGGAAGTGCACGTCGGCGTGGTTGACCAGGCACAGGCCCTGGAGGTGCACGTCGCCCGCGCGCTGGGCGATCTCGTAGCTCTGCCGGAAGTAGCGCTCCGCTTCATCCAGTTGCTGCCGATCCGCGCTCGCCATGCCGAGGTTGTGGTAGGCGATCGCGCACCCGTGCTCGTCGTGCGACGCCCGGTACGCCTCGAGCGAGCGCCCGTAGCGTGCCACGGCTTCGTCCAGGTCCCCCTGGATGTTCGCGAGGATGCCGAGGTTCTGCTCGACGCGCGCGCGCAGCTCGCGGCTCTGCCCGCCCAGCTCAAGGGCGCAGAGGAAGTTCCCGCGGGCGTCGGCGACGGCGTCCGTCTCCAGGTCGATCCCGCCGAGCGTATTGAGGGCCTCCCCGGCGAGCACGGGATTGCCGGCGTGGCACGCCACGGCGTGACTTCGGCGGCACAGCTCCCGCGCCTCGGCTGATTCGCCCCGGCGGTGGCGCAGCACGGCGAGACGGCGGAGCGCTTCGGCCAACACGGCCCGCTCCCCCGCGCGCTCTGCTGCGGCGACCGCCGCCTGATACGATGCGATCGCCTCAGGGATGGACGCCGCCCGCTCCCGAGCGCGCGCTTCGTGGAGCAAGTCCACCGCGGGGCGCACCGGCGCGCGCGGACCTGCTTGCAAGGAAGCGGTAATCGGCGTGGCGGTCATCGTGACCTCACCAGGCGACGGCATAGTTGGAGAAGTGGTTCAGCTTCCCGGTGACCTTCTTCGCGAAGAGGTCATCCAGTGACCACAAGTAGCTGAGGATGTTCAGCGCGTCGTCGGTGTACGCGATCTGTTTCGGCAGGAGTTTCCCGAGCAGGCTGCAATTCGCGTAGCTCATCGTGAGGGCGGCCGACCGCTGGAACACGAGGCCCTCGGGCTGGAACTGGATGCGGTTCACGTTGTCCGACGGGGCCGTCGCCGTGATGGTGACCGGCGCGCCGAGCGCGCCTGCCGGGATCGACAGCCTGTGCGGGCCTACGTTGATCACCCCGCCCGCCGGGCCGACCGTTTGAGTGGCCGTCGCAGTGGGCATCGCTGTGCACTGCAGCAGCCCCGTGGCCTGCAGTAGTCCGCCGATCAGGCTCGCCTGCGGCGGCGGGACAGGGCTGAGGGGGGGCTCACCGCAACTCAGCAGCGCGGCAGCGGTCAGGACCAGCGCGACTCGCCCAAGACGTGCGACTCTCATAGCTATGCACTCCTAGATGCAGGAACCGCCGGGCGAGCCTCGTGGAGCAGATCCACGGCGGATGCCCACGTCGTCATTTTCCCCTCACCACGCGACGGCATAGTTAGAAAAATGGCTCAGCAGCCCGGTCACCACCTTGGCCGACGGGGCGTCAGATGAGGGCACGTATTGCAGGATCGCCAGCAAGTCGCTCGTGTAGGCGACCTGCTTCGACTGCGCGGTCACCTTGCAGTTGCCGTAGAACAGCGTGAGCAGCGCGGGCTGGCCGAAGGTGAGACCCTCCGGCCGGAACACGACCCGGTTCACCGTGTCCGCGGGCGCCACCGCCGTGATGCTCACCACCGTGCTCAGCGCGCCCGCAGGAACCACCAGGTTGTGCTTGCTGACCTTGATCACCCCACCAGCAGGGCCGAGTGTCTGCGTGACGGAGTCATAGCCGAGCGGCTTGCACGAAAGCAATGCCCCCGTCCTCGCGAGATTCCCGCGCAATGTCGGGCCGGCCAGGTCCGAGCGACAGCTCGTGGCCAGCGCGATCGCGCCAACGGACAGCGCGACCACTGCGCGACGGCGCATCGGTCCCCTCACCATGCCACCGCGTAGTTCGAGTGGTGAGCTTCCAGTCCGACCGTCGGCTGCACGCAGGGCGACCCGAAGGTGATGGTCTTCCCGGTGCGCCCGATCCTGTACGTCCCGGACTCGGCGGGCAGCGCCGAGCAGGACAGCAGCCCGGTCGGCGCGGTCTGCGAGCTCGGCGCCGAGGGTCGCGGCACCT